>NZ_CALGNQ010000156.1 GCF_937958535.1 uncultured Georgenia sp. | reverse complement strand
GCCACTCCTCGCCGCCGTTGATGAACGGCAGCTCGTTGGTGTGCAGCGCGTGGATGACGAGCTTGATGCCGATGAAGCCGAGGATCGCCGCCAGCCCGTAGTGGAGGTAGACGAGCTTGGCGAGCAGGCCGTCGATGAGGAAGTACAGCTGGCGCAGCCCCAGGAGGGAGAAGGCGTTGGCCGCGAAGACGAGGTACGGCTCCTGGGTGAGCCCGAAGATCGCCGGGATGGAGTCGACGGCGAAGAGGATGTCCGCGCTGCCGATGGCGAGGATCGCGAGGAGCATCGGCGTGATCATCCGCTTGCCGTCCTGCTTCGCCACGAGCTTGCCGCCGACGTAGCTGTCGGTCACCGGGAAGAAGCGGCGCACCAGCCGCACGAAGCCGGTCTCGTGGTACTCCTCGTCGTCGCCCGCTGTCTCCAGGCCCTGCCGGGCCTGGGAGATCGCGGTCCAGATGAGGAAGGCACCGAAGAGGTAGAACACCCAGGAGAAGTTCTCGATGGCGGCGGCACCCAGCGCGATGAAGACACCGCGGAGCACGATGGCGATGACGATCCCCGCGAGGAGGACCTCCTGTTGGTAGTTCCGTGGTACCCGGAACGCCGCGATGATGATGACGAAGACGAAGAGGTTGTCGACGGACAGGCTCTTCTCGGTGACGTAGCCGGAGAAGTACTCCAGCCCGTAGCCGGGCCCCCACACCCACAGCACGATGACGCCGAAGACGAGGGCCATGGCGACGTAGGCGACCGACCACCACGCCGCCTCCCTCATCGTCGGCGCGTGCGGGGTGCGGACGTGGCCGACGATGTCGACGGTGATCATCGCCACGATGATCCCGATGAGGACGATCCAGCCGAGCGCGTGGACTTCCACTGTGCCTCCGGTACGTAGGTCGAAGTACCGGAGGTCTCCTCCGCGCCCGGCGCGGCAGCTACCCCCGCACCTCGGGCGCCGGTGGCACCGAGCGGGCACTGACCCGCCGTACTGACGACACCACCGTTGGGGAGTACTCCCCTCCGCGGAGCACCCTACGACATATCGGACCCGCCGGCACGCATGGGCGCCGTGAGTCCTGCGTCACGCCCGCCCGGCAGCCGCCTACTGGGCCGCCTGCATCTGCCGCAGCTCCTTCTTCAGGTCGGCGATCTCGTCGCGCAGCCGGGCCGCCAGCTCGAACTGCAGCTCCTCGGCGGCGGCCAGCATCTGGTCGTTGAGCTGGTGGATGAGGTCGGCGAGGTCGCTGGCGGCGGCGGTGCCGAGCCGCTCCCGCAGCGCGGTGCCGGTGACCTTGCGCTCCTTGGTCCCCGGTCCCTTCCCGGCGCCGCGGTAGCCGCCCTCGAGGAGCTCGGCGGTGTCGACCGCCTCCCGGGCGAGCATGTCGGTGACGTCGGCGATGCGCTTGCGCAGCGGCGTGGGGTCGATGCCGTGCTCGCGGTTGTAGGCCAGCTGCTTCTCGCGCCGGCGGTTGGTCTCCTCGATCGCCGCCGCCATCGCCTCGGTGACCTCGTCGGCGTACATGTGCACCTCGCCCGAGACGTTCCGGGCGGCGCGGCCGATGGTCTGGATGAGCGAGGTGGCCGAGCGGAGGAAACCCTGCTTGTCGGCGTCGAGGATGGCGACGAGGGACACCTCGGGCAGGTCCAGGCCCTCACGGAGCAGGTTGATGCCGACGAGGACGTCGGTGGTGCCGGTGCGCAGCTCGCGCAGCAGCTCGACCCGGCGCAGCGTGTCCACCTCGGAGTGGAGGTACTGCACCTTGACCCCGCGCTCGAGCAGATAGTCGGTGAGGTCCTCGGCCATCTTCTTCGTCAACGTCGTGACGAGCACCCGCTCGTCGCGCTCGACGCGCAGCCGGATCTCGTGGAGGAGGTCGTCGATCTGCCCCTCGGTCTGCTTGACGACGACCCTCGGGTCGACGAGCCCGGTGGGACGGATGATCTGCTCCACCACGCCGTCGGACTGGGACAGCTCGTAGGGCCCGGGCGTGGCCGAGAGGTAGACCGTCTGCCCGATCCGCTCGAGGAACTCCTCCCACCGCAGCGGCCGGTTGTCCATTGCACTGGGCAGCCGGAAGCCGTGCTCGACGAGGGTGCGCTTGCGCGACATGTCGCCCTCGTACATCGCCCCGATCTGCGGCACGGTGACGTGGGACTCGTCGATGACGAGGAGGAAGTCCTCCGGGAAGTAGTCGAGCAGCGTGTTCGGCGGGCTGCCCGGGCCACGGCCGTCGATGTGCCGGGAGTAGTTCTCGATGCCGGAGCACGTGCCGATCTGGCGCATCATCTCGATGTCGTAGGTGGTGCGCATGCGCAACCGCTGCGCCTCGAGCAGCTTGCCCTGGGACTCCAGCTCGGCGAGCCGCTCCGCCAGCTCCCCCTCGATCGAGGCGATGGCCCGCTCCATGCGCTCGGGGCCGGCGACGTAGTGGCTCGCGGGGAAGAGGTGGACGGCCTCCTCCCGCCGGATGACGTCGCCGGTGAGCGGGTGCAGGGTGTACAGCGCCTCGATCTCGTCACCGAACATCTCGATCCGGATGGCGAGCTCCTCGTACACCGGGATGATCTCCACCGTGTCACCGCGCACCCGGAAGGTGCCGCGGGTGAAGGCAAGGTCGTTGCGGGTGTACTGCATCTGGACGAACTGGCGCAGCAGGTCGTCGCGGTCGACGACGTCACCGACCCTGAGCTGGACCATCCGGTCGACGTACTCCTGCGGGGTCCCCAGACCGTAGATGCACGACACGGAGGCCACGACGACGACGTCGCGCCGGGTGAGCAGGCTGTTGGTGGCCGAGTGGCGCAGCCGCTCGACCTCGTCGTTGATCGAGGAGTCCTTCTCGATGAAGGTGTCCGTGCTGGGCACGTACGCCTCGGGCTGGTAGTAGTCGTAGTACGAGACGAAGTACTCCACCGCGTTGTTCGGCAGCAGCTCGCGGAACTCGGTGGCCAGCTGCGCGGCGAGGGTCTTGTTCGGCGCCATGACGAGCGTGGGCCGCTGCACCTTCTCGATGAGCCAGGCCGTGGTCGCCGACTTGCCGGTACCCGTGGCCCCCAGGAGCACGACGTCCTTCTCCCCCGCCTGGATCCGCGCGGCGAGCTCGGCGATGGCGGCGGGCTGGTCACCGGAGGGGGTGTAGTCGGAGACCACCTCGATCGGAGCGACGGACCGCTGGAGATCGGTGACGGGACGCATGGCACAACGGTACGTCGCACCGGTGACATCGTGCGGGGCGGGCCCCTGACTTCGCGACGGGCGGACACGACGCCCGGGCGGGCCACCACCGGTTCGGCGTAGGTTGACAGATGAAGTCGAACCGGGAGCCGAGTGATGAGCGAGTCGAGCCGACCCCCCAAGGGGCAGTCCCGCCGCAGGTCCGAGGAGCAGCCACCGCCGCCACCGTGGCGGACCGAGGGGCTGCCCGACCGGACGGAGCAGCCGGACGGTCCCCGGTGGGGACGCATCGTCCTGTGGGTGGTGCTGGGCTGGTTCCTGCTCTTCGGTCTCACCACCTTCCAGGACGTCTCCTCCGCCCGGCTGACGACGATCTCCTACACCGAGTTCCGTGAGCAGGTGGAGCAGGGGAACGTCGAGCGCGTCTACACCCGCGGCGACTCGATCGAGGGTGTCCTGAGCGAGTCGGCACCCGTGCCCGACGGCGCGGGCACCTACCAGGAGTTCGAGACGGAGCGGCCCACCTTCGCCCAGGACGACCTCCTCGCCGACCTGGAGAAGAACGGCGCCGTCGTCCAGGCGACCCCGATCGTCGAGGAGCGCGGCACCTTCGCCAACCTCCTCATCTCGCTCCTCCCGCTCGCCGTCATCATCCTGTTCTGGGTCTGGATCTTCCGCCGGCAGGCGAAGATGATGCGCGGCGAGGGGCTCGGCGGCGGGCTGCTCGGGGGCGGGAAGAAGGTCAAGCCCGTCGCCCCGGAGTCGGTGCGGGTCAACTTCGACGACGTCGCCGGTATCGACGAGGTGAAGGCCGAGCTCACCCAGGTGGTCTCCTTCCTCCGGGAGCCCGAGCGCTACACCCGGCTGGGCGCCAAGCTGCCCAAGGGTCTCCTCCTCGAGGGCCCACCCGGCACCGGCAAGACCCTCATCGCCCGTGCCACCGCCGGTGAGGCCGGCGTGCCGTTCTTCTCCGCCAGCGCCGCCGAGTTCATCGAGATGATCGTGGGTGTGGGCGCCCAGCGGGTGCGCCAGCTCTTCGAGGAGGCCCGGAAGGTGGCACCGTCGATCATCTTCATCGACGAGATCGACACGATCGGTCGCGCCCGCTCCGGCACCCGCTCGGTGGGGACCAACTCCGAGCAGGAGCAGACGCTCAACCAGATCCTCACCGAGATGGACGGCTTCACCGGGACCGAGGGCGTCGTCGTCATCGCGGCGACGAACCGGGCGGACGTGCTCGACCCGGCGCTCACCCGGGCCGGCCGCTTCGACCGGAAGATCACCGTGACGCCGCCCGACCAGGTCGGCCGCGTGCAGATCCTCGGCGTCCACACCCGCGGCAAGCCGCTCGCCCCCGACGTCGACCTGGAGCAGATCGCCAAGGCGACCCCCGGGATGACCGGTGCCGACCTGGCGAACCTCGCCAACGAGGCCGCGATCCTCGCCGCCGAGCGGAACGCCGACGCCATCACCGCCCGTGACTTCGCCATCTCCCTGGAGAAGGTGCAGCTCGGCAGCGAGCGGGCCGTCGTCATGCCGGAGGAGGAGCGGATCCGCACCGCCTACCACGAGGCCGGCCACGCCCTGCTCGGCATGCTCCAGCCGGGTGCCGACCCCGTGCGCAAGATCTCGATCATCCCGCGCGGCCGTGCCCTGGGCGTCACCCTCTCCACCCCGGAGACCGACCGGTACGGCTACGACGCCGCCTACCTCAAGGGGCGGATCATCGGGGCACTGGGAGGGATGGCCGCGGAGCAGGAGATCTTCGGTGTCATCACCACCGGCGCGGAGTCCGACCTGCAGACCGTCACCGGGATCGCCCGGCAGATGGTCGGCCGCTGGGGCATGTCCCCCACGGTCGGACCGCTCCAGGTGTACCCGCCCGAGGGCGACCCCCGGCACACCGGTGCCTCCGACCAGCTCCTCGCCACAGTGGACGAGGAGGTGCGCGCCCTCATCCTGGAGTGCTACGACGAGGCGCGGCGGCTGCTCCGTGAGAACAGGGAGGCGCTCGACCGGATCGTCGCCGCCCTGCTCGAGCACGAGACGCTCGACGAGCAGCAGGCCTACGCCGCCGCCGGGATCACCCAGGCCCCCGCTCCCCCGCTGCTCGTGGGGGCACGGCCCGGGTCGCCGGGGCACGAGGAGACCGGCGACGGGCAGGATGCCGGCGCTCGACAGCCGTCCGCCGCAGACGGCTAGGAGGTCCGCCCGGCGGCCGGGGCGAGCCGCTCCCGCCACAGCTCCCGCACCTGGGCGAGCAGCTCCTCCGGTGTCCCGGAGTTGTCCAGCCACACGTCGGCGACCGCCCGGCGCTCCTCGTCGGTAGCCTGCGCCCGGATGCGGGCGAGCGCGTCCTGGCGGCTCATCCCGCGGTCGCGCACCAGCCGGTCGAGCCGGACCTCCTCGTCCGCCCCCACGACGACGACGAGGTCGTAGTCGCCGGCCAGGCCCTTCTCCACGATGAGCGGGACGTCGTGGACGACGACGGCGTCCTCCGGCAGGTCGGTGAGGCGGCGGGCGGTCTCGACGGCGATGAGCGGGTGGGTGATCGCCTCCAGGCGTGCCCGGGCGTGGGGGTCGGCGAACACCACTCGGCTGAGCGCGGCCCGGTCGAGCGTGCCGTCCGGGGTGAGCACGCCGTCACCGAACTCCGCGGCCACGGCCCGCAGCCCGGCGGTCCCCGGGGCGACGACCTCGCGCGCGAGGGCGTCGGCGTCGATGACCACCGCGCCGAGCCGCTCGAGCTCGCGCGCGACGGTCGACTTCCCGGCACCGATCCCGCCGGTGAGCCCGATACGCAGCACGCCGGTGAGCCTAGTGCTCCGTGCCGCCCGGCACGGCGACGTCGGCCGGGGTGGCGAGCACCGTGTCCAGGACGACGCCCAGCGCCCGGGTGACATCCGCGACGGGGAGCACGTCGGCCGGCGGGACGTGGACGAACCCGGTGGGGACTGTGTCGTCGGCGTGGGCCAGGGCGGTGTACATGACGGCGTTGCACACGTAGCTGCCGGCGGAGAGGGAGAGCTCCGCCGGCAGTCCGGCGGCCTCGAGCGCAGCGCGCGCGGCCTTCACCGGGAGGGTTGCCAGGAGCGCGGTGGGCCGTCCGGGGAGCACCGGGACGTCGACCGGCTGGGCACCGTCGACGTCGGGGATGCGGGCGTCGACGAGGTTGACCGCGACGCGCTCGAGCCCGAGACGTTGCCGCCCTGCGGCCAGCCCGACGCCGAGCACGACGCCGGGACGGTGGCGCGCCACGAGCTCGGCCACCTCGGCGGTGGCCCGGGCGAAGGAGACGGGGAGCACGGCGGTGACGAGCTCGACGCCGCCGGGCGGGGTCCACCGGCCGGCCAGTGCCGTGACCGCCCGGCCCGCGGGGTTCTCCGGGTGCTCGCCGAAGGGACCGAACCCGGTGACGAGGACGGTGGTCACGGGTCGGTCGGGTCCACCGGGGCGTGGTGGTCGTGCTCGGCGATGCCTCGCTTCCAGTAGCCGCTGCAGTCGACGGCGGCCGCGTCCAGGCCGAGCTCACGGCGCAGGTAGCGGCGTGCCGGGACGAGGGACTGGGCCTCGCCCGCGAGCCACCAGAACCCGGCGCCGTCACGACGGGGCAGGGCACGCACCGCGTCGGCGATGAGCGTGGTGGTCCCCGGCTCGGCGGTGCCGCGGTGCAGGTAGGTGACCCGGTGCGGGCTGCCGAGCTCGGCCAGGTAGGCCTCGTCGGCGGCGTCCTGCACCTCGGCGAGCACGGTGACGTCGGCGTCGGCCGGCAGGACCCGCAGCCAGCGCGAGATGGCGGGCAGCGCGGTCTCGTCACCCGCGAGGACGTACCAGTCGGCGCCCTCCGGCGGGAGCTTGGAGCCCCGCGGTCCGGCGACGACGATACGCGCGCCCTCGGTGACACCCGCGGCCCAGGCGGAGGCGGGGCCGGAGTCGCCGTGGATCACGACGTCGAGCTCGAGCTGCCCGGCCTCGTTCACCAGCGGCGTGTAGTCACGGGCGATGACCTGTCCCTCGGGGCGCTCGAGCCGGCCGTCGACGACCCGGGGCGCGTTGAGCACCCCGGTGTCCGGGTCGGGGAAGAAGACCTTGACGTGGTCACCGGGACCGAGGCTGGTGAACCCCTCCATCGGGCCGGCGAGGGTGAGGCGACGGATACGGGGGGTGATGTCGCGCCATGCGGTCACGGTCATCTCACGCGATGTGAAGAGGTGACGGACCCGCTCCTGGCGGATGCTCGGGGAGGAGGCGGTGCTCATCCTGCGACCATAACCCGCAGGGCCACGGCGGCGGGATGAGGCCCGTCACAGCAACGACGGAGGCCCACCACCCGTGGCGGGTGGTGGGCCTCCTGTTCAGCGTGTGCCGGTCAGTTGCCGGTCAGCTTCTCGCGGAGCGCGGCCAGCGCCTCGTCCGAGGCGAGGGTGCCGGTCGCCTCGGCCGGGGCCGAGGTGTAGGTGGTGGCCCCACCGGACGGCGCGCCGCCGCCGGCGGCCTCGATGTCGGCCTCGATCGCAGCCGCGACCTGGCGCTTGTGGGCCTCCCAGCGGGCGTGGGCCTCGGCGTACTGCGCCTCCCAGGCCTCCCGCTGCGCCTCGTAGCCCTCGAGCCACTCGTTGGTCTCGGGGTCGAAGCCCTCCGGGTACTTGTAGTTGCCGTGCTCGTCGTACTCCGCGGCCATGCCGTAGAGCGACGGGTCGAAGTCGTCGCTGTTGGGGTCGACGCCCTCGTTGGCCTGCTTGAGGGACAGCGAGATGCGGCGACGGTCGAGGTCGATGTCGATGACCTTGACGAAGACCTCGTCACCGACCTTCGCGACCTGCTCGGGCACCTCGACGTGGCGCACGGCCAGTTCGGAGATGTGGACCAGGCCCTCGATGCCGTCCTCGACACGCACGAAGGCGCCGAAGGGGACGAGCTTGGTGACCTTGCCCGGCACGACCTGCCCGATGGCGTGGGTGCGGGCGAAGGCCTGCCACGGGTCCTCCTGGGTGGCCTTCAGCGACAGCGAGACGCGCTCGCGGTCCATGTCGACGTCGAGCACCTCGACGGTGACCTCCTGGCCGACCTCGACGATCTCGCTCGGGTGGTCGATGTGCTTCCAGGACAGCTCCGAGACGTGGACGAGACCGTCCACGCCGCCGAGGTCGACGAACGCACCGAAGTTGACGATCGAGGAGACGACGCCCTGGCGGACCTGACCCTTCTGCAGGGTCTGCAGGAAGGTGGAGCGCACCTCGGACTGGGTCTGCTCGAGCCAGGCGCGGCGGGAGAGCACGACGTTGTTGCGGTTCTTGTCGAGCTCGATGATCTTCGCCTCGAGCTCACGGCCCACGTAGGGCTGGAGGTCGCGGACGCGGCGCATCTCGACGAGCGAGGCCGGCAGGAAGCCGCGCAGGCCGATGTCGAGGATGAGGCCGCCCTTGACGACCTCGATGACGGTGCCGGTGACGACGCCGTCCTCCTCCTTGATCTTCTCGATCGTGCCCCAGGCCCGCTCGTACTGGGCGCGCTTCTTGGACAGCAGCAGCCGGCCCTCCTTGTCCTCCTTCTGGAGGACGAGGGCCTCGATCTTGTCACCGACGGCGACGACCTCGTCGGGGTCGACGTCGTGCTTGATCGACAGCTCGCGGGAAAGGATGACGCCCTCGGTCTTGTAGCCGATGTCGAGGAGAACCTCGTCCCGGTCGACCTTGACGACGGTGCCCTCGACGATGTCCCCATCGTTGAAGTACTTGATGGTCTCGTCGATAGCGGCGAGGAGCTCCTCGGCCGAGCCGATGTCGTTGACAGCGACCTGCGGGGCGCTCGGCTGAGCGGGCGTGGTGATGGTCATAGAGTTACGGACTCCGATGCGGACAGGGAATAGTGCGGATATGGAATTGGGGCGCCTACCGCGACCACCACACGCTCAGCGGAACTGTTCGTCCACCAAGGTGTCGCCAGCCGCGAGCACACGTCACCGCGGGTGAGTCTACTGTCCCGCCGGACGCGGGACAAGAACGCCCGGACCGGACGCGGGCGACGTCGGTCACGCCAGGGTGTTGGCCACCCGGATGAGCTCGGGCGGGACCCGCTTGGCCTTGCCGGCGACCTCCTCGAGCGGGACGAGGACGACCTCCTCACCGCGCAGCGCGGTCATGACGTCCGTACGGCCCTGCGCAAGGGCGTCGACGGCGGCGACCCCGAAGCGGGAGCCGAGGATGCGGTCGGAGGGCAGCGGGGTGCCGCCGCGCTGGACGTGGCCGAGCACGGTGACGCGGGTGTCGAACCCGGTGCGGCGCCGGATCTCCGCGGCCACCGCCTCGCTCACGGCGCCGGAGACGATCTCGCCGTAGCTGCCGTACTTCGTCTCCCACTCCATCGCGGTGCCCTCGGCGGGCACGGCGCCCTCGGCGACGACGACGATGGAGAACGAGGCGTGGGCCCGGTGCCGGTGCTTGAGGCGCCGGGTGACCTCGTCGATGTCGAACGGGGCCTCGGGGGTGAGGACGACCTCCGCTCCCCCGGCGATCCCGGCCTGGACGGCGATCCACCCGGCCTCCCGGCCCATGAGCTCGACGACCATGACCCGGTTGTGGCTCTCCGCAGTGGTGTGGATCCGGTCGATCGCCTCGGTGGCGATGTGCACGGCCGTGTCGAAGCCGATGGAGCGGTCGGTGCCGGCGACGTCGTTGTCGATCGTCTTGGGGATGGCGACGATCGGCACACCGGACTGCGCGACCTTGCTCGCCGCGTGGAGGGTGCCGTCACCGCCGATGCAGATCAGGCCGTCGATCCGCTCCGCCTCCAGCGTGGCGTGGACCGCCTCCAGGCCGCCCTGAACGGTGTGCGGGTGGTAGCGCGCCGTGCCCAGCAGGGTGCCACCGGTGTCGAGGACCCCGCGGATGTCGCTGCGGGTGAGCTGCTGCACGTCCCCCTCGGCGACACCCTTCCACCCGTTGCGGAAGCCGATGACGGTGTAGCCGTACTCGCCCAGACCGTGCTTCACCACTGCCCGGATGGCGGCGTTGAGGCCGGGACAGTCTCCACCGCCGGTGAGCAGACCGATTCGCACAGCGTCTCCTTCGCGTCCGGGGTCAGGGCCTCGTCCAGCCTAACGGCCGCTCCGCGGGCACCGGCGTGACCCACGTCCCGGTCGGGGCACGATGGGGGTATGGGACGAGCTGGGTTCTGGGAGGTCGACGCCGCGGCCGCGGCCCGGGCGAACGGGCAGTGGTGGAGCGCGAACGCCGAGGAGTACCTCGACGAGCACGGCGCCTTCCTCGGTGACGCCGACTTCCGCTGGTGCCCGGAGGGGCTGCGCGAGGAGGAGGCCGGGCTGCTCGGGGAGGTCGCGGGGCGGCGGGTGCTCGAGGTCGGGGCGGGCGCCGGGCAGTGCTCCCGCTGGCTGGTGGGCCGGGGGGCGCGGGTGCTCGCCACCGACGTGGCACCGGGGATGGTCGCGCAGTCCGCGGAGCTGGACCGGCGCACCGGCCGGCGGGTGCCGGCGGTCGTCGCGGACGCCCGCGCCCTGCCGGTGGCGGACGCCGGCGTGGACGTCGCCTTCACGTCCTTCGGGGCGATCGCCTTCGTCCCCGACGCCGAGCGCGTCCACCGGGAGGTGGCGCGCGTGCTCCGGCCGGGTGGCCGGTGGGTGTTCGCCGTCGTCCACCCGGTGCGGTGGATGTTCCCGGACGACCCGACACCGCGCGGGATGCGGGTGCTGCGCTCGTACTTCGACCGCACCCCGTACGTCGAGACCGACGATGCCGGTGCACCGCGCTACGCCGAGTACCACCGCACGCTGGGCGACCACGTCCGGGAGGTGACGGCGGCCGGTCTCGTGGTGGACGACGTCGTCGAGCCGGAGTGGCAGGACGGCAACGAACAGGTGTGGGGCGGGTGGGGGCCGCTGCGCGGGCGCTACGTGCCGGGGACGGCGATCTTCGTCACCCACCGGCCCGGGTGAGCGCTCAGTGCGCCGCCTCGTGCCACGAGCGGCCGCGCCCGACCGAGACGTCGAGCGGCACCTGGAGCTCGGCGGCCCCGGCCATCTGCTCGCGCACCAGCGCCTCGACCGTCTCCTCCTCGCCGGGCGCCACCTCGAGCACGAGCTCGTCGTGCACCTGGAGCAGCAGCCGGGAGGCCAGGCCGGCCTCCCCCAGCGCGCGGTCGACCCCCACCATCGCCACCTTGATGATGTCGGCCGCGCTGCCCTGGATCGGGGCGTTGAGCGCCATGCGCTCGGCCATGTCGCGCCGCTGCCGGTTGTCGCTGGTGAGGTCGGGCAGGTAGCGGCGCCGACCCATGATGGTCTGGGTGTACCCGGTGCGGCGGGCCTCCTCCACGACGCCGGACAGGTAGTCGCGCACCCCGCCGAACCGCTCGAAGTAGTCCTCCATGAGGGCACGGGCCTCGCCGACCTCGATGCGCAGCTGCCGGGACAGGCCGAAGGCGGACAGCCCGTAGGCCAGCCCGTAGCTCATCGCCTTGATCTTGGCGCGCATCGCCCCGGTGACCGCGTCGGTGGGCACCTCGAAGACGCGTGAGGCGACGTAGGAGTGGAGGTCCTCCCCGCTGCGGAAGGCCTCGATGAGCCCCGGGTCCCCGGACAGGTGCGCCATGATCCGCATCTCGATCTGGGAGTAGTCGGCGGTCATCAGGGTGGCGTACCCCTCCCCGACGACGAAGCCGCGGCGGATGCGCTGCCCCTCCTCGGTGCGCACCGGGATGTTCTGCAGGTTGGGGTCGGTGGAGCTCAGCCGGCCGGTGGCCGCGATGGTCTGGTGGAAGGTCGTGTGGATGCGCCCGTCCGGCGCCACCGAGCGCAGCAGGCCCTCGACCGTCTGCCGCAGCCGGATCGCGTCGCGGTGCGCGAGCAGGTGCGCGAGGAAGGGGTGCTCGGTCTTGGCGTAGAGGTCGGCCAGGGCGTCGGCGTCGGTGGTGTAGCCGGTCTTCGTGCGCTTGGTCTTCGGCATGTCGAGCTCACCGAAGAGCACCTCCTGGAGCTGCTTCGGGGAGGAGAGGTTGACCTCGTGGCCGATGACCTCGTAGGCGCGGGACGCGGCGTCGTCCACGGCCGCGCCGAAGCGCCGCTCCAGCTCGCCCAGGTACTCCAGGTCGGCCGCGATGCCGGCACGCTCCATCCGGGCGAGCACACCGAGCACGGGCAGCTCGAGGTCGGCGAGGAGGTGGCCGGCGCCGCGGTCCTCCAGCTCGCCCTGGAGCACGGTGGCCAGGTCCCGCACGGCGGCGGCGCGGACGCCCGCCTGCCGCCCGGCGCTGCCCTCGTCGAGCACGAGCATGCCCTGGCCGGCGGAGTCCTCCTCCGCCTCCAGCTCACGCCGCAGGTGGCGCACCGACAGGTCGGACAGGTCGTACCGGCGCTGGTCGGGTCGGCACAGGTAGGCGGCGATCGCGGTGTCGAAGGCGATCCCGGCGAGCTCCAGGCCGCGGCCGGCCAGCGCGTGCACGGCGTCCTTCGCGTCGTGCAGCGCCTTGGGGGCGTCCGGGTCGGCGAGCCAGGCGGCCAGCACGGCCTCGTCCTCGGGGGTGATGTCGGTGAGGTCCAGCCAGACGGCGGTGCCGGCGTCGTCGGCGATGGCCAGCGCCCAGGCGTCCCCGGTGCCCTGGGCGGCCTGCCCGGTGACGTCGAGACCGAGGAGCCTCGCGCGGCGCGGCTCCAGCCACCCGGCGAGCTCACCCGGACCGAGCGCGGTGACGTCGAGGTCCACCGGCTGCGGCTCGGCGGGGGCCTCGGCCGGGAGGCTGGCGAAGAGCCGCTCGCGCAGCACGGCGAACTCCAGCGCGTCGAAGACGGAGTGCACCGCCTCGCGGTCGAAGGGGCGGCGGTGGAGGTCGTCGACCTTGACGGGCAGCTCGACGTCGGTGAGCAGCTGGTTGATCTTCCGGTTGAGCGTCACCTGCTCGAGGTGGTCGCGCAGCGACTGTCCGGCCTTGCCCTTGATCTGCTCGGCGTGGGCGATCACGCCGTCGAGCCCGTCGTAGGTCTCGACCCACTTGGCGGCCGTCTTGGGCCCCACGCCGGGCACGCCGGGCAGGTTGTCGCTGGTCTCGCCGACCAGGGCGGCGATGTCGGGGTAGCGCTCCGGCGCCACGCCGTACTTCTCGCGCACCGCGTCGGGGGTCATCCGGGACAGGGAGGAGACGCCCCGCACCGGGTAGAGCACGGTGACGTCGTCGCTGACGAGCTGGAAGGTGTCACGGTCGCCGGAGCAGATGAGCACCTCCATGCCGTCGGCAGCGGCCCGGGTGGCGAGGGTGGCGATGATGTCGTCGGCCTCGTAGCCGTCCTTGGTGAGCGACGGGATGCCCATCGCGTCGAGGATCTCGACGATGAGGTCGACCTGCCCGCGGAACGGTTCGGGGGTCTTGTCCCGGGTGGCCTTGTACTCGCTGTACTGCTCGGTGCGGAAGGTGGTGCGTCCGGCGTCGAACGCGACCGCCACGTGCGTGGGTTCCTCCCCGGCCAGCAGGTTGATGAGCATCGACGTGAAGCCGAAGACGGCGTTCGTCGGCTGACCCGTGGTGGTGGAGAAGTTCTCCACCGGCAGGGCGTAGAAGGCCCGGTAGGCCATGGAGTGGCCGTCGATGACGAGGAGGCGGGGACGGTCGGTGCTCGTGCTCACGCCCCAACCCTAGGGGCCACCGCCGACGCCGCGCTCCACCGTGCCTCCAGTGTGCCGCCCCGGGGGGTGTGGACGGCTCGTGGCAGGCTGGGGCCATGACCGACCGCGACCTGCTCTTCCACCTCCAGGCCACGGTGGGCCGGCTCGGCACCCTCACCGAGCGGCTCGGCATCGAGTTCCTCAGCGCGAGCCCGGAGCGGGTGGTCGCCCGGATGCCGGTCGAGGGCAACACCCAGGTGGTGGGCGTGCTGCACGGCGGGGCGTCGGCAGCGCTGGCGGAGACGGTGGCGTCGGTGGCGGCGTCGCTGCACGCGGGCGAGGGACGCGGCGCCGTCGGGGTGGACCTCAACGCCACCCACCACCGGGCGGTGGCCTCGGGCTGGGTGACAGCCGAGGCGACGCCCCTGCACCGCGGCCGCCGGCTCGCCACCTACGAGGTGGCCATCACAGACGACGACGGGCGGCGCGTGTGCACCGCCCGTCTCACCTGCATGGTCGTCGACCGCCCGTAGGCGGCCGCCGACCTGCTACTTGCCGCCGACCTGGTCGATGACCGCGTCGGCCACCTCACGCATGGTGAGGCGACGGTCCATCGAGGTCTTCTGGATCCAGCGGAAGGCCTCGGGCTCGGTGAGCCCCATCTTGGTCATGAGCAGCCCCTTGGCGCGGTCCACCCGCTTCCGGGTCTCGAACCGCTCGTTGAGGTCGGCGATCTCCGACTCCAGGGAGCTGATCTCCTGGAAGCGCGAGATGGCGATCTCCAGCGCGGGCAGCAGGTCGGCCGTGGTGAACGGCTTGACCACGTAGGCCATCGCGCCGGCGTCGCGGGCCCGCTCGACGAGCTCGGTCTGGGAGAAGGCGGTGAGCATGACGACCGCGCAGGTGCGGTCCTCCATGATCTTCTCCGCCGCCGTGAGCCCGTCCATGCCCGGCATCTTGACGTCCATGACGACGACGTCGGGCTCGAGCTCGCCGACGAGACGGACGGCGGTCTCGCCGTCGGGTGCCTCGCCCACGACGTCGTAGCCGGCCTCCTTCAGCGTCTCGACGATGTCGAGACGGATGAGGGTCTCGTCCTCGGCGACGACGACGCGGCGAGCGTCACCGGCGGGTGCCTTGGGCACGTCCTCGCGCACGGGGAGGACGATGTCGTCCGCTGTGGCGGCCTCGGTCGCGGCTTCGTTGTTCTCACTCACGACGGCTAGCCTACTCGGTGGGCGGCGGCGGCCGCTCGACGGCCCCGATAGCCCAACCGGCAGAGGCAATCGGCTCAAACCCGATCCAGTGTGGGTTCGAATCCCACTCGGGGCACCGTTTCTGCCCGTTTCCGCCC
>NZ_CALGNQ010000155.1 GCF_937958535.1 uncultured Georgenia sp. | reverse complement strand
GACCCCGATGCGGGGACTGACCCCGATGCGGGCACCGACCCCGACGCGGGCACCGACCCGGACGCCGGGGGTGACGACGACGGCGGGGAGGATCCACGCATCGACGTCACCCCGGACGAGGTCCGGCACGGTGACACGGTCACGGTCGACGGCTCGGACTTCACGCCGGGAACGACGGTGACGGTCGTCTACACCGACAGCGCCGGCGAGGTCCTGGCCGAGCGTGAGGTCACCGTCCGTGACGACGGCACCTTCACCGACACGTTCGTCGTGCCGGAGGGTGCAGCCGTGGGTGTGATGACGGTCACCGCGACCGGTGACGGCGAGTCCGCCACCGGGACGGTGACGATCCTCAGCTCGGTGTCTCCCACGACCCCGCCGCGGAGGACGCCACCCCCGTCGTCGGGCTCGCTGCCCACGACCGGTGTCGACAGCCTGCCGCTTGCGCTGCTCGCGGCGCTGGTGGTCGTGACAGGCGCCGGCGCGACCCTCTGGTCACGTCTGCGCAGGTCCGGCAGCTGACCCTGCAGTAGTACCCGAGGTGGCCGCATGGTCCGGCGGGTTCCGGATCATGCGGCCATCTCGCTGCGCTGGCGGGTACAGGAGGCTCGGGAGGGGTCCGCCGCTCCGTCGGTGTCCGCCGACCGTAGCCCCGCACGCTGTCGGGAAGTGCGCTGTCGCCGGGAACTGAGCTGTCGGTGGAATAGCGGTGAGGCGGGGGCGTTGCCCCGACATGACCGACTACGGGCACGACCTCCTCTTCGGCTCCTTCATCACCCCGACCAGCGCCGCGCCGGACCGAGTGGTCGCCCTCACCCGGGCGTCGGAGGCCGCGGGCCTCGACCTCGCAACCTTCCAGGACCACCCCTACCAGCCCGCCTTCCTCGACACCTGGACGCTGCTGTCCTACGTCGCCGCCCGCACCGAGCGGATCCGGCTCTCCCCCAACGTCGCCAACGTGCCGCTCCGCCCGCCGGCGGTCCTCGCCCGCGCCGCCGCCAGCCTCGACCTGCTCAGCGGCGGGCGGGTCGAGCTCGGCCTCGGAGCCGGCGGGTTCTGGGGACCCATCGAGGCGATGGGCGGCCCCCGCCTGAGCCCCGGCCAGAGCGTCGACGCCCTGAGCGAGGCGATCGACATCATCCGGGGGATCTGGGACACCAGCACCCGGGAGCGGCTCGTCGTCGACGGCGCCCACCACCGCCTCGACGGCGCGAAGCGCGGCCCCGCGCCGGCCCACGACATCGGCCTGTGGATCGGCGCGTACAAGCCGCGCATGCTGCGCCTCACCGGACGCAAGGGCGACGGCTGGCTGCCCTCGCTGGCCTACCTCAAGAGCCTCCAGCAGATCACTGACGCCAACGCGACCATCGACGAGGCGGCCACCGCCGCCGGCCGCGAGCCGCGCGCAGTGCGCCGCCTCCTCAACATCGGCGGCCGGCTCTCCTCCCAGCGCACCGAACGCCTCCTCGTCGGCCCACCCGCGCAGTGGGCCGAGCAGCTCGCGGCCCTCGTTCTCGAGTACGGCATCAGCGGCTTCATCCTCGGGGGCGACGACCCCGCGGCGCTCGCCACCTTCGGGCAGGAGATCGCCCCGGCGGTCCGCGCGGTCGTTGCCGCGGAGCGTGCCTGATGGACTACGGCCACCCGCTCGAGCTCGGCGTCTTCGTCACCCCGGGCAACGACCCGCCCCACAGCGCCGTCGACCTCGCGGTCCGGGCGGAGGAGCTCGGCCTCGACCTCGTCACGGTCCAGGACCACCCCTACCAGCCGCGGTTCCACGAGACGTGGACGCTGCTCAGCTGGGTCGCCGGCCGCACCGACCGCATCCGGCTCGCCCCCAGCGTCCTCAACGTGCCGATGCGTCCGCCGGCCGTCGTCGCGCGGGCGGCGGCGAGCCTCGACCTGCTCAGCGGCGGGCGCCTCACCCTGGCGCTGGGGGCCGGCCACTTCTGGGACGCCATGGAGGCCATGGGCGTCCCGCGCCTCACCCCCGGGGAGTCGGTCGACGCCCTGGAGGAGGCCGTCGAGGTGGTGCGCGGCGTCTGGCGGGCGGCCGCCCCCAGCCCGTTCACCTACCGCGGCGAGCGCCACCGGCTCACCGGCGCGGCACGCGGCCCCGCCCCGGCACACGACGTCCCGGTATGGGTCGGCGGGGGCAGGCGGCGCATGCTCGACCTCGTCGGACGCATCGCCGAGGGCTGGGTGGCACCCGGTGGCACCGCCGCCGTCGCGCACCTGCACGACGCCAATGCGATGATCGACGTCGCCGCCACCGCCGCCGGCCGGGACCCGCGGGAGGTCCGCCGGGTCCTCAACGTCACCGGCACCGTCGCCGCCGCGCACCGCGGCTTCCTCGAGGGCCCGGCCGAGCGGTGGGTCGAGGACCTCCTGCCGCTCGTCGTCGAGCACGGCGTGGGCACCGTCGTCCTGGCCACCGACGACGCCGACCAGCTCGCCCGCTTCGCAAGCGACGTCGTTCCGACGCTGCGCGCGGCGGTCGCGGCGGAACGGGAGCGCCGCGGCACCCCGCCTGCGCCCACGCGCAGCACCGCCCAGCGCGCCGCCCGCCGCCCCGGCATCGCCTACGACGACGTCCCCGCCGCCCTCGCGGACGGTGCGGTGGAGCCGGGAGACGCCGCCTACGCCCGCGTCCGCTCCACGTACCTGCGCGGCGGCTCCCCGGGCCTCGTCCTGCGGCCGGGCACGGCCGAGGAGGTCGCCCAGGCGCTCGCGTTCGCCCGCGGGCACGACGTGCCGCTCTCGCTGCGCAGCGGCGGCCACGGCATCAGCGGCCGCTCGACCAACGACGGCGGCATCGTCATCGACCTCGCCCGGATGAACCGCATCGAGGTCCTCGACGAGGCACAGCGCCTCGTGCGCCTCGAGCCGGGCGCGCGGTGGGGCGAGGTCGCCGCCGCGCTCCAGCCCCACGGGTGGGCGATCAGTTCCGGCGACTACGGCGGCGTCGGCGTCGGCGGGCTGGCGACCACCGGCGGCATCGGGTTCCTCGGCCGCGCCCACGGGCTCACCATCGACCACGTGCGCGCCGTCGAGCTCGTCCTGGCTGACGGCAGCCACGTCCGGGCGAGCGAGGAGGAGCACCCCGACCTCTTCTGGGCGGTGCGGGGCGCAGGGTTCAACTTCGGCATCGCCACCGCCTTCGAGCTCCGGGCGGACGAGGTCGGCGACGTCGGCTTCGCCCAGCTCGTCCACGACGCCGACGACACCGCCGGCTTCCTCACCCGCTGGGCCGCCACTGTCCAGGCCTCGCCCCGCGAGGTGACGAGCTTCCTCCTCATGGGGGCACCCCGCAGCGGGCAGGTGGTCGCGCGGACCATGACGGTCGTCGACTCCGCCGATCCCGAGACCGTCGTGCGGCTGCTGCGGCCCTTCGCCCGGATCGCCCCGCTCCTCGGGCAGTCGGTCCAGGTGCTGCCCTACGCCTCGGTGGTCGCCCTGCCCGACCGGCAGGTCGGCGAGGGCGAGCCCGTCACCCGGTCCGGGCTCCTCGACGACCTCACCCCGGAGTTCGCCGTGGACGCCGCCCGGCTTGTGCGCTCCGGGCAGACCTACTTCT
>NZ_CALGNQ010000154.1 GCF_937958535.1 uncultured Georgenia sp. | reverse complement strand
GCGACCTACGAGATCGCCAACTACATCACCGGTATCGAGCAGCTGACCGTGACGACGCTGCGGAACGTCATCGGCTCGATGGACCTGGAGCAGACGCTCACCAGCCGCGACCAGATCAACGGGCAGCTGCGCGGCGTCCTCGACGAGGCCACCGGCCGGTGGGGCATCCGGGTCAACCGGGTGGAGCTCAAGGCGATCGACCCGCCCGCCAGCGTCCAGGGCTCGATGGAGCAGCAGATGCGCGCCGAGCGTGACCGGCGCGCCGCGATCCTCACCGCCGAGGGTGTCAAGCAGTCCCAGATCCTCACCGCCGAGGGTGAGAAGCAGGCGGCGATCCTGCGCGCCGAGGGTGAGGCCCAGTCCGCGATCCTCAAGGCGCAGGGTGAGTCGCGCGCCATCCTCCAGGTCTTCGACGCCATCCACCGCGGCAAGCCGGACCCCAAGCTCCTCGCCTACCAGTACCTGCAGATGCTCCCCGAGCTGGCGAGCAAGGACTCCAGCAAGTTCTTCGTCATCCCCACCGAGTTCACCGCGGCGCTGGGCACCATCGCCCGCGGCTTCGGCGGCGGGGCACCCGGCGGTGGTGGCGCGGACGACGACGACTCCGGCCCGCCCGCCGAGGTGGACTTCGGCGCCCACGACCGGTCCATGGCCGCCGGGCTGGCCGAGACCAGCCTGCAGGACCCGGACGAGGCCCTGGCCCAGGCGCGCAGCGAGGCCCGGCAGGCCACCTCCGAGGCCACCGCGGCCGGTGAACGCTCCGGACGTCCCTTCTCCGAGTCCGCCGAGCGTGGGCAGCGGCCGGCCGAGAGCGAGCAGCCGGGCGGCGGGCGCCACGTCCGGCCGGAGGACACCGCCCGCTTCGCGCCGCCACCGCCGTCCGGCACCCCCGCGGCACCGCCGTCCGGGGCCCCGCACCCACCGGCCCCCGGTGCCCCGCGGCAGGCCCCGCCGCCCTCGGCGAACCAGCCCGGGCCCACCGCCGGGCCGCCGAGCACCGTCGACCCCGACGTCGCGCAGGGTGAGGAACCGGAGGGCCACGGCTGAGCCGGCCACGACACGGCGACCACAGGCCTGGTCGGCGTGTCGTGTCCTTCCCGTCGCTCGCCGCTCTCGCTGCGGGCCGAGGCCCGGACTACGTCCCGGTGGTCGTGCCGCGCCGCGTCTCCCGGGGCTGGACCAGCCCGGACTCGTAGGCGAAGACGACGAGCTGGGCGCGGTCGCGGGCGTGCACCTTCGCCATCGCCCGGCTCACGTGGGTCTTGGCCGTCGTCGGGCTGACGACGAGCCGCTCGGCGATCTCGGCGTTGCTCAGCCCGTGCCCCACGAGCGCGACCACCTCCCGCTCGCGCGGGGTGAGGTAGCGCAGGTCCGCGGTGGACACGGCGCTCGTCGGGCGGGCGACGAACTCGCTGATCAGGGTGCGGGTGACGCCGGGGGAGAGCAGCGCGTCCCCCTCGGCCACCACCCGCAGACCCTGGAGCAGGTCGGCGGGGTCGGTGTCCTTGACGAGGAAGCCGGCCGCCCCGGCGCGCAGCGCGGTGAAGACGTACTCGTCCAGACCGTAGTTCGTCAGGATGACCACCCGGGTCGCCCCGAGCTCGGGCCGGGCGGTGATCTCCCGGGTCGCCGCGATGCCGTCCATCCCCGGCATCTTGATGTCGAGCAGGACGATGTCGGGTCGGTGCTCGACCGCGAGGGCGACCGCCTCGTGCCCGTCCCCGCCCTCGGCGACGACGGCGACGTCGTCCTCCGCGTCGAGCAGCGCGCGCAGCCCGCTGCGGATGAGCGGCTGGTCGTCCACCAGCACGACCCGGATCATCCCGCCTCCCCGGTCGGCAGCTCGGCCCGGACGGCGAAGCCGCCGCCCGGCCGGCCGTCCGCGACGAGGTGGCCGCCGAGCGCCGCGGTGCGCTCCCGCATCCCGACGAGCCCCAGCCCGGTGTGTGCCGGCGCCCCGGCGAGACCGACGCCGTCGTCGTCCACGCGCACGACCACCCAGCCGGGCCGGTAGTCCACCTGGACGCGGGCCGTGCTCGCGCGGGCGTGCCGGGTGACGTTGGTCAGCGCCTCCTGGACGATCCGGTAGGCGGCGGCGTCCACCGCCGGCGGCAGGTCGCGGGCCCGGCCGGTGACCTCGAGGCGGGTGTCCAGGCCGGTGGCGTGGGCGCGGCGGACGAGCTCGGGCAGCTGGTCCACGCCGCGCACGGGCTCGCCGCGCTCGTCCGCCCGCCGCAGCACCCGCAGCGTCTCGCGCAGCTCGGCGGCGGCGTCCCCGGCGGCCTCCTGGATCGCCGCCAGCGCCTCGGGGACCTCCTGCCCGCGTTTGCGGGCCAGGTGGACGGCCACCCCGGCCTGCACCTTGATGACCGAGATGCTGTGGGACAGGGAGTCGTGAAGCTCGCGGGCGATGCGCAGCCGCTCGTCGGCCGCCACCCGCTGGACCACCGCCTCGCGGGTGCGCTCCGCTTCCGCCAGCCGCTCCTCGACCGCCCGCACCCGGCCCTGCCACTGGTGCACCGCGGCAGCGCCGATGAGCACCGAGACGAGCCACCCGGTGGCGTAGAAGCGCTTCCAGCCGCGATCGGTCCGCATGGCGGGAGGGTACTGAGCGAGGGGACCGGTCCACGTCCTCCTCAGGGAGTAGACGAGGGCACCTCCCTGCGTCGTACGGCGGCGCCGGCCCGAGTGCACACGGAGCGTACGGAAGTGACGCCGAGCGGACGACGACGCCCCGGTGCTGCGCGAGGACGCTCGGTGGCACCCGAAAGGAGACGTCCGATGACCCTGCAGATCCCCCTCGACCACCTCTCCGCGACGATCCCCGACGGCGTCCTGCGGCCCGGCGACCCCGAGTACGTCCTCGCCGCCACGACGCCGGCGGGCGAGGGCAGCCCCGACCTCGTGGTCCGCCCCCGTCTCACGCCCCAGGTGGCCTCGGTCGTGCGGTTCGCCCGCGGCTACCGGCTGCCGCTCACCGTCCGGGCCGGCGGGCACAGCATCGCCGGGCTCACCACCGTGGACCGCGGGCTGCTCCTCGACCTGCGCCTGCTCGACACCGTCGACGTCGACCCCACCACCCGCCTCGTGCGGGTCGGCGGCGGCGCCACCTGGGGCGCGGTGGCCCAGGCGCTACGGCCGCACGGGCTCGGGCTCACCGCCGGCGACACCGCGAGCGTCGGCGTCGGCGGGCTCACCCTCGGCGGCGGCATCGGCTGGATGGTGCGCCGCTACGGCCTGGCGGTCGACCACCTCGTCGGCGCCGAGGTCGTCACCGCGAGCGGCGCGGTGGTCCACGCGAGCCCCGAGAAGCACCCGGACCTGTTCTGGGCGCTGCGTGGCGGCGGCGGTGGCCTCGGCGTCGTCACCCGGTTCGACTTCCGGGCCCACCCCGTGACCGACGTCGTCTTCGGCACGGTGACCTTCGCCCTGGACGACCCGTTCACCGTCCTCACCGCCTGGCGCGACCGGCAGCGCGCCGCCGACGAGCGCCTCACCACGACGCTCACCCTCGTCCCGCCGACGGAGGGGCGCCCCGCCGTGGCGGTGCTCGGGCTGTGCCTCGTGGGGGAGGCGGCCGACGCGGCCCTCGACCCGTTCCGCACGCTCGGCCCGGTGCTGGGCAGCGACGTGGCGGTGCGCCCGTACGCGGACGTCCTCGCCGACACGCACCACCCGGCGGGCGGGCGCCCCACGATGCGCACCGCGTTCCTCCCCGAGCTCGACGACGCGGCGGCGGCCCACATCGCGGTGCTGGCGTCGGGCACGGTGGTCTCACTGCGCGGCCTGGGCGGCGCCCTGGGCCGTGTCCCGGCCGACGCCTCCGCCTTCGCCCACCGAGACGCAGAGACTCTCGTCACTGCCGTCTCCTTCGGCGGCGGCGCCGAGCACCTCACCGGCCGGTGGACCGACATCGCCCGCCGCGGCACCGGCAGCTACGTCAACTTCCTGTCCGAGACCGGTGATGCCGCGGTATCAGCCGCCTACCCACCGGCCACCCGGGAGCGGCTGTCGCGGGTGCGGGAGGCGTATGACCCGACCGGCGTCTTCGCCGGCGCCGTGCGGCCCTGAGCGAAACCGCTTCCGGCATGTCGGGGGCAGGACCTACGCTGTCCGGGCGCGTCGAGAGACGCGACGCCGCACGGGCCTGCCCGCGCGGCCGGTGAGGTCGAAAGGCTGACATGCTCCTGCCCGTCCTGCGGCGCTTCCTGCGTCCGTACCGCCGCGACGTCCTCGTCGTCGTCGTCCTGCAGTTCGTCCAGACGATCGCCGCCCTGTCCCTGCCCAGCCTGAACGCCGACATCATCAACGACGGCGTCGTCGTCGGGGACATCGGCTACATCCTGCGCGTCGGCGGCGTCATGCTGCTCATCAGCGGCGTCCAGGTGGCCTGCGCGATCGGCGCCGTCTACCTCGGCGCCCGGGCCGCGATGAGCGTGGGACGCGACCTGCGCCACGCCGTCTTCAGCCGCGTCCAGCGCTTCTCCGTGGCGGAGGCCGGCCGGTTCGGCGCCCCCTCGCTCATCACCCGCTCGACGAACGACGTCCAGCAGGTCCAGATGGTCACCCTGATGACCTTCACGATCATCGTCATGGCCCCGATCATGATGGTCGGCGGCGTCATCATGGCGCTGCGGCAGGACGTCGGCCTCTCCGCGCTGCTCCTCCTCGTCGTCCCGCTGCTCCTCGGCGTCATGGGGTTCATCGCGCTGCGCATGGGGCCGCTCTTCCGGCTCATCCAGGAGCGCATCGACCGGATCAACCGGGTGATGCGGGAGCAGATCACCGGCGTGCGGGTGATCCGGGCCTTCAACCGGCAGGACAGCGAGCGGGAGCGCTTCGCGCGGGCCAACACCGAGCTCTTCGACACCAGCCTGCGCGTCGGCTACCTCATGGCGCTGATGTTCCCGGTCGTCATGCTCATCATGAACGCCTCGTCGGTGGCCGTGGTGTGGTTCGGCGCCGGGCGCATCGACAGCGGCGCGATGGAGGTCGGCTCGCTCGTCGCCTTCCTCAACTACCTCATGCAGATCCTCATGTCGGTGCTCATGGCCTCGATGATGTTCATGCTCGTCCCGCGCGCCTCCGTGTCGGCCGAGCGCATCGACGCCGTCCTGGCCACCGAGCCGGGCATCGTGCGCCCGGCCCGTCCCCGCGAGCTGCCCGCCGGGCGGGTGGTCATCGAGCTCGACGGCGCCACCTTCGGCTTCGAGGGAGCGGCCGAGCCCGTCCTCCACGACATCTCCCTGCGGCTGGAGCCGGGACGCACGACGGCGGTCATCGGCTCCACCGGCGCCGGCAAGACCACCCTGGTCAACCTGCTGCCCCGGCTCATCGACCCCACCGCGGGCGCGGTCCGGGCCGCCGGCATCGACGTGCGCGAGCTCGACCCGGCCGACCTGCGGGCCCGCATCTCCCTCGTGCCGCAGCGTGCCTACCTCTTCTCCGGCACCATCGCCTCGACCCTGCGGTTCTCCCGGCCGGAGGCCACCGACGAGGAGCTGTGGGCGGCGCTGGACGCCGCCCAGGCCGGCGACTTCGTCCGCGAGCTCGGGCTCGACGCCCGGGTCGAGCAGGGCGGCTCGAACTTCTCCGGTGGCCAGCGGCAGCGGCTGGCGATCGCCCGTGCGCTGCTCAAGCCCGCCGACCTCTACGTCTTCGACGACTCCTTCTCCGCCCTGGACTACGCCACCGACGCCCGGCTCCGCGCCGGACTGCCCGCTGCCACCGCGGGCGCGGCCGTGCTCATCGTCGCCCAGCGGGTTGCCACCATCCGCGACGCCGACGAGATCGTCGTCCTGGACGAGGGCCGGATCGTCGGGCGCGGCACCCACGGCGAGCTCATGGACTCCAACGCGACCTACCAGGAGATCGTCCTGTCCCAGCTGAGCGCACAGGAGGCGGCGTGAGCCACCACGGACCGGGCCCCGGCGTCCCCCCGGGACAGAAGTCGGCCAACTTCGGCGCCACGCTGCGCCGCCTGCTGCGCGAGCTGGGCACCGAGAAGCTCCGGCTGCTCGGCGTCGTCGTCCTCGCCGTCGCCGCCGTCGCGCTCCAGGTGGTCGGCCCCGCGCTGCTCGGCCGCGCCACCGACATCGTCTTCAACGGCGTCGTCGGCCGGATGCTGCCGCCCGGGGTCACCCAGGAGCAGGCCGTCGAAGGGCTGCGGCGCGGCGGCCAGGAGCAGGTCGCCGAGATGGTCGCCGGCATGGACCTCGTCCCCGGCCAGGGCATCGACTTCGGCGCGCTGACCCGGGTCATCCTCCTCGTGCTCGCCGTCTACCTCGGCTCCTCCCTGCTCATGTGGGTGCAGGGCCGCATCCTCGCCGGCGTCGTGCAGCGCACCGCCTTCGCGCTGCGCCGCGACGTCCAGGCGAAGATCGACCGGATGCCACTGCGCGAGCTCGACTCCCGCGCCCGCGGCGACGTGCTGTCCCGGGTCACCAACGACATCGACAACCTCTCCCAGACGATGCAGCAGACGCTCTCGCAGGTCGTCACCTCCGTGGTGACCGTGGTGGGTGTCCTCGTCATGATGTTCGTGCTGTCCTGGCAGCTCGCGCTCATCGCGCTGGTGACCGTGCCGGTCTCGGCGTGGGCGACGATGACCATCGCCAAGCGCGCCCAGCCGCACTTCGTCAACCAGTGGAAGTCCACCGGCGACCTCGGCGGCAAGGTCGAGGAGGCCTTCACCGGACACGAGCTCGTCACCGCGTTCAACGCCCAGGACGCCGTGCGGGAGGGCTTCACCGAGGACAACGAGCGGCTCTTCCGGGCCAGCTTCCGGGCCCAGTTCATCTCCGGCACGATCATGCCGATGATGGCGTTCGTCGGGAACCTCAACTACGTGCTCGTCGCCGTCGTCGGCGGCCTGCGCGTCGCCTCGGGCGACCTGAGCCTCGGCTCGGTCCAGGCGTTCATCCAGTACTCGCGGCAGTTCAGCCACCCGCTGGCCCAGCTCGCCTCGATGGCCAACCTCGTCCAGTCCGGGGTGGCCTCCGCCGAGCGGATCTTCGAGGTCATGGACTCCCCGGAGATGTCGCCCGACCCGCAGCCCGGGCAGCGCCCCGAGGTGGTCCGCGGCCAGGTGCGGTTCGAGGACGTCGCCTTCTCCTACGACCCGGAGCGCCCGCTCATCACCGCCCTCGACCTGCACGTCGAGCCGGGGCAGACGGTGGCCGTCGTCGGGCCCACCGGCGCCGGGAAGACGACGCTGGTCAACCTCCTCATGCGGTTCTACGAGATCGACTCCGGCCGGATCCTGCTCGACGGCGTCGACACCAGGGCCATGACCCGCCACGACCTGCGCCGGCCGATCGGGATGGTCCTGCAGGACACCTGGCTGTTCGAGGGCACGATCGCGGAGAACATCGCCTTCGGCAAGGACGGTGCCACCCGCGAGGACGTCGAGCGTGCCGCCCGGGCGGCCAGCGTGGACCGCTTCGTCCAGAGTCTGCCCGACGGCTACGACACGGTCATCGACGAGGAGGGTGGCGGCGTCTCGGCCGGGGAGAAGCAGCTCATCACCATCGCCCGGGCGTTCCTCGCCGAGCCGCAGCTCCTCATCCTCGACGAGGCGACGAGCTCGGTGGACACCCGCACCGAGATGCTCGTCCAGCACGCGATGACCGAGCTGCGCAAGGGCCGCACCTCCTTCGTCATCGCCCACCGGCTGAGCACCATCCGCGACGCCGACGTCATCCTCGTCATGGAGCACGGTGACATCGTCGAGCAGGGCACCCACGAGGAGCTGCTCGCGGCCGACGGCGCCTACGCCCGCCTCTACCGCAGCCAGTTCACCGCACCGGTCGTGGCGACGGAGTAGCCGGCCCGTCGGCTGCTCCCAGGCCCGCGGACGGCACGGCACAATGGCCCGGTGCCGCTGATCCGCATCACCGACCCCGCCGACGAGCGACTCGCCGACTACACCAGCCTCACCGACGTCGCGCTGCGCCGGAAGCTCGAGCCCGAGCGAGGCCTGTACATGGCCGAGAGCACCAATGTCATCACCCGTGCCGTGGCCGCCGGGCACCGGCCCCGGTCCTTCCTCATGGCCGAGCGGTGGCTCGAGGGCATCACCCCCGTCATCGTCCAGGCGTGCGGTGCCGGGGACGGCGGCCCGGACGTGCCCGTCTTCGTCGCCGAGGAGCCGGTGCTGCGGGAGATCACCGGCTTCCACCTCCACCGCGGGGCACTGGCCGCCATGCACCGCCCGCCGCTGCCGAGCGTGGCGGAGGTCGTCGCCGGGGCGCGACGCGTTGCGGTCTTCGACGGGATGGTCGACCACACCAACCTGGGGGCCGCGTTCCGCAGCGCAGCCGCGCTCGGGGTCGACGCCGTCCTGGTCACCCCGACCTCCGCCGACCCGCTCTACCGGCGCTCCGTGCGCGTGTCCATGGGCACCGTGTTCCAGGTGCCCTGGACCCGGCTCGACTCCTGGCCCGGGGCCATCGACGAGGCCCGCCGGCTCGGCTACGTCATCGCCGCCCTCGCGCTGAGCGACGACTCGATCACACTGGAGGAGTACGTCGCCGAGGGCCACGAGCGCTCCGCCTTCGTCTTCGGGCCCGAGGGGCACGGCCTCTCGCCGCGGGTGCTGGCGGCGGCCGACCGGGTGGTGCGGATCCCGATGGCGGCGGGCGTGGACTCCCTCAACGTGGCCGCCTCGGCCGCCGTCGTGTTCTACGCGACGCGTTAGCCCCACCGACCACCTGGGAGAATCGCACGGTGTTCCACGTCGTCTTCCACGAGCCGAAGATCCCGCCGAACACCGGGAACGCGATCCGCATGGTCGCGTGCACCGGTGCCATCCTCCACCTTGTGGAACCGCTCGGTTACGAGCTGAGCGACGCGCACCTGCGGCGGGCCGGGCTCGACTACCACGACATGGCGCGCGTGGTCGTCCACCCGGACCTCGACGCCGCCCTCACGGCCGTCGGCCAGGGCCGGGTGTACGCCTTCACCGGCCAGGGGAGGACCCGGTTCTCCTCCGTCGCCTACCGACCCGGCGACGTGCTGCTCTTCGGGACGGAGACCACCGGGCTGCCGCAGGAGGTCATCGACGACCCGCGGGTGACCGACCGGGTACGCATCCCCATGGTCCCCGGCGCCCGCTCGATGAACCTGTCGAACTCGGCGGCGGTCGCCGTGTACGAGGCGTGGCGCCAGCTCGGCTACGCGGGCGGGCGGTAGACCGGGCAGGGACGTAACCTCGACCGACGGGAAGGAGCGCACGGCATGGGCAAGGTGAGGACGATCATCCGCGCGGCCGCGAAGTTCGGGCCGGTGGTCTACCCGGCCGTGAAGAAGGCCGCCGAGATGCTGCGGGACAACCCCGAGCTGGCCCGGCAGGGGCAGCAGCTCCTCGACCGGTTCGCCAAGGCGCGGTCGGCCCGCTCCCGGCCGGAGAGTCTGCGCCGCTCCGTCGTCGTGCTCCGCGGCCAGGCCGAGCGGGCGCTGGCCACCGCACGCACCCCCGACGAGGTCGCCCGCGCCGAGGGCTGGCTTGCCCAGGCCGACAGGCTCGACAGCGCCATCGACCTCATGGCGATCCACGACCGCAAGCGCCAGGCACAGGACGCCGCCGCCGTCGAGGACCGGGTGGAGGAGCTCTTCGCGCAGATCTTCACCGCGCTCGTCGAGCAGGGCGATGCGGAGCGCCGCCGGCTGCCGCGGGGGCAGGAAGGCGCCTGATCCTCAGGGCGGCGGACGCAGCCCCCGGGCCGGGGCGTCGGTCACCCGCCCAGGCTAGGGCCGGTGGACGCCGGCGCAGCGGGCCGGCCCCGCAGGACCCCGGCGAGGAACAGTGTCCCGACGGCGAGGACCGGAACGACGGCGAGCCCGGCGCGTAGGCCGAACGCGTCGCCCAGCGCACCGACCAGGGGCGGGGAGACGACGAAGGCGACCCGCATGAGCCAGGAGACGATCGTCAGCGCCGTGCCCGCGCGCATCCCGGGCATGTCGTCCGCGGCGTTCATCGCCGCGGGGACCAGGGTCGCCGAGCCGAACCCGGCGAGCGCGAAGCCGCCGACGACGGCGCCCGCGCCGGGGCCCAGGACGACCACCCCCATCCCGGTGACGATGAGCAACGCCCCGATGCGGGCGACGGCGCGCTGACCGAGGCGGTCGGTCATCGGGTCGCCGAGCACCCGGCCGACGAACTGGGCACCGACCGTGGCCACGAAGCCGAGGCCGGCGAGCGCGGGGACGGCGCCGAGCTCCTGGCTGAGGAAGACCGCCGACCACGTGTTCCCGGCGTCCTCGACCATGGTGCCGCTCATCGCGATGAGGACGAGGGCGGCGAGGAACACCCCCGGCCGGCGCAGCCACGCGCGCGCCGGACCACCGGCCGGCCCGCGGTCCACCGCGAGCGGCGGACCGACCGACATCCCGGGCGGCAGGGTGAAGCGCCGTGCCACGACGGCCACCGTCACCCACACCACGCCGGAGACGGTGAGGTGGACGCCGAGGGGCACGTCGCGGGCCGCGGCGGCCGTCCCCATGAGGCCGCCGGTGACCGCCCCCGCGCTCCACACCGCATGGAAGGAGTTGATGATCGACCGTCCGTAGCCGCGCTGGACGGCGATGCCGTGGCTGTTCTGCCCGACGTCGGTGATCGAGTCGGCGGCACCGGCCACGAAGAGGGCCGCGATGAGCAGCCACAGCGCCGGTGCCCAGCCGACGACGACGAGCCCTACGGCCGTGAGCACCGTGCCGATGACGGCGACATCCGCGGCACCGAAGCGCCGGATGGCTGCGGCCGCGCCGAGCCCGGCGACGATGGCGCCGATCGGGAAGGCGATGACCACCAGCCCGAACTGGGTGTGCGTGAGGTCCAGCCCCGACTTGATCGCCGGGTACCGGGGCAGCAGGTTGGAGAACAGCGCCCCGTTGGTGAAGAACAGCGCCGCCGTCGCCAGCCGGGCACCCCGGAGGAGGCGGGACGGCGCTGCAGGACGCGCGGCGGGGGAGGAGGGCATGGCACCGTTCCGGGGAGGTGATGCGGGGGACGCCGGCCGACCGGGCGGCCGGACCGCTCGAGTCTACGGTCGGCCGGCGCCGCGGCTCACCCGACGGGCAGCCCGAGCCCCTCGACGAGCTCGGCCCCCGGCAGCTGCGCGAGCACCTCACCGGGGAGCAGGAGCTTGGAGCGGCGTACCCCGCTGCCGATGATGACCGGGCCGCTCGCGGCGGCGGCGTCGACGAGCAGGCGCCACTGCGCCGGCAGGCCCACGGGCGTGATCCCGCCGTACTCCATGCCCGACTCCGCCACCGCCCGGTCCGTCGGCCAGAAGGACGCCTTGCGCACGTCCAGCAGGCGGCGGACGGTGGAGTTCACGTCGGCGCGGGTCGTGGCCCGCACGGCGCAGGCCGCCACCCGCTCCTCCCCGGAGCGCTTGCCGGCCACGAGCACGCAGTTGACCGACACCTCCAGCGGCAGGTCGTAGGCCTCGGTCATCGCGGCCGTGTCGGCGTGGTCGGGGTCGATCTCGACCACGCGGACCTGGTCTGCCTGCGGGAGGTCCTCCAGCGCGGCCCGGACCGGTGCGGCGAGCAGGTCCGGGCGTTGCAGCGCGGGCACCCAGGTCAGCGTGCCGAAGCGCACCGACCCGTCGCTCGCCGTCGTCGGTGCGGCGCTCACCGCTGGAAGGTGGGGGCGATGACCGCCCGGGCGATCGTGTTGAACAGGGCGACGAAGGCCACCTTGGTGGGGCTGTCGTCGGCGTCGAGCTCGAGGGAGTCGACCTTGAGCGCGTGCACGGCGAAGAAGTAGCGGTGCACGTGGTCACCGGGCGGCGGGGCGGCGCCGGTGTAGGCGTGCGTGCCGCCGTCGTTGCGGACGTGGAAGGCCGCACCCGGGAGCATGAGGTCGCTCTCGCCCCAGCCCTGCTCGAGCTCGGTGAGGTCGGCGGGCAGGTCGACGACGGTCCAGTGCCAGAACCCGGCCGGCGTGGGGGCGTCCGGGTCGAAGCAGTTGACCAGGAAGCTCTGCGTCTCGGGCGGGAACCCGGACCACGCCAGGTGCGGGGAGACGTTGCCGCCGTCGGCGGTGAACTTCGCGTCGAGCGGCTGCCCGTCGACGATGTCGTTGCTCGTCAGGGTGAAGGACGGCACCGGCGGCAGCAGGTCGTACGGTGCCGGTGCGACAGGTCGTCGTAGATCCATCGAGGCCTCCTGTTGGTGGGTTCCTCTCCAACCTACGGTGCCGTGCGGTGCGGTGCAGCGATGTCCACGCCGAGGGAACCGATGTCAGCACCCCCTGTCATGATCGAACACAGGTTCGATAAACTGTGGAGGTGACGATGACCCCGGCCGAGCGCATGGCCACCGCACGCCGGGCCCTGGAACGGGCCGAGGCGGCGGCCGGTCTGCGGACGCGTCTTGCGGCACCCCTGCGGCTCGCCGATGACGCCGCCGCACCCCCCGCCCGTCCCGCCCCGGGGAGGGCGGCGGGGGAGGACGCCGCCGGGCCGCCCACCACCGCGACCGGTCCCGTCGGAGGCGGCGTGGCCGACCACCTGCCGGTGCCCGCCGCGCTGGCCGGCTTCTTCCCCGCCTCCGGGCTGCGGCGCGGCAGCGTCGTCCAGGTCGGCGGGTCCGCCTCGCTGCTGCTCGCCCTCGTCGCCGCCGCCCAGGGGGAGGGGTGGGTGGCGCTGGCGGCGCTGCCGGACCTCGGTCTCCAGGCCGCCGCCGAGGCGGGGGTGGCACTGGAGCGGTGCCTGTTCGTGCCGCGGACCGGCCCGGAGTCGGCCGCCGTGGTCGGTGCCCTGGTCGACGGGGTGGACGTCCTGGCCGTCGGGGACTGCCGCGCGCTGGGCGCCCGGGACCGGCGGCTGCTGTCGGCCCGGCTGCGGAGCCGCGGCGCGGTGCTGCTCAGCACGGCGCACTGGCCCGGGGCGGACGTCGTCCTGCGGGCGGGGCAGGTCCGCACCGAGGGGCTGGGCCGCGGCTGGGGCAGCGTGAGGGCCGGGGAGATGACCGTCCACGGCCGCAGCCGCAACGGGGTGGCCGGCCGGGTGCGGCTGCGGGTCGGTGCGAGCGGGCTCGACGTCGTGGACGACGGCGCGCTGCACGGCCCCGGTCCCGTCCCCGAGCAGGTGCCCGCCGCGCAGGGCCCCGGCCCCCGGCTCCAGGCGGTGTCCTGATGGGCGCCGGGTCCGAGGCACCCGCCCCCACCGGGCCCGGCCTGCCGGCGCTGCGCCGGGCGGTGCTCTGGGTCCCGGACTGGCCGGTGGCGGCCGCCGTCGCGGAGGGGGTGGTCGCCGGCCACGAGCCGGTCGCGGTCCACGACTCCCGCGGCGTCGTCGTCTGCTCGGCCGCCGCCCGGGCGGCGGGGGTGCGGCGCGGGATGCGGCGCCGCACGGCCCAGGGGCTGTGTCCCGAGCTCGTCCTGCTCCCCGCCGACGAGAACCGGGACGCCCGGGCCTTCGAACCGGTCGTCCAGGCGGTGGAGGACGTCGTCGTCGGGGTCGAGGTCGCCCGTCCCGGGGTGCTGCTCATGCCCGCACGCGGGCCGAGCCGGCACGCCGGAGGGGAGGAGCGGCTCGCCGAGCTGCTCGTCGGCACGGTCGCCGAGGAGGTGGGTGCCGAGTGCCAGGTGGGGGTGGCCGACGGGCTGCTCGCCGCCCTGCTCGCCGCCCGCGCCGGGATCGTCGTCCCGCCCGGGCGGGGGCCGGGGTTCCTGGCCCCGCAGGACGTGCGGCTGCTCGAGCTCGCCGCCACCACCCGGGAGCGGCGGGCCGAGCTCACCGAGCTCACCGACCTGCTGCGCCGGCTCGGGCTGCGCACCCTCGGGGCGCTGGCCGCCCTGGCCCCGGGTGACGTCGCCGCCCGTTTCGGCACGCTCGGGATGCTCGCCCACCGGCTCGCCCGCGGCGGGGACATCTCCGTGCCCGCCCCGCGGCGTCCGGAGCAGGACGTCACCGTGCGCACCGACCTCGACCCGCCCGCGGCACGCTCCGACGTCGCCGCCTTCGCCGCCCGCGCCCTGGCCGAGGAGCTCGCCGAGCGGCTGCAGCGCCGCGGCGTGGTGTGCGGGCGGGTCCAGGTGCTGGCCCGCACCGAGGACGGCACCGAGCTGTCCCGCACCTGGCGGCTGGACGCCGCCCCCAGCGCCGCGGACCTCACCGACCGGGTGCGCTGGCAGCTGGACGGCTGGCTCGCCGGGCGCAGCGCCCGTCCGCCGAGCGCGCCGCTCGTCCACCTGGAGCTGCTCGCCCAGGAGGTCAGCCCCGCGGGGGTCGTCAGCGACGGGCTATGGGGGCGCCGGGGTCGGGGGGAGGTGCAGGCGGAGCGGGCCGCCCTGCGGGTCCAGGGCCTGCTCGGTGCCGAGGGGGTGCTCGTCCCCGTCCTCCAGGGCGGCCGGGACCCGCGCACCCGGGTGCGGCTGGTGGCCTGGGGCGACGACCCGGTCCCCGCGCTGCGCCCCGACGCCCCGTGGCCCGGGCAGCTGCCATCCCCGCCGCCGGCGACGGTGCTGGGGGAGCGGCGCGCCGTCGTCGTCCTCGACGACGCCGGGGCCCCGGTGACGGTGGACGCGCGGGCCCGGCTCAGCGGGGAGCCGGTGCGGGTGGTGGACGAGGACGCGAGCTGGGAGGTGGTCGGCTGGGCCGGGCCGTGGCCGATGTGGGAACGCTGGTGGGAGCGCGGACGCCGGCGCAACTGGCTGCAGGTGGCGCTGTCCGACGGTGTGGCCCGGCTGCTCGCCCTGGAGTCCGGCACATGGTGGCTCGAGGGCGTCTACGACTGATGCTGCGCCGCCCGGTCGCCCACCGGGGTGGGCTCAGCGCGGACGTGCCGCGAGGGCCAGGGCCGCGGCCCCCAACGAGCCCGCGTCGCGCCCCAGCGACCCCACCACCACGTCGACGTCGGCGTTGAGCGGCAGCACGGTGCGGGCCACCGACTCCCGCACCGGGCCGGCGAGCAGCTCACCGGCCCCGCTGAGCGCGCCGGTGAGCAGGATCGCCTCCGGGTTGAGCGCGTTGCACAGCCAGGCCGCGACCTGCCCGGTGGCCTCCCCGGCCTCGCGCAGCGCCCGCCGGCACGCCGGGTCACCGGCCGCCGCCCGCTCGAGCACCTCGCGGGGCGTCGGCAGCCGGTCGGGCCGGGCGGCGAGCGCGGCGAGGACGGCCGGCACCCCGGCGTACACCTCGAGGCACCCGCGACCTCCGCACCGGCACAGCGGCCCCCGCGGGTCGACGAGGACGTGCCCGAGCTCCCCGGCACCTCCGCTGCGGCCCACCCGTACCTTCCGGTCGAGGACCACCGCCCCGCCGACACCGGCGTGCAGCTTGAACAGCACGAGGTCGTCGTAGGGGCGCGCCGCACCCCAGAGCAGCTCCGCGCGCGCCGCGCAGTTCGCGTCGTTGTCCGCGACCACCGGCACCCCCAGGGCCTCGGCGAGCGCGGCCGGCAGATCGAGGTCCTCCCACCCCTGGCGCATGTCCCGCGGCCCGGTGGGTGCCGTGGTCACCGCGGGGCCGAGCCCGAGCGCCAGGGCGAGCCCGACGCCGAGCAGCGGGGCGGCGCCCGGCCGGCCGGTGAGCTCGCGCACGAGGCTGAGCGTGGCATCCAGGGCCTCCGTCGCGCCGAAGGCCAGGGAGAGCCGCCGCACCGCGCCCGGCCCGCGGCCGTGCCCGGCGTCGACCACCCGGGCGCGCACGTGGGAGGCGCCGAACTCGACCCCCACCACCTCGCCGCGACCGGGGTCGAGGGTGAGCAGCGTCCCGGGCCGCCCGCGACCTCGTCCGGCGCGCCGGCCTCCGGCCCGGGCAGCCCCGGTCGCCGCACCCCTCTCGCGTACCTCGCCGCTCGCCAGGAGGGTGGCGACGACGCCCGAGACCGTCGACTTCGGCAGGCCGGTGCGCCGCGCGAGCTCGGCGCGGGTCAGGGGGCCGAGCTCCCGCAGGGCGGCGACGACGCGGGAGGTGGCGTCGCGGAGGTCGGACATGAGCGCCACCCTACGCTTTAGGACGGAACTGAACCATTGACACCGTCTGTCGCCACTCCTAGGTTCTGGATCGTCCGTATCACTGGCCCCCGGCCGACGTCGACCCCGGAGGACCCATGGCCCGCACCCTGGCCGCAGTCGTCGCCACCACCTTCGCCCTGCCCGCCCTGCTCGGACCGCCCACCGGATCGCCACCCGCGCCGTCGGTGACGGGGGAGACGGTGAGCGCCCCGACGGTGACCGGCCCGCTGGAGCTCACCAGCCCGGTCGGCGACCCGGACCACGGCTACCCGTTCCTCGCCACCGACGTGGACCTGGCCGCTGGCGGCTACGTCGAGGAGGAGTTCCTCATCTCGGGCGAGGCCGTCCGGTACGCCGCCGACGGGCAGACCGACGCCGACGTCATCAGCGACGGGCACCCCTACCGCACCCGCATCGTCGTGCGCCGCCCGGTGGAGGAGGCCGACTTCAACGGCGTCGTCATCGCCGAGTGGCTCAACGTCTCCAACCAGTGGGACCAGGAGGTCGACTGGTTCCAGACGCACGAGCACCTCATGCGTGAGGGCTACGCCTGGGTCGGCGTCTCCGCCCAGCGCGCCGGCGTCCACTCGGCCACGGGACTGCGCGCATGGAGCCCGGAGCGCTACGGCACGCTGGACCTCACCGACGGCGGAACGGTCGTCGACGACTCCCTGTCCTTCGACGTGTTCAGCCAGGCCGTGCGGGCGCTGCGGGACCCGGCGGACACCGACCCGCTCGGGCCCCTCGACCCGGACTACGTCATCGCCACCGGTCACTCGCAGTCCGCGGGGCGGCTGCACACGTACTACAACAGCGTCCAGCCGCTCACCGGGCTGCTCGACGCCTTCGTCCTCCACGGCGGCGGCGGACCGGTCCGGACCGACCTCGACACCCCGCTCTTCAAGCTCAACTCCGAGGGCGACGTCGCGATCGACCTCCTCGGGGCAGCCCAGCGGCAGCCCGACTCCGACGTCCTGCGCACCTGGGAGGTCGCCGGCGCCTCGCACGGTGACTGGAAGCTCATCACCGACTACGGCCCGCTGCGTCTGCGCGACATCGGCACGCTCCCCGGCGGTCACCCGGACCTGCCGCAGACGTGTGACCTGCCCTCCCTCTCCCGGGTGCCCCAGCACCAGGTGCAGGCCGCGGTGTACGACCACACCGTCGCCTGGGTGGCCCAGGGGGTCCTGCCACCGACGGCACCCCCGATCGAGCTCGACGCCGAGGGCCAGGTGGTCCGTGACGAGCTCGGCCTCGCCGAGGGCGGCATCCGGCTGGCCGCGCAGGAGGTGCCCGTGCGGGTGAACTCCGGTGTGAACTCCGGCCCGGGGTTCTGCTTCCTCGACGGTGCCTCGGTCCCCCTTCCGGAGGACGTCCTGGCCCAGCTCTACCCGAGCGCCGACGACTACGCCGAGCAGGTCGCCGCCGCGACCGCCCGCGCGGTCGAGCTCGGTCACGTGCCGGCGAACGTGGGCATCGACCAGGCGTGGTACTCCGACCTGTCCTACCTCGTGGGTGACCTCGCGGCCGAGGGCCGGATCCCGGAGGGGCTCGCGGCCGAGCTCGCGGCCCTGGCGGACCAGGCCCTGCGGTACGCGGACACTGGCGACCTCACCGCCACGGTCGGGCGGCTGGAGCGCGTGGTCTCCCAGGTCGAGGCCTCCGACATCGACGCGGCTGCGCAGGCGGCCGTGCTGCGCCAGGCCAAGGCCGCCCTGGCCGTGCTCCCGGAGCCCGAGCCCGAGCCGGAGCCCGAGCCGGAGCCGGAGGCCCCCCAGCGGTACGGGTTCTTCCTCAACAACGACTGGGACCCGTGGGCCGACGTCGTCTTCCAGTACGGCCGCCACGCCGACGAGGTGCTCGTCGGTGACTGGGACGGCGACGGCAAGGACACCATCACCGTGCGGCGGGGCAACCGGTTCTACGTCAACAACGCCGCCCGCGGCGGGGACGCCCAGCGGGTCGTGGCCTACGGCCGCCCGGGGGACACCGTCCTCGTCGGCGACTGGGACGGTGACGGGCGGGACACCTTCGCGGTGCGGCGGGGGGCCGAGTACCACGTCCGCAACACGATGACCTCCGGTCCGGCGGACGTCGTCCTCCGGTACGGGCGCGCGGGTGACGCCGTCGTCGTCGGCGACTGGGACGGTGACGGGCGGGACACCCTGGCGGTGCGTCGCGGGGCGCGCTATCACGTGAAGAACACCCTGGCGGGAGGGGAGGCCGACGCCGTGTTCACCTACGGCCGGCCGAGCGACGTGACCCTGGCCGGTGACTGGGACGGCGACGGCCGGGACACCATCGCCGTGCGCCGTGGAGCGGTCTACCTCATCAGCAACACCCTCGCCGGCGGGAACGCCGACCGGGTGGTCACCTACGGTCGTGCAGGTGACGCGGTCCTCGTCGGTGACTGGGACGGGGACGGGAGGGACACCCTGGGGGTGCGGCGCACGCCGCGCTGACCCTCCGGCCGCCGACCGCTCAAGGGCGGCGGAGCGGGACGAACCGGAAGGTCCCCACCGCATCGGTGGTCAGCCGGCCGTCGTCGCCCAGCCGGGCGACGACGAGCCGGCCCCGCACCGGCACGACCATCCGTCCGCCCGCGGCCAGCTGGTCGACCAGCTCGTCAGGGAGCCGGCGGGCCTCGGCGGAGACGAGGATGCGGTCGAAAGGGGCGTGCTGCGGCAGGCCGAGCACACCGGTGACCGCCGGTTCGATGCGCGCCGGTGCGCGCCGTCCCCGGTCGGTGGTGAAGTCCGCCAGGTTCGCACTCCCCCGCTCCACGAGCGCGGGCTCGAGCTCCACCCCGACCACCTCGCCGTCCGGGGCCACGAGCTCGGCGAGGATCGCCGTCGTCCACCCGGAGCCGGCACCGACGTCGAGCACCCGGTGGCCGGGCCGCGGGTCGAGCAGCGTGAGCATCCGCGCCACGGTGCTCGGCTGGGAGCAGGTCGCGTGGTGGCCGATGGGCAGGGCCCGGTCGGCGCCGGCGAAGCGGTGCTGCTCCGGTGGGAGGAACCGGCGCCGGTCGACGGCGGCCAGCGCCCGCTGCACGCGCAGTGCCACATCCGCCTGCTCCATCCGGTCATCCTCGCGCCGCGGTGGCCGTGGGGCGAGGGCTGCAGACCTCAGGTGCCCGGCACCCGGAAGATCGTCTCCAGGCTGTACCGCTCACCCACGGACAGGTCGTACTGGACGAGGCGGTAGTCGTGGAGCAGCGCCCGGGCCCGGGGAGGCAGCCGGTCGGGCGCCACCGGCTGCCCGGTGGCGTCGAGCATGATGCCGGCCTCCTGCGCCGGGACCTCGCGTGAGACCGCGGCGAGCAGGGCGTCGAACGGGGTGAGCGGGGCACCGGTCGCGGCAACCAGCTGGCCGACGAGGTGGTTCGGGCCGAGCACCGGGGCAGGGACGACGTCGGCGAGCCCGGTGGTGGACCACACGAACCACGGGGTCTCGTGAAGCGTTCGACGGTCGTTCGCGTCGGTGACGGACTGGGGCCAGATGGCCGGCAGGTGGTCGCCGTAGACGAGGACGACGGTCGGCTCCTGGCGTGCCGACAGCTCGGCCAGGAACGCGGCCAGGGCGTCGTCGGCGTGCCGGAGCCCGCGCAGGTACTGGCCGATCTCCTCGGCTGCCGCCGCGTCGAGGTCACCGCTCACCTCGATCGGGTCGGGGTGGACCCCGGTGTACGGGCTGTGGTTCTGCATCGTCACGACGTTGACGAGCAGGGGCTCCTCCGCCGCGTCGAGCTGGTCGAGCACCTCCGCGTAGGTGGCCGCGTCGGAGATGTGGGAGTCGTTGCCGATGCGGCCGCGGTGGCTCATGGCGTCCTGGAAGACCGCCCGGTCCAGACCGAGCCGGGGGTAGACCGTCTCGCGCCGGTAGAAGCGCGGGGAGTAGGGGTGGACCGCCACCCCGGTGTGCTGCCCGCCGAGGCGGTCGACGACGGAGGGGAAGTGGTCGTGGTGGGGGATGAGCAGCGGGTAGGGCGCATGGAGCTGTGGACGGAAGCTCGCCACCGCCATCCCGGTGAGCACCTCGAACTCCACGTTGGCGGTCCCGCCGCCGTAGCCCGGGCTCAGCATGGTGCCCGAGGGGGTGCGGGCCATGAGGGACCGGGTGAAGGGGATCGGGTCCTCGGCGATCTCCAGACCGGCGAGGCGGGTCGGGTCGCTGAAGCTCTCGGCCAGGACGAGGACGACGTCGGTGTCCTGGAGCGTGCCGGTCCGCCCGGCGTTCGCGTCCGCCGCGAGGTCCGCGTAGCGTGCCACGACCTCGGCCATGCGCTCGCGGCTGTACCCCTCGGGCGGTGTCATCGCCTCGCCGGGCAGGTTGTACAGCACCCCCGCGACGAAGCCGTTCTGGGCGTAGTTCTGCGCCTGGTTCCACTCGGCCCAGGTGACCGGGACGTCCTCGTAGGCCGCGCGGAGCACGTTGCCCTCCTCGTGGAAGCCCGCGACGAGGACCAGCCCGGCCGCACCGGCGAGCCCGAGCACCAGCCGGGTGCCCCAGCGCCACCGGCGCTCGCGACGGGAACGGGTGCCGCGCCGCCGCCGCAGGACCACCGCACCACCGGCCAGGGCGGCCACGACGAGCACCACGGCGCCGCCGGCGAGCAGCGGGTCGATCCCGGCCGAGTCGAGGAGCAGCCGTGGAGTGGTGAGGTAGCCGACGTCGGTCGGGAACAGCGGCTCACCGCGCAGCGTCATCTTCTCGTGGTCCGCCACGGCGATGAGGGCCCCGGCGGCGAGGGTGAGGACGGTGGTGGCCCACAGTGACCCGGTGACGGCGAGGAGGAGGGCGACGAACGGCCACACGGCGAGCGTGCCGAGCACGTGCAGCCGGGCGGGGAGCGACGCCCAGCGCTCGGCAGGCTCCAGCCAGGGCTCCGTCTGGACGTGGACGAGCTCCACCCCGAGGCTGACGGCGGCGGCGAGCACCGCGGTGACAGCCACCGGCAGCAGGACGAGGCGCAGGATGTGGCGCACGGGCAGCCCGGTGTGCCCGGCCGGAGGGGCGGGGGCCACCCGCGGCTCGGTCTGGCGGCTCGCGAGCGTCATCGTCACCTCCTGCCGGGGGCCAGAAGGGGCCACCGTAACCTGCCCGGCCGCGCGCGTCCGGCAGGGCGCGGTCGCCGGCCCCCCGCTTCAGCCGGCGCCCACGGCCCGCCGGGTGGTGCGGCGTTCGGCGGCCGCGGCCACACCCGTGATGGCCAGGCCGGCCAGCGCGAGCCCGACACCGGCCCACGCCGGGGCGTGGTAGCCGAGCCCGGCGGCGACGACGGCCCCACCCAGCCAGGCACCCACCGCGTTCCCGGTGTTCATCGCGCTGTGGTGCAGCGCCGCACCGAGCGAGGGCCCCTGGCGGGCGGCGTCGATCAGGCGGATCTGGAGCCCGGGGCCGATGGGGCCCGAGGCGATGCCGACGAGCAGGGCGAGCACGAGCAGCGTCGTCGGCTGCCTGGCCCAGGCACCGAAGGCGGCCAGCGCCACGGCCATGGCACCCATCCCCACGGCGATGGCGCCGAGCACCGAGCGGTCGGCCAGCCGTCCGCCGAGCACCGTGCCGACGGTCATCCCGGCACCGAAGAGCGCGAGCACCAGCGGCAGGTGGGCAGGGGAGACGCCGGCCTCCGTGGAGACGGGCGCGATGAAGCTGTACAGGGCGAACATCCCGCCGAAGCCGATGCCGCCGATACCCACGGCCAGCCACACCTGGGGGGAGGTCAACGCCGTCAGCTCGCGCCGCGTGCTGGCCCCCTGCCGCGCCGGCACGGGAGGCACCCACTGCCAGATCGCCACCATGCTCACCAGCGCGATGACGGTGACCAGCCCGTACATCGCCCGCCAGCCCAGCTGCTGGCCCAGGGCGGTGGACAGCGGCACCCCGACCATCGTCGCCACGGTGAGGCCGACCATGACCAGTGAGACCGACCGGGCCCGGCGCTGGGGCGGGGAGATGGCCGCGGCCACCACCGCGGTGAGCCCGAAGTAGGCCCCGTGCGGTAGCCCGGCCAGCACCCGGGAGACGAGCTCGGTCCCCAGCGTGGGGGCGAGCGCCGAGAACGCGTTGCCCAGCGCCAGGGCACCGGCGAGGCCGATGAGCAGCCCGGTGCGCGGCTGTCGGGGCAGCGCGAGCATGATCACCGGGGCGCCGACCACCACCCCGACCGCGTAGGCCGCGATGAGGTGGGAGGCCTGGTGCAGCGGTGCGTCGAAGGTCTCGGCGATCTGGGGCAGCAGCCCCATCGTCGCGAACTCGGTGACACCGATGGCGAAGGCACCCACGGCCATCGACAGCACGGCCAGGGCGAGCCGGCGGGCAGGCAGGACGCCGGAGAGAGGACCCGTGGGCCCGCTGGGTCGGGTCATGGTCGCCATTATCCGGCGGCCCCGACCGCGCGCCCTCCGGGTACCTCCCGCTCCGCGTCGGTGTGGGGGATGTCCCACCGCGTGGGGCACCGCCGCCGGAGGCGTACACTCGAACACATGTACGACGACGGTCCGTGGCGGGTGCGGTGAGCCCCCGCTACGCCGAGCTGCACGCGCACTCGGCCTTCAGCTTCCTCGACGGCGCCAGCCAGCCCGAGGAGCTCGTCGTCGAGGC
>NZ_CALGNQ010000153.1 GCF_937958535.1 uncultured Georgenia sp. | reverse complement strand
TCTCGCGCATGCCCGGGCCGCCCTTGGGGCCCTCGTAGCGGATGACGACGACGTCGCCGGCCTGGATGGTGCCGTCCTCCAGCGCGTCCATCGCGGCCCGCTCGCGCTCGAAGACACGTGCGGTGCCCTCGAAGACCTCCTCGTCGAACCCGGCCGACTTGACGACGGCACCCTCGGGGGCGAGCGAGCCGCCGAGGATGGTGATGCCGCCGGTCCGGTGGATCGGGTTGTCCAGGGCGCGCAGGATCTTGCCGTCCGGGTCGGGCGGGTTGATCCCGGCGAGGTTCTCGGCGACGGTCTTGCCGGTGACGGTGAGGCAGTCGCCGTGGATGAGGCCGGCGTCGAGCAGCGCCTTCATCACCACCGGGACACCGCCGATGCGGTCGACGTCGTTCATGACGTACCGGCCGAAGGGCTTGAGGTCGCCCAGGTGCGGGACGCGGTCGGCGATGCGGCTGAAGTCGTCCAGGGTGAGCTCGACCTCGGCCTCGTTGGCGATGGCGAGCAGGTGGAGGACCGCGTTGGTCGAGCCACCGAACGCCATGACCACGGCGATGGCGTTCTCCAGGGACTTCTTCGTGATGATGTCGCGGGCGGTGATGCCCTGCCGCAGCATCTCCACGACCGCCTCGCCGCTGCGGCGGGCGAAGGCGTCGCGGCGCCGGTCGGCCGACGGTGGGGCCGCCGAGCCGGGCAGCGACATCCCCATCGCCTCGGCGACCGAGGCCATGGTGTTGGCGGTGTACATCCCGCCGCAGGCGCCCTCGCCCGGGCAGATCGCCCGCTCGATACGGTCGAGGTCGGCCTCGCTCATCAGCCCGCGGGCGCAGGCGCCGACCGCCTCGAAGGCGTCGATGAGGGTGACCTCCTTCTCGGTGCCGTCCTCGAGCTTGACCCAGCCGGGCATGATCGAGCCGGCGTAGAGGAAGACGGCCGCCAGGTCGAGCCGTGCCGCGGCCATGAGCATGCCGGGCAGCGACTTGTCGCAGCCGGCGAGGAGCACCGCGCCGTCGAGCCGCTCGGCCTGCATCACCGTCTCGACCGAGTCGGCGATGATGTCGCGCGACACGAGGGAGTAGTGCATCCCCTCGTGTCCCATCGAGATGCCGTCGGAGACGGAGATCGTCCCGAACTCCAGCGGGTAGCCGCCGCCGGCGTGGACGCCTTCCTTGGCGCCCTGGGCGAGCCGGTCGAGGGAGAGGTTGCACGGCGTGATCTCGTTCCACGAGCTCGCGATACCGATCTGCGGCTTGGCGAAGTCCTCGTCCCCCATGCCGACGGCGCGCAGCATGCCTCGCGCGGCCGTCGCCTCCAGGCCGTCGGTGACCTTGCGGCTGCGCGGCTTGATGTCAGTGGCGTCGGTGGTCATGGGCCGAGTGTAGATCCCTCCCACCCCGGGTGAGGAGGCGGTTCGCGGCGCAAGACGCTCACCCGGCGAGGCGGCGCCGGGCCACGAGCACGCCTCCGCCCGCGGCGAGCAGGACCGTGAGCGCGGCGAGGGGCCGGACGGCCGCGCCGGTGCTCGGCAGCCGGCCCCCTCCCCGTCCCTCGCTCGGTGCCTGCGACGGTCCCGCGCCGCCGGTGGTGGGCTCCGCAGTTCTCGGGGGCTCGGAGGGTGCGTGTGTCTCCGTCGGCGACTCGGTCTGGCTCGGTTCCTCGGTCGGCTCCTCCCTGGGCTCCTCGGGCGGCGGCACCAGTGCCCCCTCCGGGCCCGCCCAGAAGAGCGCCGCGGCGACGTCGTCGAACATGCCGCGCGGGTGGGTACGGAAGAACGGGTCGGTACCGAAGACGAGCATGCGGGCGCCGCTGTCGGACACGGCGGAGACGACCGACGCCTGGCCCGCGGCCTGCTCCGGGCCGCCGGTGCCCTCCTCGGTGGGCAGCCAGTGGCCGCTGAGGAGCGGCTGGTCGGCGGCGAAGGTCTGCTCGACCGTGACGTTCTCCCCGAGGTCGGTGAAGAAGGCCGGGCCGTAGGTGAAGGCGGCAGGCTCGGCCTGGCCGGCGAGCACGCCGTGGGGGGCCGTCTCGACGAGGACGACGCCGTTGGCCCGGTTCGGCCCGCTGACGACCGCGGCGTCGAAGAGCCCGAACGTCGTGGCCGCCCACGCCCCGGCCTCGGCGGCCGCGACGACGCCCTTACCGGCGGCGAAGTAGTCCGCCAGCGCCTGGACCGCGGTCTCGTCCTCCCCGAGCGGTGCGCCGAGCCACAGGACGTCGATGTCGGCGAGGTCGACCTCCCCGGCGGCCAGGCCCTGTGCCGTCACCCGTACCGGGTCGGCGAAGCCGAGCGCCCGCAGCGCGAGCTCGTCCTCCCCCGCGTACCCCGCGGTGGAGGTGAAGCCCACGCGCAGCGGTGCCAGGCCGCGGACGTCGTCGCCGGTGAGTGCGGTCCCGTCGTCCGCGGTGAAGGCCACGCCGTAGGTCTCGCTCGCGGTCTCGGCTGCCGCGAGGCCGTCGGCTCCCACGAGGACGGTGCCGTCGCCGAGGTCGGCCACTGCGGCGCCGCCGGCCAGCACCGCGTTGACCGCCTGCACGGCGGCGACGCCGGCGAGCTCGAGGCGGACGTAGTCGGCGTCCTGCGGGAAGCTGCCCGTGGGTGGGGCGACGGTGAGGGGCGTCGTGGCGACGTCGAGCGGTGGGTCGGTCGTCTCCCCCACCCGGTCGACCTGCGCACCCCACAGCCGCCCCAGGCTCCACGCGGAGATGTCGTACATCGTCGGGACACGGTCGGAGATGTCGGAGCCGTCGGAGAGCAGGACGTTGGCGAGCCCGCGCAGCGGCTGGTGCAGGTCGACGACGAAGGTGCCCGCCGGGTAGTCCCGACCGCCGGCGCTGAACGCGGCGTCCGCCGTCCCCACCTCGACGCCGTGGGCGAGCAGGTGGTCGACGAGGGTCGCGGCGTCGGTGGAGCCCGCGGGGATGAGGTAGGCACGTGGGAGGTCGGTGCCGGTGACGTCGGCCGCGTCCCACTCCGCGGCCCACTCGTCCGGGCCGGGGTAGTCGTCGGGGTCGGGGTTCGCGGGGATCTCCACGAGCGGCTCACCGGCGGCGCCGCGGCGGAAGATCTCCATCTGGTTGCCGAGGAGGGTGTCGCGGTTCTCGTCGACGTAGGCGATGGTCGAGGCGATGACCTGGTGGCCGACCTGCCGGTTGACCTCGAGCCGGCGGGCGTTCTCCTCCGGGTCGTCCGTCCGGCCCGGCCCGAGCTCGACGGTGTAGGCGATGGAGCCCTGGAACTGCACGTACTGCGGGGTGAAGATCGGTGGCCAGCCGTCCCAGCCGTCCGGGATGTCGCGGTACGGGATGCGGATGCCGCCCTCGGGGGTGAGCGGGTTGCCCTCGACGCCGGCGGCGACGACGTCCTCCTCGATGCGCAGCGCGGCCGCGTAGGCGTGCGGGATGAGCAGGTCGTGCTCGTAGTTCTCACCCTGCGGCGGCCCGGTCGGCTCCACCTGGAGCACGCCGGTGTACCCGTGCAGGTCGATGAAGAACACCGGCTGCAGGTCGCCCGCGAGGTCGCGGGTGACCCGGGTCTCCGGCGTCGTGTTGGTGATGTGGTCGCGGTTGGCGTCGAGGTTGAGTGCCGTGTGCCGGGTGCCCGCCACCCGCCCGTCGGGGTTGTTGCTCAGCGTGAAGTAGAGCCGGTACCGCTCTGCCAGGTCCACGGCCCCGGGGTCACCGGCCTCGAGCGCGGCGACGAGCTCGGTGAGGTACGACAGGGAGGCGTCGGTGCCGTCCCACTCGTTGCCGTGGATGTTGTTGTTGAACCAGACCGGCACCTTGTAGCCGGCCCGGAGCTCCTCGTCCTGCAGCGCTGCCTCGGCATCGTGCTTGATGAGGTCCCGCCACCGGTCCTGCTGGGCGCTCTCCGCGGGGCTCTCCGGCGCGGTGACGGTGAGGAGGTAGAGCTCGCGGCCCTGCGTGGAACGGCCCACGACCTCGGCGGAGACGTACGGGCTGCCCGCCATGAGCGCGTTGACCTGCGGGGCGATGTCGTGGAACGGGACGGCACCGCGGCCCAGGGAGCGGTCCCCCTCGTCCACCGGGGGCTCGGTCAGCGGCTGCTGCCGGGGGTAGGGGACGCCGTCGTCCTCGGGCGGTGCGCCGAGCGCCGGGACGACCGTGGCCGCCACGATCGTGAGAGCCACGGCGGTTGCGGCTCGGACTCGTCGTCGGACCTCCATGGTGTTCCTTTCACCGGGTACGTCGGTACGGGAAGGAGCGCCGGCACCATGTGGAGGTCGTTGGGCTAGAGCACCTTGGACAGGAAGGCCTGGGTACGGGCGTGCTGCGGGGAGGAGAGCACCTCGACGGGCACCCCCTCCTCCACGATGACTCCCCCGTCCATGAACACGAGTCGGTCGCCCATCTCTCGCGCGAACCCCATCTCGTGAGTGACGACCATCATGGTCATGCCCTCGGCAGCGAGCAACTTCATGACGTCGAGGACCTCCCCGACGAGCTCGGGGTCAAGAGCGGAGGTGGGCTCGTCGAAGAGCATCATGTCCGGGTTCATCGACAGGGCGCGGGCGATGGCCACCCGCTGCTGCTGTCCGCCGGACAACTGGGAGGGGTAGGCGGTGGCCTTGTCGGACAGGCCGACCCGCTCGAGCATCGCCCGGGCGGTCTGGACTGCCTCACCCTTGCTCCGGCGCAGTACGCGGCGCTGCGCGATCGTCAGGTTGCCCATGACGTCGAGGTGCGGGAAGAGGTTGAACTGCTGGAACACCATGCCGATCTTGGTGCGCACGGCATCGATGTCGCAGTCGGGGTCGAGGATGTCCACGCCGTCGACGCGGAGCGAACCGCCGGTGGGCTCCTCCAGCCGGTTGACCGACCGCAGCAACGTCGACTTCCCGGATCCGGAGGGGCCGATGATGCACAGGACCTCCCCGGTGTGCACGGTCAGGTCGATGCCCTTGAGCACCTCGTTGTCCCCGAAGCTCTTGCGCAGTCCGACGATCTCGATCGCCGGCTCGGGAGCAGTTGCGTTCATCGTCCCCTCCCCAGGCGCCGTTCGAGGACGGCGACGAGCCGAGTCAGCGGGATCGTGACGAGCAGGTAGAGCATGGCCGCCATGACCAGCGGCGTTCCGTTGCTCGTCATCGAGGAGGCGTCGCGGGCGAATGTCGTCAGCTCCTTGGTCAGTACGGTGGACCCGGCGATGAACAGCAGTGAGGTGTCCTTCAGGAGGAGGACGAACTCGTTGGTGAGCGGCGGGATGATGATCCGGAAGCCTTGGGGCAGGATGATCCACCCCATGGTCTTGGCCGGGGACATCCCCAGCGAGCGCGACGCCTCCGACTGCCCCTTGGGCACCGCCTGGATGCCCGCGCGGATGACCTCGGCCATGTAGGCCCCGGCCACCAGCACGAGGCCGACGAGGCCGGCCCCCACGGACCCGCCCGGGAGCCGGACACCGAGCGCGATCGGCACCATGAACGCCATCGCGAAGATGGTCAGCAGCGCGGGCAGGCCCCGGAAGAGCTCGACGTAGGCGGTCGCGAACCACCGGTACGGCGGCACGGAGGACAGCTTCATCAGCGCGAGGACGATCCCCAGCACCAGTCCTCCGACGAAGGAGATCACCGTGAACAGCAGGGTGTTCTTCAGCGCGACGGTGATGATCTCGGGGAGCAGGTCGCGGGCGATGTCGACCTGGAAGAACGCCGCGGCGAGGCGGCCCCAGTCGGTGGCGAGGGCGACCGCCACCACCACGGCGACGAACAGGAGGTACAGCGTGCCGCGGGAGAGGCGCCGTCGGGTCGTGAGCCGCATGGCGGGCCGCCTCAGCTGCCGTCGACGGCGAAGTAGGAGTCGTAGATCTCCTGGTACCTGCCGCTGTCGCGCAGCTCTTGGAGCGAGGTGTTGATGGCGTCGACGAGCTCGGCGGGGGCGTCCTTGGCCATCGCGTAGCCGTACTGCTCGTCGGTGGTGTACTCCTCGACGATCTCGTACCCGCCGTCGTCGACGTGGGTGATGTTCACCGGCAGGTCCTGCAGGATCGCGTCGATCTGCCCCGCCTGGAGCGCGGACCACAGCTCGGGGTCGCCGGGGTACTCCACGAGGTTGGTGCCCTCGGGTGCGTTCTCCTGGGCGAAGGCCAGCCCGGTGGTGGCGGCCTGGACCCCGACGTTCTTGCCGGCCAGGTCGTCGATCGAGTCGATGCCGGAGTCCACGGGCACGAGCAGGGACTGGAGCGAGTCGTAGTAGGGGTCGGAGAAGGTGATGTTCTCCTTGCGTGCGTCGGTGATGGTGATCGCGGAGGCGCCGATGTCGCACTGCCCGGCCGCGAAGACGGTGCCGGACTGCAGGGCGTCGAAGCCCACGTTCTCCACCCGGAGCTCGAGGTCGAGCTCGTCCGCGATCGCCTGGAGGAGGTCGATGTCGAAGCCGCTGTACCCGCTCGGGGCCTGCGCGTCCTCCACCTCGAAGGGCGGGTAGGGGACGTTGGAGCAGGCGGTGAGCGTGCCGCTGTCGACCAGCCCGAGCCCGTCCTCGGTCTCGGACCCCTCACCACCGTCGCTGCCGCACGCGGTGAGCAGGAGCAGCGCCGCGGCGCCGGCTGCGAGGAGAGCGTGGCGGGGGCGGGAGGAAGCGTTCATCGTGTCCTTGTCCTTCTGCTCTGGAGGTGGTCCGCCGTCCTACGCTGGGGCGGAGGCTGGCGGCAATGCTACGCGTAGTCGCTGACCCGTACCTGCGATCGCATCGCGGCGAGGGAGGACGACGTGGACACGAGCAGGACGATCGCCGGCGACGACGCGGTGCTCGCCCGCACCTACGACCCGCTGCCGGTGGTCCTCACCGAGGGCAACGGTGTGTGGGTGCGGGACGTCGCCGGCCGGGAGTACCTCGACGCGCTGGCGTGCTACTCGGCGCTGAACTTCGGGCACCGCCACCCGCGGCTGGTCGCGGCGGCCGAGGCGCAGCTGCACCGGCTCACCCTGACCAGCCGGGCCTTCCACAACGACCGGCTGGGGGAGTTCGCCCACCGGCTGGCCCGGCTGTGCGGCAAGTCGCGGGTGCTCCCGATGAACTCGGGCGCGGAGGCGGTGGAGACGGCCATCAAGGTGGCGCGGAAGTGGGGCTACACCCGCCGCGGCATCCCCGACGGGCAGGCCCGGGTCATCGTCATGGAGGGGAACTTCCACGGCCGGACGACGACGATCGTCGGCTTCTCCACCGACCCCGCGACCCGGCAGGGTTTCGGCCCGTACGACGGCGGGTTCGACGTCGTCCCGTACGGTGACGTGTCCGCTGTCGAGCGGGCCGTGACGAGCACGACGGTCGCGGTGCTCGTCGAGCCCGTCCAGGGCGAGGCCGGGGTGGTGGTGCCGCCGCGGGGCTACCTCAGCGCGCTGCGGGAGCTGTGCGACCGTCACGGCCTCCTGCTCCTCGCGGACGAGGTGCAGAGCGGGCTGGGCCGGACCGGGCACACCTTCGCCTGCGACGACGAGGGCGTGGTGCCGGACCTCTACGTCCTGGGCAAGGCGCTCGGGGGCGGGATCCTCCCCGTCTCGGCCGTCGTGGCCGACGACGACGTGCTCGGGGTGCTCGGGGTCGGGGAGCACGGGTCGACCTTCGGGGGCAACCCGCTGGCAGCCGCCGTCGGGACAGCCGTGGTCGACCTCCTCGAGACCGGCGAGCTCCAGGCCCACGTGCGCGACCTCGCGCCGCGGTTCGCCGCCGGCCTCGGGCGGCTCCAGCCGCTGGGGCTGCGCGAGGTGCGCACCCGGGGGCTGTGGGCCGGGATCGACCTCGACCCGCAGATGGGCGGCGCCCGGAGACTGTGCGAGTCGCTGCTGGCGCACGGCGTCCTCGCCAAGGACACGCACGGCTCGACCGTGCGGCTCTCCCCGCCGCTCGTCATCACGGCAGATGAGCTGGAGATCCTGCTCCGACGGCTGGAGGCGGCGCTGACCTCACTCGGCCGAGGGTAGAAACGCGTGTGGGCCGCAACAGTGGTTGCGGCCCACACGGTAATGGGTGTTCGG
>NZ_CALGNQ010000152.1 GCF_937958535.1 uncultured Georgenia sp. | reverse complement strand
GATCCAGTGTGGGTTCGAATCCCACTCGGGGCACCGTTTCTGCCCGTTTCCGCCCGTTCCGCGGCCGGCGCGGGACGGGCCGGCGAGGCCCGGCAGCGGGCTGGGCAGTGACCGACGTCATCAGTCAGGTACGCCACACCCGGGCGGGAGACCACCGCCGCGCCATGACGTATGCCGGGTCCCGCACCAGCCGGACCCAGCGGTAGGTGGCCGTGCCGGGTGGGACGTTGCGGACCGGGTCGAAGCGGATGGGCGGGTCCGGGTCGGGACCGACCGGCCCGCTCCCTGCGACGAGCCGACCGACCGGCATCCACCTGCGGTCCCGGGGCGTGGCCGCGGTCACCTGCCACTCCCCGGGACGGACCGGGGCGAGCCCCAGCTGCAGCGCGCCCTGCGGGGTGCGCAGGGGCATGAGCGTCGTCATGGGGTGCCGGGCGCTGCGGCGGGGCCGCAGGACGTAGCGGGTGACCCGGCCGGTGCCGGTGGTGGCGAACAGGAGGTCGACCTGCCCCTGCGGCAGGTCGAGGCGCAGGGCCAGGCCGTGGATGTCGGGCAGCGGTGCGGGCAGCCCCGCGGCGCGGGAGACGCGCACGACACAGGGGGTCTCGTGACGCTCGTCGAGCAGGGGCACCGCCCGCGGTCGCGCGCCGGCACCGCCGACGAAGGTGGCCGGGTGCACGACGCCGCGTGGGTGGAGCGGCTTGCCCCGCCGCAGCCTGCCGGCCGCCCCGAAGGCCACGCCGAGCGCCCACCCTCCGGCGGCTGCCACGACACGTCCGGCCATCGCCGGCAACGTGCTGCGCAACCTCCCACCGGTGCCCATCGGGACAGCATCGGGCCGACGGGGCCCTGACGCACGTCGGACCGCCCGACAACCCGCGGTTCGTCAGCCATTTCCGGCCGTGCTGTGGAACCATTCATGGTGTGGAGGTCCTGCATCGGGTGCGTGAGGCGACGGCTCAGGCTGTCGTCCGGCTGACCCGTGAGCCGGGAACCCAGACGCGGTGGATCCTAGGGTTCCGGATCGCCTTCTACGTACTGGCGACCGCCCTGCTCATGTGGGAGCTGTACCTCAGCCTCGGCCTCAACCTGCGACCGCTCGACGCGCTCGTCCGCATCGCTGCGGTGACGACGATCTACGGTCTCGGACGCTGGCCCGTTGCTGCCGGAGCGATCTCGCTGCCGCTGGTCATCGCGGAGTTCTGGCTCGGCCGAGACCCGATGTCGATGATGATCGCGGTCCCGTTCCTGACGATCGTCGTCCTGATCGCGACACGCCCACGCCAGTTCGGCTACCTCTACATGGTCGTCATCGTGGCCGCGCTCGCGCTGTGGGAGGCGACGGAGTTCCCCCTCGCCGACTTCGTCAGCTGGCTCATCGTCTTCCTCCTGCCGTGCCTCATCGGCGAGGGCGTCCGCTTCCTGCTCAGGTCGGTCGAGGGCATCCGCGCGGCCTCCGCCGAGCAGCTGGCGCGGCAGCGGCGCGACCTCGCGCGGGAGCTGCACGACACCTCGATCCACGACATCACCGCCATGATCATGGCGCTGGAACGCGCCAAGCTGCAGGGCATCGACAACCCCAAGGCGCTGGAGGAGATCGACCACGCCATCGCCACGGGCAGGCAGTCGGTGGTGAGCATGCGCGGTGTGCTCAAGATCCTGCGTTCGGCGGACGTGGACGTCACGGAACGGACCGATGGCATCCCGGCCGTCATCGCCGCGGCGACGCCGACCGTCGAGCGCGCGTTGGAGGACGCCCGGACCACGCTGGCGCGGGCCGGCAACGAGCTGCTCGTCCACATCGAGGACCAGCTCGACCAGCCGATGCCCTTCTCGGTCCGCACCGCACTCGTGCGGGTGATCCAGGAGTGCACCGCCAACATGGCCAAGTACGCGCAACCCGGCACGCCCTGCACGGTGATGATCGAGCGGAACGACACCGAGACCCGTGCCCTGTTCATCAACCACGCCCCTGTGGACCGCAGTGCGGACCCGGCGCTGAGCTCCGGCGTCGGTCTCATCGGGGCACGCGAACGCGTGGAAGCGGTCGGCGGCAGCCTCGTGGTACGCCATCATGATGGGCGATGGATCATCCAGACCTCCATCCCGACGATCACCTCAGCGAGTGAAGGACAGGTAGAGCGTGCAGCACAGCACTGAGGACGCCGAGCGCCCCGACGGACAGACCATCCGGGTGCTCCTGGTCGACGACGACCCGATGGTGCTCACCACCCTCCAGAGCTACGTGGCGACGGCCGAGGACATCGAGGTCGTCGGTACCGCCGAGGACGGCAGCCAGGTGCGCGACCTCGTGCGCCGGCACGACCCCGACCTCGTCATCATGGACATCCAGATGCCCACGATGACGGGTATCGAGGCGACGGTGCAGCTGCGCAAGGAGTTCCCGCAGCTGCGCATCGTCCTGCTCACGACCTTCGACGAGGACGAGTTCCTCCTCGAGGCCCTCGACGCCGGAGCCGCCGGCTTCCTGCTGAAGAACACCAGCCCCCAGGACCTGGTCCAGTCGATCCGACGCGCCCACAGCGGCAACCGGGTCGTCTCGCCGGGCCCGACCGACCGCCTCATCGACAACTACCTCCTCCGCACGCCCAGCGCCACCGACGCCGGTGACATCGGGCTCTCCGCGCGTGAGCAGGAGGTGCTCGAGCTGCTCTGCCGCGGCCGCTCCAACGGCCAAATCGCCGAGGAGCTCTTCGTCGCGGAGACCACCGTCAAGACACATGTGTCGTCAATCATGCGAAAGATGGGGGTCGGCTCCCGGCTGGAGATCGTCGTCCACGCCTACGAACGCCGGCTCGTCAGATGACCCGCAGGAAGAAATCGTCCCGCCGCACGATGCACTTCCAACTTTTGGAGGATGCCAACTCCGTCGGATGCAGGTGACGATGAGCGTTACCTCCACTTATCCCCCACCCCCCTTCTAACAGAATGAGGTCAACGATGAAGCGCACCTTGGTTCGCGCCACCGCTGCTGCTCTCGCTGTCGTCGGGCTCTCCATGGCCCCCGCCGCTGCGGCTCCCCAGAAGCTGGAGCTGCCGGCGTCGACCACCCCGGTCGTCGCCGCTCCGGGCGGAGGCTCCCAGATCACACCGGACCTCTCGTTCTGTGAGGTCGTCGGCTGGTGGCTCTGGTGCCGTAAGTGACCACGGAGCTCTCCTAGGTTGCAGGCAGGCCGGTGACCCCTGGGTCACCGGCCTGCCCGTCAGTCCACCGGCCGTGCAGCCTCGCCCTGCGGCAGCCGTGCGAGTAGCGGCGACCACGTGATCCGCGCCGTTGCGGACACGACCGGGCCGGGCCGCCCGTCGACGAGGACCGGGGCGGGCCGCTCCCCGAGCTCCACCACCGCACGCACCGCCGCGGTCACGAGCATGACCACGACGACGGGCGGTGTGGCCACCAGCGCAACCACAACACGCGCCGAGCTGGCTGAGCAACGCCGTCGGGCGCAGCCCCACGCCGCCGCCGGTGTCCTCCTCGACCGCGGTGACCACCACCGCCGCAACCACGCCGGCGGCAGCCACCAGTCCAGCCGCCCACGCGATGCGCGGGACGGTGAGGAGGCCGGCCACGGCGAGGACGCCGACCAGCAGCAGCACGACGGCCAGCGCGACGAGCGGCACGACCACCAGCGGGCTGCCGAAGGTGCGCACCGCCGCCCACATGAGCCACTGGCGCACCGGCCCGGCCCCGCTCTCCCGCAGGGTGGCACGGAACAGCACGTCGGCCTCCCGCCGCAGCCGTCGGGCACGCGGCAGGGAGCCTGCCGGGGCCGCGGCGGCGTAGAGGTGGTCGTGGAGGGCGGCCGGCAGGGTCTGGCGCCCGTAGCTGGCGATGACGCCCCACAACAGCTCCGGCACCGAGGTGAGGTCGGTGACGAACCCGACCGGGACCACGTGCTCCACCGCGGACCGCGACCAGCTGGGGCCGGAGCCGTCCCCGCCGTCGGGCGGACGGGTGGTGTACCCGAGCTCGTCGAGCAGCTCGAAACGCACGGTCATCCGGCCGCGCTGCGGTAGCTGGCGCAGGTCGATCGTCGAGCCGGTGCGCCACCGACCCTCGGATTCGTGCACGAACGGCATGGCCCCTCCCCCGGTCCTGGCCTGTACCCCGAGGCTACGGGCGACCACCGACGCGGCGGCTCGCACCGGGGGAGCCCTAGACTGCCGGGCGTGACGTTCTTCGAGTTCGTCGGGACGTACTGGTGGCTCGTCTTCCCGATCGGGGCGGTCTTCGGCGGGTCCGTCAACGGCTTCGTCAAGGGTGTGCGGAAGTGGGACGAGCGCCGGCGCCGGGACCGGCTCGAGCTCGCCCGCATCAAGTACGGGGCGCAGGCGGCCGCCGCCCAGGAGGCCGCTGCGGCGCAGGCCGAGATCGACCGCACCCTCGTCCGTCACGACGCCGTGACGAAGCGGTGGCTGGCCTACGAGCTCGACGTCGCCAAGCTCATCGACTACCCGCTCATCACCGACATGCGGGAGCCCCTCACCGTCGACTTCCACCGCGCGAAGCGGGAGGCCGACGCACTCCGCCCGGACGACCCTGCCGAACTGGCGGACCCGGCCTACTTCGCGTCCTACCGCGAGGCGGTGCGCCGCTACGAGACGGCCTTCGACGTCGCGGAGCAGGAGGCGCGCCGGCGTCGGTTGGCGGACTTCTCCCCGGCCGAGCAGCAGGCACTCGCGCGGGCGAAGAAGTTCCTCGCCCTGGCCGACGACGGCGCCGCCTCCCACGCCGAGCGCCAGGCGTCCTACCGGCGCGCACTGCGCGAGCTCGAGGGGCTCGTCGTGCTCCCGACAGCCACCACCGACGCCTTCGAGCGCCGGATCGCCGGTGCCATCGACGCACCGCCCCCGGACGCCTGACGCGACTCCAGCTCGCCACCACGCCGCTCCCACGCGCCGGGGCTCGTCCTGGCGGTGGGAGCAGGCGGCGGTCCGCCCGAGCTGCTCGCCGGGCGGACCGCCGTCGGCGGTGTTCCTACCGCCTGCGCCTGTCGTGGCGTCGGGTGACCGCTCAGCGGGGAGGCAGCTCGCCGACCCGGTGCACCCGGATCGAGTTCGTGCTGCCGACCTGGCCGGGCGGCATGCCGGCGACGATGACGACGCGGTCGCCGTCCTCGGCCAGTCCGGAGCTGCCGAGGACCTTGTCCACCTGGGTCACCATGTCGTCGGTGTGCGCCACCTCCGGGACCTCGTAGGTCTGCACGCCCCAGGTGAGAGCGAGGACGTTGCGCGTCGAGGTCAGCGGCGTGAAGGCGAGGAGCGGGATCTTCGAGCGCAGCCGGGACATCCGGCGGGCGGAGTCACCCGACTGGGTGAAGGTCACGAGGTACTTCACGCCGAGCAGCTCGCCGATGTCGGCGGCCGCCCGGGTGATGACGCCGCCGCGGGTGTGCGGGGTGGTGCCGAGCGGGGCGATGCGCTCGCCGCCCTCCTCCTCGGTGTTCTCGACGATGCGGGCCATGGTGCGCACGGCCTCGATCGGATACTGGCCCACCGAGGTCTCCCCGGAGAGCATGACCGCGTCGGCACCGTCGAGGATGGCGTTGGCGCAGTCGGACACCTCGGCCCGGGTGGGGCGCGGGTTGGCGATCATCGAGTCGAGCACCTGGGTGGCGACGATGACCGGCTTGGCGTTGCGGCGGGCGAGCTCGAC
>NZ_CALGNQ010000151.1 GCF_937958535.1 uncultured Georgenia sp. | reverse complement strand
ACCATCGCCTCGTTGACGTCGCCCTGGCTCGTGGCACCGTCGCCGAAGCAGGTGATCCCCACCGAGACGTCGCTGGCGATGGGCGAGCTCATCCCGTTCCGGCTCGCGCCGGTGCTCGAGCGCGACCTGCACCACTGACACGGCCCACGGGGGCAGGTGGCCTGGTCCCGCCCGTAGACTGGTCCGTGGCCCGAGCGCGGGTGGCCGACCGCCCAGCCCCGCGGGGCGCCCGCCGCCGTCGACCGTAGCCCTGAGGTTCTCTCCTGTGATCACCGCCCATGACGTCTCCGTGCGCATCGGCGCCCGCGAGCTGCTGCGCGAGGCGTCCTTCCGCGTCGACGCCGGGATGCGCATCGGTCTCGTCGGCCGCAACGGCGCCGGGAAGACGACGCTGACCAAACTGCTCGCCGGGGAGGAGTCCACCTCCAGCGTCGTCCAGCACACCGGGACGATCACCCGGTCCGGGCAGATCGGGTACCTGCCGCAGGACCCGCGCACCGGTGACCTCGACGTCCTGGCCCGCGACCGGGTGCTCTCCGCCCGCGGGATCGACGGGATCCTGCGCCGCATCCGCCGCGCGGAGACCGAGATGGCGACGAAGACCGGCGACGCCCAGGCCAAGGCCATGGAGCGCTACGCCCGGCTCGACGCGGAGTTCACCGCGCAGGGCGGCTGGGCGGCGGAGTCCGAGGCGGCCCGGCTCACCTCGAACCTCGGCCTGCCCACCCGCGTCCTCGACCAGCCGCTGCACACGCTCTCCGGTGGGCAGCGGCGCCGCGTCGAGCTGGCCCGCATCCTCTTCTCCGGGGCACAGACGCTGCTCCTGGACGAGCCGACCAACCACCTGGACCACGACTCGATCGTCTGGTTGCGGGAGTACCTGGCGGCCTACTCCGGCGGGCTCATCGTCATCAGCCACGACGTCGAGCTGCTCCGCGCGACCGTCAACACCGTCTTCCACCTCGACGCCAACCGGGCCGAGCTCGACGTCTACAACCTCGGCTGGGACGCGTACCTCAAACAGCGCGAGCAGGACGAGCGCCGCCGTCGTCGGGAGCGGGCGAACGCCGAGAAGAAGGCCTCCGCGCTCATGGCCCAGGCGGACAAGATGCGGGCCAAGGCGACGAAGGCGGTCGCCGCGCAGAACATGATCCGCCGGGCCGAGCGGATGCTCTCCGGGCTGGAGGAGACCCGGCGCGCGGACAAGGTCGCCAACCTGCGCTTCCCCGACCCGGCGCCGTGCGGCAAGGTCCCGCTCACCGCCGAGGGGCTGTCGAAGTCCTACGGCTCGCTGGAGGTGTTCACCGACGTCGACCTCGCCGTCGACCGCGGCTCGAAGGTCGTCGTGCTGGGGCTCAACGGCGCGGGCAAGACGACCCTGCTGCGCATCCTCGCCGGCGTCGAGCAGCCGGACACCGGTGCGGTCGTGCCCGGCCACGGGCTGAAGATCGGCTACTACGCCCAGGAGCACGAGACCCTCGACGTCGACCGGACCGTGGTGGAGAACCTGCGCTCCGCCGCCCCGGACCTCACCGACACCCAGGTGCGGTCGGTGCTCGGCTCCTTCCTCTTCTCCGGGGACGACGCCGACAAGCCGGCGAAGGTGCTCTCCGGCGGGGAGAAGACCCGGCTGGCGCTCGCGGTGCTCGTCGTCTCCTCGGCCAACGTCCTGCTGCTCGACGAACCGACGAACAACCTCGACCCCGCCTCGCGGGAGGAGATCCTCGCCGCGCTGCGCACCTACACCGGAGCCGTCGTCCTCGTCACGCACGACGAGGGCGCCGTCGAGGCGCTCCAGCCCGAGCGGGTGCTCCTCCTGCCCGACGGCGACGAGGACCTGTGGAGCGACGACTACGCCGAGCTCGTCGCGCTGGCCTGAGCGGGTGGCCACTGCCCGCCGGGTCACCTCCGCGGAGGTGGTGCCGGCCCGGACGCTGTCGTCGACGTCGGCGCCGGGGGGCGGTTGGTCCGTCGCCGGGGCCGGGAGCGACGCCGCTCAGCCGTCCCGGAGCTGGGCGTCGATGAGGGCGTCCTCCTCCTCGGCGTCCGAGCGTCGCCGCGGCCGAAGCCGGGGCCGCTCGGCCGGGTACCCGGACAGCTCGCGCGCCTCCCGCCGGGCCAGGACGACGTACCCGACCAGCGCCCCGCAGGCGAAGACCCACCACTGGAAGGCGTAGGACAGGTGGGAGCCGGGGGTGGTCTCGGGGCGGGGGAAGGCGGTGAGGCCCTCGACCGGGGCGGCGTTCTCCGTGGTCGCCAGCAGGTACCCGGCGAGGAGCTCGGCCGCCTCCACCCCGTCCACCCCGGCGGCCGCGGCCACCGCGGCCGGGTCGATCGCGTACACCTGCCCGGCGGGGGCGGTCCGCTCGTCCGGGGCCTCGGCCTGACGCAGCCGGCCCACCACCTCCACCGCACCGTCCGGGTAGTCCGGGGGCACCGGGTCGCCGTCCTCGAGCGATAGCCAGCCGCGGTCGACGACCACCAGCCGGCCGTCGTCCTCCGTCTCCAGCACCGCGAGCACGCGCGCGGCGGCGGTGCCGGCCACCGGCCGATTACGCACGAGCACCTGCTCCCCGGTGTAGCGCCCGCTCACCACCACGCTGCGCCACACGCGGTCGGCCGGGACGGCGTCGTCGACCACCGCGGCCAGCGGCGCCGGGGCGGCGTCGTAGTTCGCGTCCACCAGGTCGTTGGCCGCGGCGCGGTCCGCGTGCCGGTTCCACTGCCACAGGCCGAGGAGGACGCACGTGACGGCGACGACGACGGCGATCACCGCCAGCCCGACCCAGCGGCCGCTCCGCAGGAAGCGGTAGCGGCTCATAGCTCGGTGACGGGGATGACCTCGCGCAGGAAGGAGCGCGTCCCGAGGAAGGACTCCAGGTGCTCGCGGTGCTCCTCGCACGCCAGCCAGGTCTTGCGGCGCGCCTGGTCGTGGATCCGCGGGTTGTTCCAGCGCAGCGCCCACACGGCAGGCGTGCGGCAGCCCTTGGCGCTGCAGATCTCCTCGGCGGGTGCCTCGGTGGGGCGGCCGGGGACGGGCGACGTGCTCACCGCAGGTAGCCACCTCTCAGGTCGATGGGCGGAAGGGTGGGGCGCGGGCCGGGCGGAGCCTCCAGCTCCGGCGCCCCGATCAGCGTATCGGCCTCCTTGGGCCGCTCCCGACCGGCGTTGGCGAAGATCACCGCGACGTACGGCAGCACGATCGCCCCCGCCGCCATCACCCAGCGCAGCCAGCCGTCGGTGAAGAGGATCGCGACGAAGCAGCCGGTGCGGATCGACATGGAGATGAGGTAGCGCACGAGCCGCCCGTGGACGTCCTCGCTCAGGGGGCGCCCGACCGAGGTGATCGCGTGAACGTCGCGCTTCCTGCTCACCTCCTCAGCGTAGTCCGCGGATGCCTCCCACGCCGATCCCGCCCCGTCGGCTACCGTTCCCCCCGGACGACCTGACAGGAGGACATGTGAACGACACCGAGGCACGCAGCGTGCTCGTCACCGGCGCCAGCCGCGGGATCGGCCGCGCCGTGGCCGAGGCCTTCGTCGCGGCGGGGGACCGGGTGGCGACCATCTACCGCGGCGGCGAGCTGCCCCAGGGCGTGCTCGGGGTGCGCGGGGACATGCGCGACACCGCCGCGGTCGACGCGGCGATCGGCGAGATCGAGGAGGCGCACGGGCCCGTCGAGGTGCTCGTCGCCAACGCCGGGATGACGCGCGACCAGCTCCTCATGCGGATGACCGACGAGGAGTTCGAGGAGGTTCTCGACGTCAACCTCACCGGGGTGTTCCGCTGCGTGCGGCGCGTCTCGAAGGGCATGATCCGCAAGCGCGCCGGCCGGATCATCCTCATGGGGTCCGTGGTCGGGATGTACGGCAACGCCGGGCAGGTCAACTACGCCGCCACCAAGGCGGGCCTCGTCGGCATGGCCCGCTCCATCACCCGTGAGCTGGGCTCGCGCGGCATCACCGCCAACGTCATCGCCCCCGGCTTCATCGACACGGACATGACCCGGGCCCTGCCCGAGGCGCAGCAGGAGAAGCTGCGCGCCGCCATCCCGGCCGGCCGCTTCGGCGACGTCTCCGACATCGTCGGTGCCGTCCAGTACCTCGCCTCACCCGCCGCCGCCTACGTCACCGGGGCCGTCATCCCGGTGGACGGCGGTCTGGGCATGGGGCACTGAGAGTAGGAGAGAGCAGACGATGGGACTTCTCGACGGCAAGACCCTGCTGGTCACCGGCGTCCTCAAGGACAACTCGATCGCCTTCCACGTGGCGCGCCTCGCCCAGCAGGAGGGAGCCACGGTCATCCTCACCTCCTTCGGCCGGCAGCTGCGCCTCACCCAGGTGACCTCCCGGCGGTTGCCCACCGAGGCGCCCGTGGTCCAGCTCGACGTCACCGACGCCGACGACCTCGCCGCGCTGGCCGACCGCGTGCGGGAGCACACCGACCGGCTCGACGGCGTGGTCCACTCCATCGGCTTCGCGCCGCAGTCCGTCATGGGCGGCAACTTCCTCGCCGGCGAGTGGCCCGACGTCGCCACCGCGCTGGAGGTCTCCGCCTTCTCGCTCAAGTCGCTCGCCGTGGCGACCCGGCCGCTGCTGACGACGGGCGCCGGGATCGTCGGCCTCACCTTCGACGCCTCCTTCGCCTGGCCGGTCTACGACTGGATGGGCGTGGCCAAGGCCGCGTTCGAGTCGACGGCGCGCTACCTCGCCCGTGACCTGGGCCCCGAGGGCATCCGCGTCAACCTCGTCTCCGCCGGTCCGATCCGCACGACGGCGGCCACCTCCATCCCCGGCTTCGACCAGATGGAGGACACGTGGGACGAGCGGGCCCCGCTCGGCTGGGACGTCAAGGACGCCGAGCCCGCCGCCCGCGCCGTTGTCGCGCTGTGCTCGGACTGGTTCCCGGCCACGACGGCGGAGATCGTCCACGTCGACGGCGGTGTCCACGCGATGGGGCAGTGATGGGCGGACGCCTCCTGGTCCTCCTGCGGCACGCCCAGGCCGAGCCGGAGAACGGCCTGGGCGACGCCGACCGCCCACTCGCCGGCAAGGGCCGGCGCCAGGCCGCCGACCTCGGACCGCTGCTCGCCCGCGAGGTGGGCACCCCCGACGTCGCACTGGTCTCCAGCGCGCTGCGGACCACCGAGACGTACAAGCTCCTCGCCGCCGGTCTGCCGGGAGCCCCGGAGCCGGACGTGCGCCCCGAGCTGTACTCCGCGGGCCCCCGCGGCGTGCTCGAGGTGCTCGCCGCGCTGCCGGACACCGCCCGGCGGGTGCTCGTCGTCGGGCACGAGCCGACGATGTCCTCCCTCGGCCACCTGCTCGACGCCGAGCGCGGCCCGGTGGCGGAGACCGTCGCCTTCGGGATGAGCACGGCCAGCGCGGCCGTGCTCGAGGTCCCCGTGCGGTGGGCCGAGCTCGACCGGCAGACCGCGCGGCTGGTCCGCCTCATCCGCCCGGAGTGACCGGGCGCCGCGGAGGTGCGGCGGGTCAGCCCCCGAGCAGCCCGAGGACGGCGTCGAGCCGCGGGAAGGTGAGAGCGGCGTCGGCCTGCTCCTGGACCACCGGCTTGGCGCAGTAGGCCACCCCGAGCCCGGCGGCTGCGAGCATGTCGAGGTCGTTCGCGCCGTCCCCGACCGCGACGACGCGGTCGAGCGGGAGCCCGTGCTCCTGCGCCCACCGGCGCAGGTGGTGCTCCTTGGCGGCCCGGTCGACGACCGGCCCCGTGGTCCGGCCGGTGAGCCGCCCGCCGTCGACCTCGAGCCGGTTGGCCACGACGTGGTCGATGCCCAGCCCGGCGGCGATCGGACCGATGATCTCGAGGAACCCGCCGGAGACGAGGCCGACCTTCCCGCCGCGCTCGTGCACCTCGGCGACGAGCTCCCGGGCCCCGGCGGACAGCTCGACGGCGGCGCGGACCTCGTCGACCACACCCGCGTCGAGCCCGGCGAGGGTGGCCACCCGCTCCCGCAGGCTGGCGGCGAAGTCCAGCTCCCCGCGCATCGCCCGCTCGGTCACCGCGGCGACCTGCTCCCGGGTGCCGGCGTGCTCGGCGAGCAGCTCGATGACCTCGGCCGTGATGAACGTGGAGTCGACGTCCATGACGAGCAGGCCGACGCCGTCGCGGGCGAGCGGGCCGCTCGTCACCCCGACGTCCACGCCGAGCGCCGTGGCGGGCCCGCGCAGCTCGGCGGCCAGGGCGGTGTCGACGTCGGCGGCGGTCCCCGGGCGGGGGGTGCCGGTGAGCGCCACCCCGGACCAGCCCGGCCGGGAGGTGTCGACGGGAGCCTCGACGTCGGCGACCGTGGCGAGCAGCCCGCGGGCATGCTCGACCAGCGACGGCGGGACGGGACGGGCGGAGACAAGACCGATGCGGATCACCCGGCCAGGTTACGGCCGGCGTGCGCTGCCTCGTCCCTTCGGCTCACGGGAGGGCGCGCGGAGGGGCGACCGACGATCGAGAAGGGCGGCCCTGGGTGGCAGCGACGATCGAGAAGGGCGGCCCTGGGTGGGAGCGCCGGGGTACCGGTACGGACCCGGAGGGCTACCGGCGGACGGTGGCGCCCTTGGGCACGACCGTGATGCCGGACTCGGTGACGGTGAAGCCGCGCTCGAGGTCGTGCTCGAGGTCGACCCCGACCTGTGCGCCGTCGGCGATACGCACGTTCTTGTCGATGATCGCCCGGTGGACCACGGCGTTGCGTCCGACGTCGACGTTGTCGAAGATCACCGAGTCGCGCACCGAGGACCAGGAGTTGACCTTCGTACCGGGGGAGATCACCGACCCCATGACCTCACCGCCGGAGACGATGACACCCGGCGAGACGAGCGAGTCGAGTGCGTGACCGAGCCGCTCGCGGTGCCCGTAGACGAACTTCGCCGGCGGCATCCCCGGGTTGCCGGTGAACAGCGGCCACTCCTGGTTGTAGAGGTTGAAGATCGGGGAGACCGAGATGAGGTCCTGGTGGGCGTCGTAGTAGGCGTCGATCGTGCCGACGTCGCGCCAGTAGCCGTGGTCACGCTCCGAGGCTCCCGGCACGACGTTGTCCTTGAAGTCGTAGACGCCCGCCAGCCCGCGCTCGACGAACCACGGCACGATGCTGCCGCCCATGTCGTGCTTGGACTGCGCGTCCTCGGCGTCCACGCGCAGCGCCTCGATGAGCGCCTCGGTGGTCAGGACGTAGTTGCCCATCGAGGCGAGCACCTCGTCCGGGGCGTCGGGCAGCCCCTCGGCCTGCGCGGGCTTCTCCAGGAACGCCCGGATGCGGCGCGGGTCGGCGGGGTCGACGTCGATGACGCCGAGCTGGTCGGCCAGCGTGATCGGCTGCCGGATGCCGGCGACGGTCATCGCGGCCCCGGACTCGATGTGCTGGTCCACCATCTGGGAGAAGTCCATCCGGTAGATGTTGTCCGCGCCGACGATGACGACGATGTCGGGCTGCTCGTCGTCGATGAGGTTGAGCGACTGGTAGATCGCGTCGGCGCTGCCGAGGAACCAGTGCTTGCCGCGCCGCTGCTGCGCGGGCACCGGCGCGACGTAGTTGCCCAGGTGGGTGGACAGGCGCCAGGTCTTGGCGATGTGCCGGTCCAGGCTGTGGGACTTGTACTGGGTCAGCACGACCACCCGCAGGTAGCCGGAGTTGACGATATTGGACAGCGCGAAGTCGATGAGCCGGTAGATGCCGCCGAACGGCACCGCGGGTTTGGCCCGCTCCTCCGTCAGGGGCATGAGACGTTTGCCCTCGCCGCCTGCCAGCACGATCGCGAGGACCCGGGGAGCCGAGGTGCGCGGAGCAGCCATGACCAGGACTCTAGGGCTGCTTAGATGGTCGTGCAGCGGTATTGGGTCCTAGTGGCACGTGAGGAGCCGGGATGCGAGTCGACCTACTCACCAGGGAGTACCCGCCCGACGTCTACGGCGGGGCGGGGGTGCACGTCACCGAGCTCGCCCGGGTGCTGCGGTCCCACGCCGACGTGCGCGTGCACTGCTTCGGCGGCCCGCGGGAGCCGGGCGGCGAGGGCGGCGAGGAGGGGGTGCGCGGGTACCCGGACATCGCCGAGCTGAGCGGCGCCAACCCCGCGCTGCAGACCTTCGGCGTCGACCTCGCGATGGCCGACGCGGTCCGTGGCACCGACCTCGTCCACTCCCACACCTGGTACGCCAACCTCGCCGGGCACCTGGGCGGCCTGCTCCACGACGTCCCGCACGTGCTGTCGGCCCACTCCCTGGAGCCGCTGCGGCCGTGGAAGGCCGAGCAGCTCGGCGGCGGCTACGCGCTGTCGAGCTGGGCCGAGCGCACCGCCTACGAGGGCGCCGCCGGCGTCATCGCGGTGAGTGCCGGGATGCGCGAGGACATCCTGCGCACCTACCCCGCCGTGGACCCGGAGAAGGTCACCGTCATCCACAACGGGATCGACCTCGCCGGCTGGCAGCGCCCGACGGGGCAGGAGGCCGAGCAGGCGGCCGAGGTGGCCCGCGGACTCGGCATCGACCCGGACCGTCCGGCGGTCGTCTTCGTCGGGCGCATCACCCGGCAGAAGGGGCTGCCCCACCTGCTGCGGGCCGCCCGCGCCCTGCCCGCCGACGTCCAGCTCGTGCTGTGCGCCGGCGCCCCAGACACCCCCGCCCTCGCGGCGGAGGTGGAGGCCGAGGTCGAGGCGCTGCGCGCCACCCGGACCGGGATCGTGTGGATCGACCAGATGCTCCCGCGCGCCGACCTCATCGCGGTGCTCACCGCGTGCACCGTCTTCGCCTGCCCCTCGGTCTACGAGCCGCTCGGCATCGTCAACCTCGAGGCGATGGCGGTGGGACTGCCCGTGGTCGCGACCGCCACGGGAGGCATCCCGGAGGTGGTGGACGACGGCGTCACCGGCGTCCTCGTCCCGATCGAGCAGGTCTCCGACGGCACCGGCACGCCGGTGGACCCGGCCCGGTTCGAGGCGGACCTCGCCGAGGCGCTGACCGCGGCCGTCAGCGACCCGGAGCGGGCGCGGGCGATGGGGGCCGCCGGTCGCCGGCGCGCCGAGGAGCACTTCTCCTGGGACGCCATCGGGGAGCGCACGCTCGCCTTCTACGAGCAGGTGCTCGCCGCAGGCTGAGCGTCGCCACCGGGCGCGAGCACCCCACTACCGGGGGCGGGACACCCCACCGGAGACGTGGCTGACGCTCGCCGCCGCGAGCGCGCGGCGGGCGGTGTGCTCCAGCTCGCGCAGCACCTCCGCCCGGGCCTGGCCCTGCCGGGCCATGACCGCCCCGCCGTCGTCCTCGAGCGCCAGCTGGACCACGGCGAGCAGGCGGGCGGCCCGGGTGAGCACCTCCACCCGGGCCGGCTCCAGGCCGGGCGGGAGGAGGTCGGTGGAGATGTCCTCCCGCAGCAGGTGGGCCGCCTCCCGGGCGACGTCGGGACGCCAGCCGGCCAGGTCGAGCTGCTCGAGCGTGTCCCCGGCGGTGACCAGCGCCTGGGCGATGTCCTGCCGTGCCTGCCGCAGCGACCCGACGAGCCCGAGCAGGGTGGGCACGGGACGCTCGGCGAACGGGAAGGGGTGCAGCACCCAGCGCACGAGGGTGCCCGGCTCGAGGTCGCTGCCGAACCGCTCCACCTGGGGCACCGCCGCCCACGAGCCGCCCGCGGCCCGGACGAGGAGGCACTGCCCCGCGTCCACGGCCTCGAGCAGCGCGACGCCGGGCAGCCCGGCCACGTGGCCGGGCGCGGGCAGCACCGCCCCGACGTCGGTGATCTCCTGTCCGACGATCCGGCCGGCCATCTCCCGCAGCGAGCGCACCTCGCCGTCGGGACGGTCGATGACGTGGGTGTCGGCACCGGCGACCGCGCGCAGCGCGCTGTCGACGACCGCCTCGGTGCCGCCCTGGTCGCCGCGACCGGCGGCAGCGATGACCGGTACCCACAGGGCGGCGAGCACAGCATGGGGCAGAACAAGTTCGGGCACGCCCCCACCGTAGACGGCCCGTGGGCGGGGCGGTGGATAGGCTCGACGTATGAGCGATGTGCTGCAGCTGTCGGACGTGACCCTGCGACGGGGGACGAAGACGATCCTCGACGGCGTGAGCTGGTCCGTGCGCGACGGTGAGCGGTGGGTCGTGCTCGGCCCGAACGGCGCCGGCAAGACCACGGTGCTGCAGATGGCCGCCGGTCGGCTCTTCCCGAGCGAGGGGACCGTCCACATCCTCGGCGAGCGGCTGGGCGCCGTCGACACCTGGGAGCTGCGCACCCGCATCGGACTCGCCTCCGCCGCCCTCGCCGACCGTATCCCGGGCGGTGAGGCCGTGCTCGACGTCGTCCTCACGGCCTCCTACGGCGTCACCGGCCGGTGGCGGGAGAGCTATGACGAGTACGACCTCTCCCGGGCCCGCGACCTGCTCGCCGCCTTCGCCGTGGACCACCTCGCCGACCGCAAGTTCGGCTCGCTGAGCGAGGGCGAGCGCAAGCGGGTGCAGATCGCCCGCGCGCTCATGACCGACCCGGAGCTGCTCCTCCTCGACGAACCCGCCGCCGGCCTCGACCTCGGCGGCCGAGAGGAGCTCATGGCGGCGCTCGCCGAGCTCGCCGGGGACAGCCGCTCCCCGGTCATCGTCCTCGTCACCCACCACGTCGAGGAGATCCCGCCCGGCTTCGGCCACGCGCTGCTCATGCGGGGCGGGAAGGTCGAGGCCGCCGGACCGCTGGAGGAGGTGCTCACCCCGCAGCACCTGTCCCGGACGTTCGGGCTGGACCTCGAGGTCGAGCGCCACCGCGGTCGGTGGAGCGCCCGCGCCGCCGGCCGCTGACCGCGCTGCCGGAGCCGGGCCGGGGCGCAGGCCCCGGCCACTAGGATCGACAGGGGAGGTGGCAACGATGGCCTGGTTGTGGTGGTTGGGAGCGGCGCTCGTGCTCGGCGTCGTCGAGATGCTCACCGTCGACCTCATCTTCCTCATGTTCGCCGGCGGCGCGCTGGCCGCCGGAGGTGCGGCGCTCCTCGGCGCGCCGCTCTGGGCGCAGGTGCTCGCCTTCGCCGTCGTCTCGGCGGTCCTCCTCGTCGCGGTCCGCCCGTGGGCGCTGCGCTACCTCAAGCGGTCCACCCCGGACACGGTGACCAACGTCGCCGCACACGTGGGCCGCACCGCCGAGGTGCTCATCGACGTCACCGACCGCGCCGGCCGCGTCAAGCTCGTCGGTGAGGTCTGGACCGCCCGGGCCGCCGAGCCCGGCACCGTGCTGCCGGCCGGCACCACCGTGCAGGTGGTGCGGATCGAGGGGGCGACCGCCGTCGTCGCGCCCGTACCCGTGACCTACCCCGAAGGAGCCCCGTGACCACCGACAACACAGGTGGCCTCGTCGTCACCGTCGTGCTCGTCCTGCTCGCCCTCTTCGTCATCATCGCGATCTGGCGGGCGGTGCGGATCGTGCCGCAGGCCGTCGCCCTCATCGTCGAGCGGCTGGGCAAGTTCAACACGGTGATGTACGCCGGGCTGCACTTCCTCATCCCGTTCGTCGACCGGGTCCGCGCCGGCGTCGACCTGCGCGAGCAGGTGGTCTCCTTCCCGCCGCAGCCGGTGATCACCTCCGACAACCTCGTCGTGTCGATCGACACGGTCATCTACTTCCAGGTCACCGACCCCAAGGCCGCGACCTACGAGATCGCCAACTACATCACCGGTATCGAGCAGCTGACCGTGACGA
>NZ_CALGNQ010000150.1 GCF_937958535.1 uncultured Georgenia sp. | reverse complement strand
CGGCGCGGCCGAGCCGGGCCGCGACCTCGCGCAGGTGACGGCGCAGCTCCTCCGGGGCCTCCACGACGAAGTCCGCGTCGAGCTCGGCCAGTATCCCCGCCAGCGTGTGGATGCTGTCGCCGTCGAGCAGCAGCCGGGAGCGGTGGTCGTCGACCGGCTGCACCTGCCCGTGCGTGGCCCACCGCCGCATGAGGTCGCTGTCGGCCGGCCGGTCGACGAGGACGACGGCCTTCTCCTGCCACAGGTCACGGACCCGGCGCAGGAGGTAGGTGCCGGCGTTCTCGCCGGGCAGCTCGCGCGGGGTGAAGCGCCGCCCGAGCGGGATGCGGGGACGCAGCCGGTCCACCCGGAAGGTGCGCCAGTCGCGGCGGTCCAGGTCCCAGGCGACGAGGTACCAGCGACCGGTCCAGGCGACCAGCCCGTAGGGCTCGACCTCGCGGCGCGACTCGGTGCCGTCGCCGCGGACGTAGTCGAAGCGCAGCAGCACCTGGTCGCGGCACGCGCCGGCCACCGTCATGAGGACGTCCGGGTCGACGACGGCGGCTCCCGGCAGGTGGACGACGCTCTGCCCCAGCCGCTGGACCCGCGCCCGCAGCCGGGAGGGCAGCACCTGCTCGAGCTTGCCGAGCGCCCGTCGGGCCGCCTCGCCGACACCGTGGACGTTGCTGCTCGCGGCTGTCGTCAACGCGATGGCCGCGGCCACTGCCTCGTCGCTGAGGAACTGCAGGGGCGGCAGCCGTCCGCCGTCGCCGAGCCGGTAGCCGCCGCCGGCGCCCCGGACGGCGTGCACCGGGTAGTCGAGCTCGCGCAGCTTGTCGATGTCACGGCGCAGCGTGCGGTCGCTGACGCCGAGCCGTTCGGCCAGCTCGGCGCCGGGCCACTCCCGTCTCAGCTGCAGCAGGCTGAGCAGCTCGAGCATGCGCCGGGAGGAGTCGACCACGTCCCCCACCTTCTTCCCCGCAGCGGACACAGGGTGTCCGGTACGGCTCCTAGCGTGGCAGATGTCCGATTCACCCGGAAGGACATATGTCATGCACCCGCACCTGCTCGACAGCTTCGCCGCCGCCGTCATCGGGACCACGCTCGACGAGCTCACCCGGACCCAGCGCATGCCGGCCGCCAAGCCGGTGCGCCGGCGCGGCCGCCCACGGCGGGCGGCGGTGGCGCTGACCACGACGGTGGGGATCGCCGCCCCGGCGCTCACCGCCGTCGTCGTGGTGGTCGCCCGGTAGGTCAGGGAAGAGAGTCCTCGCGGGTCGCCAGCGTCACCGCCACGTCACGCGCGCTGCCGTCCTGCGCCACGGTGAGCGTCACCTCGGTGCCGCTCGCGTACTGGCGCACGAAGCCGACGAGCGAGTCGGCCCCGGTGACCCGCTGGGCGTCGATCGCGACGACGACCATGCCGGGCTCCAGGCCGGCCGCGTCCGCCGGGCTGCCCCGTTCGACGGTGACCACCTCGGCGCCGGCGCGACGTTCGCCGTCCACCGCCACGACGGCGTCGGTGAGACCGACGCCCAGGTAGGCGTGCTCGGCCACACCCCGGGCGACGAGCTGCTCGGTGACGAGCGTGACGAGGTTGCTCGGGATGGCGAAGCCCAGGCCGATGCTGCCCGCCGAACCACCGGCGCCGGTGGGCATGGACGCGATCGAGCTGGTGATGCCGATGACCCGGCCGGCCGCGTCGAAGAGCGGGCCGCCGGAGTTGCCGGGGTTGACCGCGGCGTCGACCTGGATCGCGTTCGTCGTGATGGCCGTGCGCCGCTCCCCCGGCAGCCGCCCCTCCTCGACCGTCGTCACCGGGCGGTCCAGCGCCGAGACGATCCCGGTGGTGACGGTGTGGCTCAGCCCGAGGGGGTTGCCGATCGCCGCGACGTGCTGCCCGACGCGCACCGTGTCGGAGTCGCCCAGGGTAGCCGGGATCAGGTCGTCGGGCGGGTCGTCGAGGGCGATGACGGCGAGGTCGGTGGCGACGTCGGTGCCGACGACCGACGCCGGGTAGAGGCGCCCGTCCCACAGCGTGACGAGGATCTGGGTGCCCCCGGCGACCACGTGGTGGTTGGTGATGATCCGGCCCTCGCCGTCGACGATGACACCGGAGCCCTGGCCCGCGCCGCCCCGGGTGCGCACATCGATGGCGACGACGCTGGGGCCGACCTCCTCGGCGAGCCGGACCCAGTCCGGGACCTGGCCGGGGCCGATGTCGGGCGGAGCCGGCTGCCCGGTGCCCTCGTCGGGGGTCGCGCCGTGGCCCGGCTGCCCGGTGCGCTCCTGCGTGGTCGCCTCCCGGGGGGCCTGGTCCGTCCCGGCGCCGGTGATGCCGAGCGTGGCGAGCGCCCCGACGACCAGGGCGAGGAGCACGGCGACGCCGAGCAGCGCCCAGCTCGGCCGGCGGCGCTGCCGCACCGGCGTGGGGGGTGGTCCACCGTCAACCCACATGACTCCTCCGTGATCGTGCGACACCGTCATGACACCACCAGCCTCGCACCACCGCGAGCGCCGGGGCAGCGCAGGACACGATCCGGTGAGCCGACGGCCTAAGGTGGGGGCGTGGCCGAGCAGGAGCAGCTCATCATCAACGACCCGGAGCGGATCCGGGCGGTGGCCCACCCCTTGCGGCTCAAGCTGCTCGACCTGCTCAAGGACCACCGCGAGCTCACCGCCACCGAGTGCGCCGAGCTCACCGGGGAGTCGGTGGCCAGCTGCTCCTTCCACCTGCGGATGCTGGAGAAGTACGGCTTCATCGAGCGGGCCGAGCCGCGCGGCCGGGAGAAGCCGTGGCGGCTCGTCGGCAGCGGCAGCTACGCGACCGGCGTCGACCCCGAGGTGCCCGGCTCCCTGCAGGCGACGGTGGAGCTGGGCAAGCTGACCTTCGCCCAGCGCGCGCAGGGGCTGTGGGCCGCGATGGAGCGGCTGGACCGTGAGCCCCAGGCGTGGATGGAGGCCACGCGGCTGATGAACGCCTCCGTCTGGGCGACGGCGGAGGAGGCCCGCGCCCTCGCCGACGAGATCAGCGACGTCCTCGACCGCTACACCGGCCGGGACGACCCCGCCGAGCGCCCCGCGGGTGCGCGCCGCGTGCGGGTCGTCACCGCCGTCTACTCCGACCCGCCCGAGCAGGCCTGACGCCCGCGCCTGCCTCCCGCACGTCCCACGCCGGCCTCCCGCACCATCTCGCCCCACGCCGACGCCCGCCGGGGCCATGCCCACCACGGCCCGCGGTCACCCCCGTCAGGTCGTGAGCTCGGGCGGTACACCCTCAGGTCCGCCCGCCGCATGAACGTGCGACCACACGGGCTCACGCAATGGTCAACACCTCTTGCGCAAGATTTCTTGCGCAAGATATCTTTAGCGTCTACGCTCGTGCCATCACCACAGCTCCGGCAGGAGGGTTCCGACGATGACCGACCAGCTCACCGCCCCGCGCCGGCGCGGACCCGCCGCGCTCGCGACGCGGGGGTTCCGCCGGCTGGTCGTCGCCTGGGTGTTCACGAACATCGCCGACAGCGCGCTGTACCTCATGGTCGCCGTCTGGGTGAAGGAGCTCACCGGCTCCGACGGCGCCGCGGGCTTCGTCTTCGCCGCGCTCGGGCTGCCGACCTTCCTCGCCCCGTTCATCGGGCAGCTCGCCGACCGGGTCTCGCGCCGGTGGCTGCTCGCAGCCGGCAACGCGACGCTGGCGGTGCTCGTCCTCAGCCTCGTCCTCGTCCGGGACGCGCGGGACCTCTGGCTGGTCTACGGCGTCACCTTCGTCTACGGCGCCATGGGGTTCCTCACCGCCTCGGCGCAGTCCGGGCTGGTCCGCGACCTGCTCGACGACGACGCGCTGGCCGGCGGGAACGGGGTCCTCACCACCGTGGACCACGCCTTCCGACTGGTCTCCCCGCTCCTCGGCACCGCGCTGTACGTCGCAGCCGGACCGCGCGCCGTCGTCCTCGTCACCGCCGCCTGCTTCGCCCTCACGGCGGTGCTGCTCACCCGGGTCGAGGTCGTCGAGTCCCCGCCGGAGCCGGCCACCGGCACCCGCTACTGGGCCGACCTCTCCCGCGGGCTGCACCACCTGCGGCAGACCGCCCCGCTCGGCGCGCTCACGCTCGTCATCGCGATCGCCGTCGGCGCCTCGGGCCTGACCAACGTCGCGGTCTTCCCGATGATGGAGCAGGGCCTGGGGGCCGACCCGGCGCTGCTCGGCGTGCTCGTCAGCGTCCAGGGCGTCGGTTCCGTCCTCGCCGGTCTCACCGCGGCCCGGCTCGTGCGTCGCCTGGGCGAGCCGCACCTCGTCGCACTCGGCCTCGGCGTCATGGCCCTGGGGCTGACACCCTTCGTCCTCGTCGGCACGGTCGCCCTGCCCGCGGGCGTCGCCCTGGGGGCGGCGGTGCTCGGCCTCACGCTCGTCGGGGTCGGCGGACCGTGGCAGATCGTCGCCTTCGTGACCCTCCGGCAGCGGCTCACCCCGCCGCGGCTCCAGGGGCGGGTGGCAGCCACCTCGAACGTCGCCTTCAGCCTGCCCCAGACCCTCGCGGCCATGACCGGCGCCGCCGTCATCGGCGTGGTCGACTACCGCGTCCTCGTCGCCGCGACCATCGCCGGCATGGTCCTCGCCGGTGTGCTCGCCCTGCGCACCGCCCGTCCCGCCTGACCACCACTCCCGGAAGGACCCACCATGGGACCGCACCTGCTCCACGACCTCGCCGCCCGCACCAGCGGGCAGACCATGGCCGACTTCGTCCGCGCCCAGGTCCTCTCCCCGAGCCGGCCCCGCAAGCCGCGCACGGTCTTCGGCCGGCCCGGCCGCCGGCGGCGCTGAGCGCGGGCGGTAAATCCGTTGTTCCCGGCCCGTCCGGGTTGCCAGGCTGGTCGAGAACCGCGACGGCAGCGCGCCCGTCACCGTCCGGCCTCCCTGAGGCTCCCTGACCCCCTCCCAGGGTCCGACCAGGGCACTCCCGGATACCGCCCGACCACCCGCTCACGATCTGCTGGGAAACATGCCGGACATCCTCGCCCTGCTACCCGACACGTTCAGCCCCGTCCTGGTCGCCGTCGGCGCACTCCTCGCCTTCGCCGAGTCGGCGTTCGGGCTGGGGGTCCTCGTGCCGGGCGAGCTCGGCGTCCTCGTCCTCGGGGCGACCGCGAGCACCCCGGTCCAGGTGGTCCTCGCCCTCACCGTCGTCACGCTGGCGGCGTCGGCCGCGGACCACGTCGGCTACCTCATCGGCCGCCGCTACGGCCGGTCGCTGCGCGACAGCCGGGTGGTGCGCCGGGTCGGCACGGACAGCTGGGACCGCGCCGCGGAGCTGCTGCGCCGGCGAGGCCCACTGGCGCTCGTCGTCAGCCGGCTGCTGCCGCTGGTCCGCACCGTGGTCCCCGCCGCGGCCGGGGCCGCCCGGATGCGCTACCGGCGCTTCGTCGCCGGCTCCGTCGTCGGCAGTGCCCTGTGGGCCTGCCTCTGGCTGGGCGGCGGGGCGCTCGCCGGCCAGGCGCTGCCGCGCGTCGCCGACCGGATGGGCAGCGCCGGCTGGATCGTGCTCGCCGGCATCGTCCTGGTCTGCGGCCTGCTCGTCCTGCGACGCCGGGCCCGGCAGCGCCGCCGCGCGGCCGCCGCGCCGCAGGAGTGGGAGCTCGAGCTCGTCTGACCCGAGCCGCCGCACCAGGACCGGCTGCCGGGTGTGAGCACCTCGCCGGGCAGCAGGCGTTCCGGTGCCGGAGTTCGGCCCCGCGGCGTCCCGCACCTGACCCTGCACCGCTCGGCGCCCCGCATCCGATCCTGCACCCCTCGGCGGCACGCACCTGTCAGCCTGCACCCCTCCCTGCCTGCGCTCCCGGCCACCGGGCGGACCGACCGCACCGAGCACGGGCGCCGGACGGAGGAGCCCCACCCGTGCGGGCGGACCGGCGGCGCCCACGACCCACGGACCGTCCACCTGCGCTCCCGTGACCCGATCGTGACCCGCGCGGGTTGACAGCACCGGGACCGGTCACCATGATTTGTGAAACCTGAATCACCTGTCATGTTGTGACAGACCTCCAAGCACCTCAACCGAAGGCGGTCCCAGTGCGCCTTCGGCGCCGTCGTGGCCGCCTCCGCCCGCCGCCTCGGCATCCCCGCCGAGGACGTCAACCCCCACGGCGGCGGCATCGCCGTGGGCCACCCCATCGGCGCCTCCGGCGCCCGCCTGGCGGTCCATGCCGCCCACCAGCTCGCCTCCGGCAACGCCCGCCGCGCCGCCCTCGCCCTCTGCGGCGGCGGCGGCCAGGGCGAAGCCCTCCTGCTCGAAGCACCCTGACCCACACCGGCCGGGTCACCCGACCCGGCCGGTCCCGTCCCCCGCCTCGCGCGGACGCCGGCGTCGCCGCCGGTGCGCCGGGCGGCACCGGCCCGCTCCTGGAGGAAACCATGACCACCGTCCCCGACCGCGCCGTCACCCGGACCGACGTCACGACGACGCGCCTGCGGATGCACGTGCGGGACACGGGCGCGGCCGGGGCCGACCGCGGCACCGTCGTGCTCGTCCACGGCAACTGCTCCTCCTCGGCGTTCTTCCACCGGCTGCTGGGGGAGCTGCCCGAGGGGTGGCGGGGGCTGGCGCCGGACATGCGCGGGTACGGCGACACCGAGGTGCGGCCCCTCGACGCGACGCGCGGGCTACGGGACATGTCCGACGACGTGCTCTCGCTGCTCGACGCCCTCGGTATCGAACGGGCGGCGTTCGTCGGGCACTCGGCGGGTGCGGGGGTTGTCATGCAGCTGGCGATCGACCACCCGGACCGGGTGGCGCAGGTACTCCTCGAGGCGCCGGCCTCGCCCTACGGGTTCGGCGGGACCCGCGACGTCGACGGCACCCCGACCTGGCCGGACTTCGCCGGCTCCGGCGGCGGGACGGCAAACCCGGAGTTCGCCGCCGCCATCGCCGCCGGCGACCGCTCGACCGACCACCCGTACTCGCCGCTCAACGTCTTCCGCTCGCTGTACGTCGCCCCGGGCGCGGAGCTGGTGGACGAGGACCTGCTTCTCGACTCGGTGCTCTCGACACGGATCGGTCCGGAGAACTACCCGGGCGACGTCGCGCCCAGCGAGAACTGGCCGGGCGTCGCGCCCGGGACCACGGGGATCAACAACGCGCTGTCGCCGAAGTACTTCGACGTGTCCGGCTTCGCCGACGTACCACAGGTGGGTCCGGTGCTGTGGGTGCACGGCAGCGCGGACGCGATCGTCTCCGACACCTCGGCCCTCGACCTCGGGCAGCTCGGGGCGCTGGGGGTGGTCCCCGGGTGGCCGGGCCACGACGTCTACCCGCCCCAGCCGATGGTGAGCCAGATGCGTGCCGTGCTGGACCGCTTCGCCGCTGCCGGCGGCACGTACCGCGAGGTGGAGCTCGAGGGCATCGGGCACAGTCCGCACATCGAGGCGCCCGAGGTGTTCCGCACGCTGCTCACCGAGCTCCTCACGGGTTAGGGGCGTCCACAGCCCGCTGCCCCTGACCGCCCGGTCCCCGCCGTCTGCAGCACGGTGTGCCGCATGGGACAGGGCACAGGCCAGGACGCCGGACCCGTGACGTTCCCCGAGCAGGTGGGGCTGGCGCTGCGGGCGTACCGCCGGGAGCACGGGCTCAGCCAACGCGCCTTCGCCCAGCTGATCACGGTCCCGCAAGCGACCGTCGCCCGGCTGGAACGGTCGGCGGACAGGTGCTCGCTCGCCACGGTGTGCTCGGTGCTGGCCCGCACCGGGTACGCCCTGGCCGTCGTGGACGGTGACGGGGTGCCGGTGACGGAGTGGGACGTGACGGACCTCGTGGCGCGTGACCGCTCCGGCCGACGGTTCCCCGCGCACCGCACGGTGTGGCCGGTGGAGCCCGGACGGCTGGGGCCGGTGTGGTGGATACTGCACGAGTACCTGGGCACCGGCCCGTGCGGACCCCAGCCGGAATGGACGACGGTGCAGCCCTTCCGCTACCGGTGTCGGGGGCCGAGCGACCTCGCCCCACCAGGCGGCGAACCGCCGGCCTCGCCGGGCAGCTGAGGACTTCAGGTCCCGCCGTCGTGAGGGCGGGTATCGCCGGTGCGAGGGCGGGTATCGCCGGTGCGGGGGTGCGGTGGCTCTCCTGCGAGAGGTCAGGAACCGTGAGTGTGATGGTCCGGTGGCTCTCCAGCGAGAGGTCAGGAACCGTCAGAGTGAGGGTCCGGTGCTTCTGGTGCGAGGGTCCGGTGCCTCTGGTACGACAGGTCGGGACCGCCGGTGAGGGACTCGACGTTGTCGTCGAGCCATGGCGCCGCCTCGCAGGTGAGCTCGCTGGGGGCCAGGAACCGCCGGCGCGAGGGTCAGGTATCTCTGTCGCGAAGGGTCAACCTGATCCAGCGCACGGATCAGCTGCGACAAGGCAACCTGACCCACCACACGGACCAGCTGCGACAAGCCAACCTGACCCACCTCATGGATCAGCTTGACCCCTCCGGAACGACACATCTTCCCCGGAGCCGGCATGGCTGAGCTCCGGGCGGGACGCGGTGGCCGCGAGGTCCCCCCGGACCGATGGCCCCATCACGCCGTGCACGTCCAGCACCCGGGCGCCAGGCTGGTACCCATGCGCTGGACGACGCTCCTCGGGACCGCTGCTGCCGCCACCACCGCCGCCGCGGGCGCCCTCGCGACGCAACCGGACAGCCTGTGGTACCGCACCCTGCACAAACCGGACTGGCAGCCTCCGAGCCAGGTCTTCCCCGCGGTGTGGACGCCGCTGTACGCCGACATCGCGGTGACGTCGGCTCGCACCCTCGACCGGCTGGGTGCCGCACCGCAGGAGCGCGCTGCCTACCGGCGAGCCCTCGTCGTCAACCTCGCCCTCAACGGCGCGTGGAGCTGGCTCTTCTGGCGCAGCCGCCGACCGTGGTGGGCGGCCGTGGAGTGCGCTGTGCTCACCGTGAGCTCGGCCGACCTGGTCCGCCGTACGGCTCGGGTGCACCGCGGTGCCGGCGCGGCACTGGCGCCCTACGCGCTGTGGTGCGGTTTCGCCACCGTGCTCTCCGCGACGATCGCCCGGAAGAACGCCGGCCACTCGGGCTGACGGGCGACCGGGTCCATCGGGTCACCGGACACACCGGGTCACCGGGCACCACCGGGTCACC
>NZ_CALGNQ010000149.1 GCF_937958535.1 uncultured Georgenia sp. | reverse complement strand
AGCGACCACGACCCGATCCTCGTCGGGATCGACCTGGTCGACGCGGCGGACCCGGGTGAGCCGGGTGAGCCGGGGACGCCCGAGCGGTACGGCTTCTTCCTCACCAACAGCTGGCGGGGCGGCGACGCCGACGTGTACTTCATGTACGGCCGGCACACCGACGAGGTGCTCATCGGTGACTGGGACGGCGACGGCAAGGACACCATCACCGTCCGCCGCGGCAAGACGTACTACGTCAACAACGCCGCCGAGGGTGGTCCCGCGGGCAGCGTGTTCACCTACGGTCGGGCCGACGACGTCGTCCTGGTGGGCGACTGGGACGGTGACGGCGTCGACACGCTGGCCGTGCGCCGCGGTAAGACCTACCACGTGAAGAACTCGCTGCGTGGCGGTCCGGCGGACGTCGTCATCCACTACGGCCGGGCCGGCGACGACGTCCTGGTCGGGGACTGGGACGGGGACGGCAAGGACACCTTCGCGGTGCGTCGCGGCAAGACGTACTTCGTGAAGAACTCGGTCCGCGGCGGCGACGCCGACGTGGTGTTCACCTACGGCCGGGCGACCGACGAGGTGTACGCCGGTGACTGGGACGGGGACGGCAAGGACACCTTCGCGGTGCGCCGCGGCAAGGAGTACCACGTGAAGAACTCCCTGCGCGGTGGCCCGGCGGACGTGGCCATGCTCTTCGGCCGGGCCGGCGACGAGGTCTACGTCGGCGACTGGGACGGCGACGGCAAGGACACCATCGGTGTCCGGCGTGTCCCGCAGTCCTGAGCGGACCACGACCCGCGGGTCGCGACCGACACGCGGCGGCCCTGCACCAGCACGGTGCAGGGCCGCCTGCGTCGTCCGCCCGGTCCGGTGACGGACGGGAGAACGACGAAGCCCCCGGGGTGTGCACCCCGGGGGCTTCCTCTCGTGTGGCTCCGGCCGGCGTCGATCCGGCGACCTTTCGATTTTCAGTCGAACGCTCTACCAACTGAGCTACAGAGCCTGGTGAGCGAAGGCCCGGCCAGTTCTCTGACCGGGCCTTCCGCCGCGACCCCGACGGGACTTGAACCCGCGACCTCCGCCGTGACAGGGCGGCGCGCTAACCAACTGCGCCACGGGGCCTCGTGGTAAGGCTGTACTGCTTCTCCTACTGTACTGCTCGCACCCCCAACGGGATTCGAACCCGTGCTACCGCCGTGAAAGGGCGGGGTCCTAGGCCGCTAGACGATGGGGGCCCGTTCGGACGCCCGTGACGCCGTGGCGCCCCAGAACCTTGTACAGCATACGGGCAGAGGAGCGCCCGGAGCAAAACGCCGGGGTGTGGCGTGCAGCACGTTGCGCTCAGGCGTCCGCGCTGTGCTGCGGACCCTCCGGGGTGGCGGTGAACTGCCACTGCACAGTGGTGCGCAGGTCCCGCAGCGTCTCGGCCTCCGGCGTGCCCTCCAGGTCCCGGGGCAGCGCGACGACGAAGCACAGGTCGGCCTGGTCGGAGCTGTCCGGCCCGAGCTCGACCGTGCCCGTGTCCTCGGTGGCGAGCGGTGAGCCGAAGGGGACGATGCTCGTGCCGGTGGCGTCCGGGCCGCACTCGGAGCCCTCGTCCATCTGCAGGACGCCGTACTCCAGCGCGTCGAAGAGGGTGCCGCTGCCGCGGTTCACGGCCGGCTCCAGCGCAACGGTGCCGCCCGTGGAGCCGGCGTCGGTACGCAGCGAGAGCGGGGCGTAGACGGCGGTGCCGGGGGCCAGGCCTGCCACGTCGACCGCGAAGTTGAGCCGGGCGGCCCGGTCGCCGTCGGCGGCCTCGCGCCAGGCCTGCCCCTGGTGGGTGCGGACCTGGACGGTGAGCTCGCCGGTGCCGAAGACCGCATCGGCCTGGGCCTGGTTGCTCCAGGGGGCGGCGAGCGTGACCGCGGCGGCCAGACCAAGGACAAGACCACCGCCGACCAGGGCGGTGGCCCTCGGGTTGCCTCTCCGTGTTCTCGTGGAAAGCATCGCCAACGTGTTTCGTCTCCTGAATCTCTACCTGTCAGCGGTAACGTCCCTGGCGGTCGGGACATTCCGGGTTCTCGGCGTCATCTGCGCGGTTCGGGCGTGATCTTCGTGACAGTCAGCCGGGCGGCGGCTCGGCGGACTGCCACACCCGGACGCTGGAGGAGGCGAGCCCGACGGTCACGGACCCGCTGCCGAGCACGGGCAGCAGCTCGACCGCCAGGGCACGCACGGTGAACGTCTCCTCACCCGCCGGGCCGGTGACCTCCTGGCTGTTGACCGTGATGGACACGAGCTGGGTGAGCAGCGGCTCGAGGACCGGGCCGAGAGTGCCCGTGACGGCGCCGACCGCGGCTCCGACGGTGTCCCCGACGAGTGTGGGCACGTCGTCGAGGAGCTCGCCCAGGGCCACTGTCAGGAGGGGGACGAGCAGGTCCGTGAGCGGGTCGAGGAGGAGTGCGACCAGCGCGTCCAGGGAGATGATCCCGAGGAGGCTCCCCTCGACGTCCAGCGAGAGGCGGCCCCCGGACAGGAGCTCACCGACGCCGATGTCGGCCAGCACGGTGACGTGGGCGACGGGGAGGATGCCGAACAGGGCTTCCACCGCCGCCGGGATCCGCAGGAGGAGGTGGGTCTCCTCGAGCGTCGCCGTGACGCCGGCGGCCGCCCCGGTGACGAGGCCGTCGAGGAGGTCGGTGACTGCCCGCGCGATCCGGCCGATGTTGTCGGCGGTGAGCAGCTGCGTGTCGGGCGGGAGGTCGTTGAGGTCACCGCCCGCGACCAGGCTGCGCAGGTCCACCCCGACCGACCCGCTCGTCAGGTCGACGGAGACCAGACCGTCCTCGCTGGTGAGCGGGCCGGCGAGCAGGCCGTCGAGGAGGGCGTCCAGCTCGACGGACGCGTGCAGCTGCGGCCTGCCGAGGTCGACCGACACCAGGCCGAGGTCGAGAGGCGTGGTGCTGAGCCCGTCGAGGAGCTGCTGGAGGGGTCCGGTTGGGCCGAGGGTGGTGTCGAGTGCGCCGTCGAGGTCGGCCACGGCCTGCCGCAGCTCGTCGACCAGCCCGGCGACCGTCGGGCTGTGGAGCCGCAGCTCGGCACCGGCGAGGACGTACTCGGCCTCCGGGTCACCGCCCGCGGTCCACCGCGCCGTCGTGCCGAGGGCGCCGAGCCCGAGGGAGACGTCGTCCACCAGCCGGTCGGTGAGGCCGTCGACCTCGAGGTCGGCGAGGAGGGCGGTGAGGCTGAGTCGGGCGAGGTCGGTGTCGGCCGGGTCGGCCACGGGGGAGAGGTCCACCGCACCGTCGTCGGTCACCGTGCCCGATGCCGCCCGGGCGGTCGTGCGGTCAGCCGTCGCGGCGTAGCCGTTGAGCAGCCCGAGACCGGCGGCCGGGCCGAGGTCGAGCAGCCCCGGCTCGGTCCCGTCGCCGATGAGCGGCAGTCCGATGCCCGGCAGGCGAAGACCGAGGAGGCGTCCCAGGACGTCGGCGTCGACGGCGGCGGTGTGCGGACCGGGGGAGCGGGGGTACTCGGCGGCGGTCGTCACGGCGTCGAGCGTGTCGAGGGTGAGCGCGTCCACCTCGACGAGCTGTGCGCGTGCGGCGGCCTGTGCCCACCACCCCGCCTGCAGCTCCCCCTCGGCGTGGGCGCGGTCGGTCCACTCGGCGGCGGTCGGCCGGGCCCCGACCGCGACGACCGCCAGCACGAGCACGGCGCCCAGGACCGCGGGGACCCGGCCGCGGGGCCGCCTGTCGCTCCGGCGGCGGGCCATCAGGGCATCCCCCTGCTCCGAGCGACACGGCGGCGCAGCCCGGCCAGGGTCGCGCCAGTGAGCACCGCGGCGAGGGCGAGCAGGGCCGACCCCGCGAGGTCGACGCCGGTGCTCGGCAGGGGCGAGGCGGGGGAGGGCGCGGTCGGCGTCGGGGGGTGGGGCGTGGCAGGTCCGGACGGGTCCTCCGGACGTCCCGGGGCAGGCTGGGCGGGCGTCCCGGGCTCGGCCGGGTCGCCCCCCTCGGCGCGGGCGTCCACCGCGACGCGCAGCTGTTGCCCCTGCGCCGCGGCGGGGGCGTCCGGGGGGACGGAGGCGGTGACGACGAGGCGACCGCCGGCGGCGCCCGCCACCTCCAGCGGCGTGGTGGGCAGCCGGTCGGCCGGGGTCGGGGGGAGCAGCGCTCGGGTGTCGCTGCAGCCGCCGTCGCGCTCGGCGCACCAGTCGAGCGTCAGCGTCATCGCCCCCGGGACGTCGAGCAGCGAGCCGGACAGGCCCACGGCCACCGCCACCTCCGCCGCCGACGGCGGGTCGTCCAGCGCGACCTCGACCTCCCACCGCACCGCCTCGCCGGGGGAGAGCAGGTGCTCGGTCGGCCCGGCGTGGAGCCGGAGGTAGCGCCCCTGCTCGGGCTCCCGCGGGCCGCGCTCGCCGACCCCGGAGGCGGGGACGGCGAGGACGAGCAGCGCACCCGCCAGCGCGCCGATGCGGCGCGCCCGGGCGTGTCTCCTCGTGCGGTCGTGGGTCATCGGTCTCCTGTCTCGGGCCGCCGGGGCCACAGGGCCCAGGTGACCAGGGCGGCGACGGCGACGGCCGTCGCGCCCAGGGCGTAGGGGTGCTGGAGGCGGGCGACGACGCGTCCCAGGCCAGGTGCCGACCACAGCACCCGCCGCACCGTCTCCACCCGGTAGGGCTCGGCGTCGGGTGCGGGGTTGGCGTCGCCCTGGAGGGTGAGCGCCACCGGCTCGGTGTCCTCGACCGCGACCACCCGGTGCGTCACGGGCAGGCGTCCGGGCCGGTCGACGGTGACGACGTCACCGATCTCGACGGCGCCGGCCGGCACCTCCTGGACGACGGCCAGGCTGCCGGCCGGGATGGCCGGGGACATCGACCCGGTGCGGAACATCACCAGCGAGACACCGTGCGTCACCGCGAGCAGGACGAGCACGAGGCACAGTGCCCCGACGGCCGCCGCGAGCGTGAGCAGCCGGTCGGCGAACGTGCGGCGCGGCCGTGCGGCCCGGTGCCGCCCGCGCGTGCGGACGGTGCTCACGGATCAGCCGGCTGCGTCGGGCCGGGCGTCGTCGGCAGTGGCGGACAACAACCAGGTGGCCTTCGTCGAGGTGCCCTGGAGCTCGTCGACGTCGGTGACGTTGTGCGGGTCCTCGGGCAGGGTGATCGCGAAGCACAGGTGGACGGGGTCCGCGCCGGCCGGGCCGAGCGCGAGGGGGCTGTCCTCCGCACCGGTGATGAGCCGTGAGCCGGCCGGGACGAGCGGGTCACCCGTGAGGCTCTCCGGGCCGCAGGTACCGGCCGTGGGGGTCTCGACCACGGTGTACTCCAGGGCAGTGAAGAGGTTGCCCTCGCCGCCGGTCTGGTTGGCGCCAACCAGGGTGACCGTGCCGCCCACCGAGGTGCTGTCCGTCCGCACGGAGAGCGGGGCGTAGATCGTGATGCCGGGCTGCAGCTGGTCGGAGATGTCGACCGTGAAGTCGAGGTGGGCGGCCTCCGGGTCGCCCTCCTGCCACCCGGTGCCGTCGTGGGTGTCGACCTCGATGTTGAACCGGCTGGTCCCGAACGTCGCGTCGACGTGCGCCTGATCGGTCCAGGCGGCGAGCGTGACGGCGGCGCCCACTCCGAGCACGAGCCCACCGGCGAGGAGAGCCTTGACCTTGCCGCGCTGCCGCGGCCGTACGTCCTGTGACATGGATGTCCTCGAATTCTTCGGCGTGGAGGTATTGACATCTTCATCCTCGTGTGCATTGCCGGAAATGCCGGGGACGAAGGTCCCGCCGTCGGTGTGACCCGCTCCCCACGGGGAGCCGGCGGCGATGGGCGATGATGGGGCCATGGTCGAGATGTCCCGCGCCGAGTTCGAGGAGGCCGTCAGCGACGGGCTCGACCTCGTGCCGCCGGAGCTGACGGCCCACATGGACAACGTCGTCGTGCTCGTCGAGGACGAGCCGCCGGAGGACGCCGGCGACCCGGAGCTGCTCGGCCTCTACGAGGGCACCCCGCTGACCGAGCGGGACTCGTGGTGGGCGGCCGGCTCGCTGCCGGACCGCATCACGATCTTCCGCGGCCCCACGCTGCGCATGTGCCAGACGCGGGAGGAGGTCATCGAGGAGGTCGCGGTGACGGTCGTCCACGAGATCGCCCACCACTTCGGCATCGACGACGACCGGCTCCACGAGCTCGGCTGGGCCTGAGATGGGCCACGGACACCACCACACGGCAGCGACCGCCCACCGCCGGCGCCTCCTCGCCGCCTTCCTCGTCACCGCGACGGTCATGGTCGCCGAGGCGGTCGGCGGCTGGCTCTCCGGCTCGCTCGCGCTGCTCGCCGACGCCGGGCACATGCTCTCCGACACGGCGGCGCTCGGCCTCGCGCTCGCCGCCACCTGGCTCGCCGCCCGCCCGGCCCGGGGCCGCTGGACCTTCGGCTGGCAGCGCGCGGAGATCCTCGCCGCGCTCGTCAACGGCGTCATCCTGCTCGTCGTCGGCGTGGTGGTCGTCGTCGAGGGCATCGGCAGGCTCGGTGCCGAGCCGGAGATCGGCACCGGCCTCATGCTCGCGGTCGGCGCGGTCGGCCTGGTCGCCAACCTCGTCTCGCTGTGGCTGCTCAGCGCCGGGCGCGAGGAGAGCCTCAACGTCCGCGGCGCCTACCTCGAGGTGCTCGGCGACCTGCTCGGCTCGGTCGCGGTGCTCCTCGCCGCCGTCGTCATCCACGTGACCGGCTGGACCCCGGTCGACGCCATCGCCTCCATCGCCATCGGTCTGTTCATCATTCCGCGCGCCGGCGTCCTGCTCCGCGACGTCGCCCGGGTGCTGCTCGAGGGGGCGCCCCAGGACATGTCCCTGGAGACCTTGCGGGAGCACATGTGCGGGGTCGAGGGCGTGGTCACCGTGCACGACCTGCACGCCTGGACCATCACCTCGGGCGTCCCGGTGGTCTCCGCGCACGTGGTCGTCGAGGACGAGGTGCTCCACCCCGACCGGTTCTGCGTGGTGCTCGACGCCCTTCAGCACTGCCTCGAGGGCCACTTCGACGTCGAGCACTCCACGCTGCAGCTCGAGCCCCGCGGGCACAAGGCCACCGAGGTCCGTCTCCACGACTGACCGCGGTGCCGCTCAGGTCTCCGGAGCGTCGGCGTCGAGGACCTCCTCCTCGGTGATCTCCCCGGTGGGCCTGTCGTCACCGGAGCTCATCACCGTCCCGGCGCTGATGTCCACCGAGACGGACGCGTCGCCGTTGCCCTCGAAGCTCGGCAGCTCGGTGCCGCCCGGGTCGTCGTAGGGCGCGGTGAGCAGGGTCGCGGTCGCCCAGCCGCGGGTGAGCAGCTCGTGGTCCGAACCCGGCTCCTCGCGGGCGGTGACACCGGAGTAGGTGAGCACGACGTAGCCCTTGCCCTTCTCCCGCACCCGCGCCTGCACCGCACCGAAGCTCGCCAGGTGGGCGGGACGCAGCCCGCGCAGCTGCTCCGGGGGGATGTCCGGGACGTTGATGTTGAGCACCCGCTCGTCGTCCGGCGGCTGCTGGAGCAGCCAGTCGAAGGCCCGCTGGGTCACCAGCCGGGCGGTCGGCCAGTGCTGCGGGTTGGCCGAGGCGATCGACACCGCCAGCGCGGGGATCCCCTGGGTCGCGGCCGACAGAGCCGCCCCGACCGTGCCGGAGTGCAGCGTGGCCCGGCCGGTGTTCGCGCCGAGGTTGACCCCCGACAGGACGACGTCGGGCCGTTCCCCGAAGGCGCCGTAGGCGGCGACGAAGGCGATGAGCGCGGGGGCCGCCTTGACCCCGTAGGACACGACGCCGTCGGGCAGGCCCGGGGGCCGCTCGTCGACGAGGGCCAGGCGGCCGTCGACCTCCTGCGCGGTCAGGGACGCGCTGGCACCGGAGTACTGCCGGTGCGGCGCGGCGACCACGACCTCGCACCCCGCCGCGAGGGCGACGTCGGCGAGCACCGTGAGCCCCTCGGACTGGATGCCGTCGTCGTTCGTGATGAGCACTCGCATCTCAGCTCTGCTCCTCCTTCGTGCCCGCCGGGTCGGCCGCGGCGGCGGCCGCGACCGGCGGCCCGGCGTCGCCCGCCCGCCGCGCGTCGTGGCGTTCGAGGTCGGCGACGCCGATCCGTCCGGCGAACCGCTCGATCTGCTCCCGGCGACCCGTGCCCAGGCCCCGGCGCGTGACGTTGAGGGCCCCGGCCGCGGCCCCCAACCGGGCCGCCTCGACGACGCTCGCCCCGCGTCCGAGCGCGACTGCCACCCCCGCGGTCATCGAGTCGCCCGCGCCGCGGTGGTCCAGCGGGGTGACGACAGGGCCGACGAGCAGGCGCGCGGTCTCCTCGGTGACGAGCAGGGTGGGCTCACCCGCGCGGGAGATGAGCATCGCCCCCACCCCCTGGGCGACGAGCCGGTGGCCCGCCTGCTGGAGCTCCTCGACGGAGTCCCCCTCCGTCAGCCCGGCCGCCTGGAGCTCCTCGTGGCTCATCTTCAGCACTGTCGGCCCCTCCGCGGCGGCAGCCTTGGCGGGCTGGCCGGAGAGGTCGGCGACGATCGGCTTGTCGACGCTGCGCACGTCGCGCACCAGCCGGGAGAAGAAGCTCGCGGGCAGCACCCGCTCCGGCTCGGCGCCGGTGAGGACGAGGACGTCGGACTCCAGCGCCTCGACGAGCACGGTACCGTAGAGGTCGTCGAGCTCGTGCCGGGTGAGCTGGGGCGGGACCATGTGCGCCAGGGTCTGCCGGTCGCCGCTGCGACGGTCGTGGACGTACGCCCCGTTGCCCGCGTTGTACGGCACCGCCCGCACGGTGAGGTTCTCCTCGGCGAGCATGTGCCCGAGCACCGCCCCGACCTCCCCGCCGAAGGGCCCGCACACGGTGACCTCCGCGCCGAGGGAGATCGCCATCCGGGCCACCCACAGGCCCTGGCCCCCGGGGTGCAGGTGGAGGTCGGCGCCCTGGGGGTACTCCTCGTCGTCGCCCGGCTCCACCTCGACCATGAGCAGCGGAGTGGGGGCGAGGACGCACAGCTTGGGCCGGTGCACAGCCGACTGCCGCTCCATGTCGCGAGCCTAGAGGCGCACGAGACAAGGCGCAGGGGAAAGGTGCACACTGGGTCGATGGAAGCAACGGCACAGGCCGGCCGTCCCCCGCGGGGTGCACCTCCGGTGCGGATCCTCGAGGGGCAGGCGGGCAGCCAGGCGGCGGCCAACGCGATGCGGGCCTACCGCGCCGAGCTCGGTGAGCGGCTGGCGGGCGACCCCTCGCTCAGCCATGCCGAGGACGCCGAGGTCACCCCGCCCAACGGGGACTTCTGCATCGTCAGCGAGGTCGCGACCGGCGAGACGATCGGCTTCGGCGCGGTGCACGTCGTCGAACCCGGTGTCGTGGAGATCAAACGGATGTGGCTCCGGCCCGACGTCCGGGGCCGCGGCCTGGGCAAGTTCCTCCTCAAGCACCTGGAGAACCGGGCCCGGGCGCTGGGCGGGCGGCGGGTGATCCTCGGCGTCAACGCGGAGCTGGTCGAGGCGTGCGGGCTCTACCGCGCCAGCGGGTACGAGCCGGTGGAGCGTTTCGAGGACAACCCGCACATCACCCACTTCTTCGGAAAGCAGCTCGTTCGCGACGAGCCGACCCGATCCACGTGACTTCCCCGGCCGAACGGGCGCAAGATGGAGCCATGAGTACCGACAACCCGCGCGTGGCGTTCACCAAGGTGGCGCTGAGCGAGGAGGAGTGGCGCGAGCGCCTCTCCCCGAAGGAGTACCACGTCCTGCGCGAGGCAGGGACGGAGCGGCCGGGTACCGGCGAGCTCCTCTACGAGAACCGGGAGGGCATCTACCGCTGCCGCGGGTGCGGTGCCGAGCTCTTCCGCTCCCACACGAAGTTCGACGCCCACTGCGGCTGGCCGAGCTTCTACGCCCCCACCGACAACGACGCGGTCACCCTCCACGAGGACCGCTCCCTGGGCATGGTCCGCACCGAGGTGCGCTGCGCCCGCTGCGACTCCCACCTCGGCCACGTCTTCCCCGACGCGCCGCAGACCCCGACGGGCGACCGCTACTGCATGAACTCCGTCGCCCTCACCTTCGAGGAGCTGTGACCGGCCGCCCGTGCTGGTGGTCACCGCGAACATCCAGCACGGGCACCCGGCCGCCCGCGGCCCCGACGCGGCCGACCGGCTCGCCGCCGCGCTAGCGGGGCTGCCCGGCGACGTCGTCGCGCTGCAGGAGGTCGACAAGGGCCAGTCCCGCAGCGGACGGGTCGACCAGGCGGCCGTGGCCGCCGCCGCGCTCGGCCTGCCCTGGTACCGGTTCGCGGCCGCCTTCGCGGGCCAGGTCCACGGACTGCGGCGACGACCCGTCCCCGCCCACGTCCCCGACGGCGCCGGGTACGGCGTGGCACTGCTCAGCCGGTGGCCGGTGCGCTCCTGGCACGTGCGCCCGCTGCGGCCCGGGCCGGTGCGGGTCCGGCCGGGCGGGCCGCTGGGGCTGCGGGTGCACCTCGACCCGCCCCGGGTGCTGCTCGCGGCCGTCGTCGACGGCCCCTGCGGCACCTTCTCCGTGGCGTGCACGCACCTGTCGACCGACCCGCCCACGGCGCGGCGGCAGCTCGCCGAGTCGGCCCGTGCGCTGCGCACCCTGCCCGGCCCGCACCTGCTCCTCGGCGACCTCAACCTCGGACCCGACGACGCGGCCCGGGTCTCCGGCATGCACGGCCCGGCCCGCGTCGACACCTTCCCCTCCGCGTGTCCACGGCGCCAGCTGGACCACGTCCTGGTCGGGCCGGGGCTGCGTGCTGCCGGCGAGCCGTGGGCGCTGCGGCTGCCGCTGTCCGACCACCGGGCCCTGGTCGTGCCGGTGGTGCCGGGCTGACCTCCCCGAGTGCGGGCCACGGCGCTGCGTGCCACGCTCGGCGGGATCGGCGCCGCCGCCCAGGTGGTGCCAAGCGACAGGAAGGACCGGCATGGAGATCATCGGCCTCATCATCTTCGGCGCCATCATCGGAGCGCTGGCCCGCCTCTTCATGAAGGGCGAGCAGAACCTGGGGATCCTGTGGACGATCATCCTCGGTGTCGCGGGTGCCCTGGTGGGCTACTGGCTCGCCGGCCTGCTCGGCGTCGGCGACACGGGCGGGGTCGACTGGATCCGGTGGGCGATCTCCGTCGTGGCTGCGATCGTCTTCATCAGCATCTACCTGGCCGTGACGAACAAGGGCAGCGCACGCCGCTGACCCAGGAGACGCCGGCCGGCCGCCGGGCCGGTCGGCGTCGTGCTGTCCGGCGCTCGTCGTAGACTTCCGGCGCCCGTCAGCGACAGATGGAGGACAGGTGGAGCGCGGGAGGTGGTGGGCGGCGCTCGCCGGCGCCGCGCTGCTCGCCGGTGTGGGATGTGCACCGACCTCGGCCGGACCGGGGCCGACACCGGAGCCGGTGACCACCACCACGGCGCCGGCGCCCCCCGCGGTCGCCGCCGACCCGGTGGACGTCGACGTCGTCGTCGAGGGGATGGCGGCCACCGCCCGCGTCGGGCCGATGGTGCAGGTGGACGCCGAGCACGCCGTCCTGGTCCTCGACGTCGCGCTCCCGGACGACCTGGAGCGCAGCGCCAAGCCCTGGGAGCTCGTCCCCGACTCCGAGCACCACCCCTACGCCGGGCTCCTCTCCCGGCTGCAGGTCCTCGACCTGGGCGAGGCCGCGGTCGAGGAGCCGCTCGACGTCGACGGCTTCACGGCGAGCAGCTGGTTCGGGCGCGAGGCGGGCCGGCAGGTCGGGTACGCGGCCTACGGCCCGCAGACGGAGCGGTCCGTCGCGGTGGTCGTGCCGCACGGGGACGTCGTCGAGGTACCCGTGGTAGACCTCGGCCGGCTCACCGACGAACGCGGCCCGCGGAGCCGCAAGGCGGTGAGCGAGGCGTCCGCGTGGCTGCTCGAGGGCGACCCCGAGCACGGCCGGTCGCGGGGTGAGCTGCGGGTGCGGCGCACCGCGCTCGAGGCGGTGGCCCGAGACCGCGCCGGCACGGTCGACGTCGTCGCCTCGACCGAGGAGGTCACCGTGCACATCGCCCCGGAGGCACTGTTCGACGACGGCTCCGCCGACCCGTCCGACACCGCCGACGACGTCCTGGACGCCGTGGCCGCCCAGCTCACCGAGCATGGCGCCGAGTCGGTCCGGGTGGTGGTGCCGGGTGACGCCGCCCTCGCCCACGAGCGCGGCGCGGCTGTCCGCGACCGGCTGGCGGAGCTGGCGGACCTCACCGGGACGGGGGTCGAGGTGGTCCACGGTGCGGCCGCCTCACGGGTCGAGGTACACCTCGTCGGGCCGACCGGCGCCGGCAGCCCGCGCGTGGCACCGTGGGGCGACCCGAGCCTGCCCGAGGTGGACGGACCGGTCGCGGGCGCACCCGAGTGCGCGGTGGTCCGGGAGGAGCACCCGGTGACCGTCTCGCTGGAGGAGGTGCGCGAGCTCGGCGGCTATCTCGTCGGTCGGGTCGAGGTGACGAACACCGGGGAGGAGACGATCAGCCGGGTCGGGAGCTCCTTCGTCCGCAGCCGCACCGGCGAGGAGCGCGAGCCCGCCCGCTTCCGGGAGTGGGCCGACGTCCTGGCGCTCGCGGTGGGTACCACCCGCCACTACCCCCTGGAGTACCCGGTGGCGGACCGGTACGCGGCCCTGGCGCCGTCGCTGCGGCAGGACCTGGCACCGGGTGACACGTACGTGGCCGCGGTGGTGTGGCCGCGGGTGCCCGGGAGGTCGGTCGTGCTCGACGTCGCGGGCCGGGACGGGACGTACGGCACGCCGGACGTGCGGGTCGTGGACGTGCCGGTGAGGTAGTGCGGGGCGCTCAGCGGCCGCCGCCACCCCCGCCGCCACCACCGCCACCGGAGAAGCCGCCGCCGCCGCTGCTGGACCCGGAGCTGCCCGAGGACCCGGGGGTGGAGGACAGCGAGCTGCTCGCCGTCGTCGTCAGACCGGACAGCGCGCGGCCGAGGTCGGAGAAGCTCCCACCGCCGAAGGTCGAGCTGCCGACGTACCAGGTGGGCCGTCCGACGTCGACCCCCTGCGCCTCGAGCTGGGCGAAGATCGCCGCCCAGCGCTGCGCCACCCCGTAGACGATGGCGTAGGGGAGGTAGCGGGAGAAGATGTCCTGCCCCTCCTCGAACCGCAGCTGGTGCGCCTCGGCGGTGGACAGGTAGCGCTCGAAGCCGCGGGACTGCTCGTGCAGGGCCCGCCCGGTCGGGGTGCGCTGCCAGCGGGTGTCCGCCGTCCACCACACGGCGACCGCGAACGCGAGGACGAGCCCGACGGCGATGAGGAGGAGGAAGTTCGCCGACTCGGGCAGGATCGCCATCGTGACCCCGAAGAGCATCGGGACGCCCAGGAGGAGGAGGACGGCGAGGAGGACGCGGCCCACCTGGTACGCGCCGCCCGGCTTGAGCGGCCTGGTGAAGAAGCGGCGCCGGTCGATCTCCTCCCCGAGCTCGCGCCGGGCGGCGCGGGTGGTGCGGTAGAACCGGTTGCGCAGCTGGGAGAGCCGGACCTGGCGGCCGAACCGGAACAGGCCGCTGAGCAGGGTGTGCTCGTAGCTGGTGAGCCGGTCGAGCGGGGCGTTCTCCGGGGTGGCGACGAACAGCCAGTCGTCGGGGTGCCCGTCGCGGCCCAGCCGGGCCTCGTGGATGCGCAGGTAGCCACGCACCGCGAGGTCGATGATCGTCGCCGTGATGTGCTCGTCCTTCACCCGCTTGGTGTCCAGCGCCCCGACCTCCGCCGGCCGGAGCAGGTCCGGTGGGGTGAAGCGCACGGCGACCGGCGGCTCGCTGCGCAGCTGCGCGACGGTGGGGGTGCTGCCCGGCGCGGGCAGCAGCCCGGGGGTGAGCCCGACGTAGTGCAGGTCCCGGCCCCGGCGCACCCGCCACCGGCCGAACGCGATCGGCAGGGCGAGCGCGAGCGGGGTGAGCCACACCCAGTGCCGCCAGACGACGTCGGCGGTGGTCGCGGTCCAGCTCTCGTCCTCGTCGCTGAAGGGCGAGGTCTGCTTGTCCTGGAGGATGGGAGCGGTCCGGGTGAAGGTGCCGGGCGGGTAGGCCGCCATGATCGTCAGCCCGGACCCGGGCGCCAGGTCGCTCCCGCCGCCGACCACCGTGGGGCCGTCGACGGCGAGGGTGTCGCACGTGGCCGTCGAGCCGTGGTCACCCTGGTAGCAGGCGTGGTCGACGGCGTCGGTCGGGCCGGTGACCGTCACCGTCGCCTCCGCGATGGGCACCTCCCAGTCGTGACCGGTGGCGTTCCAGTACAGCTCGTCCTGGTCGGGGACGCGCGGGTCGTCCCGGATGGCGTTGAGCGCACCGTGGACGGTGTAGGTCAGCACGTAGACCTGCTGCCCGGTGCGCCGGTCGGCCGAGCCGTCCGGTGCGCCGATGTCGACCCGCACCCGGGCACCCTCGTCGCGGACCCACACGCCGGCGGGGGCGCCGGTCGGGCTCGTCGCGGCGAAGCCCCGGTAGTCGTAGACGCGCTCCTTGCCCGGCTGCGGCGGGTAGTCGAAGCGCGCGTCCAGCACGCGCGTGAGCCCCAGGCCCTCACGGCTGCCGAAGTTCCAGTGGTAGGTCTCGGTGACGTCGAGCGTGCCGTCGGGCCGGATGTCGATGGCGATGTCCAGCCGGTCGATGACGTCGCCGCTCGCCGCCGTCGCGGTGGTGGGCAGGAGGAGCAGCGGGACGAGGGCGAGGAGGAGGGCCGCCAGGGCGCGCGACAGACGGTTCACGCCCGTCAACGCTATCCCGAGTCCGGGCGGCCCCGCCCCACCGCTGCCGGTCCCCTCGGCAGGTCAGCGGCCGCCGCCCCCGCCCCCGCCACCGCCGGAGAAGCCGCCCCGCCGCCGCTCGAGCCCGAGCTCCCGGAGGAGCCCGGGGTGGCGGACAGCGTGCTGCCGGCCCGTGGGGCGAGCGCCACGGGGGCGAGTACGCGCGGAAGACGGGTCACGCCCCGGCACGTCAGCCCAGCCGTGGCGCCCCCGGTCCGCCCACCGCGCGCCGTGAGGTGACCCACCGCCCCGGCACGGGACGCCCGGGCAGGGTAGGGTCGACGTCGTGGGCCGCGGCTGCGGCCCGGCGTCGTCGAGCTCCAGTGCAGCACCGCTGCCGGTTCCTGTACGGCGAGCTCCGACCCTTCTCAGCGCCTGAAAGGCACCCTTGACCTCCTTCACCTCGTTCGATCTGCCCACCGCCGTCGTCCGTCACCTGACCGACACCGGCATCACCACCCCCTTCCCCATCCAGGCGGCCACGCTGCCGGACACCCTCCGCGGCCGGGACGTCCTCGGCCGTGGCCGCACCGGCTCGGGCAAGACACTCGCCTTCTCCCTCCCGCTCGTCACCCGCCTGGCCGACGGCCGGCGCGTGCCGAACCGCCCCCGCGGCCTCGTCCTGGTCCCGACCCGCGAGCTCGCCAACCAGGTGGACGCTGTCGTCGCGCCCCTGGCCGAGTCGCTCGGGATGCGGACGACGACGATCTTCGGCGGCGTCAGCCAGGCCCGGCAGGTCGCCGCGCTGAAGGCCGGCGTGGACATCGTCATCGCCTGCCCCGGCCGGCTCGAGGACCTCCTCGGCCAGGGCGTGCTCACCCTCGACGACGTCTCGGTGACCGTCCTCGACGAGGCCGACCACATGGCCGACCTCGGCTTCCTCCCGGGCGTCCGACGCATCATGGACCGCACGCCGAGCACCGGGCAGCGGATGCTCTTCTCCGCCACGCTGGACAACGGCGTCGACGTCCTGGTCAAGCGCTACCTCCAGCGCCCGCTGCACCACGCCGTCGACAGCGCCGAGTCGCCGGTCACGGCGATGACGCACCACGTGCTCACCGTCTCCGGGGCCGAGGACAAGAAGCGCGTCGTCCACGAGCTCGCCTCCGGAGCCGGCCGGCGGGTGCTCTTCACCCGGACCAAGCACCAGGCCAAGCGCCTCGCCAAGCAGCTGACGACGGCGGGCGTCCCGGCCGTCGACCTCCACGGCAACCTCACCCAGCCGGCCCGCGAGCGGAACCTCGCCGCGTTCTCCTCCGGCGCCGTCCGGGTGCTCGTGGCCACCGACATCGCGGCCCGCGGGATCCACGTGGACGACGTCGAGCTCGTCGTCCACGTCGACCCGCCCGCCGAGCACAAGGCCTACCTCCACCGCTCCGGCCGCACCGCCCGCGCCGGCGCCGGCGGCGACGTCGTGACGATCGTGCTGCCCGAGCAGACGGCGGACATGCGGCTCCTCGCCCGCAAGGCGAAGATCACCGCCAAGCCGGTGAGCGTGCGCCCCGGGGACGCCACGGTGCAGCGGCTCGTGGGTGAGGCGGCACCCGCCGTCTCCGCGGCGGAGGCCGCGGCCGCGGTGCCCAGGGCGCCGCAGCCGCAGCAGCGCTCCGGCGGGGGTGGCCGGGGCCGAGGTCGTGGCCGCTCGGGGCGGTCCCGCTCCGCGACCACGCCGCAGCGGTCCGCTGCTCCGGCAGCCGCCCGGAC
>NZ_CALGNQ010000148.1 GCF_937958535.1 uncultured Georgenia sp. | reverse complement strand
CCGGTTGCGCCGGCTCCGCGGGGTTCGGGTGTCGCGCGCCGGGGCGCCGCTCGATGGTCAGGGCGCGGGGTCCGAGCGGTGTCGCGGCCGTGCGCGGCAGCCGGACGGTGACCGCGAACCCCTCCCCCGGCCCCGACTCGACCGCCACGTACCCGCCCAGGGCCCGCACGCGCTCCGCCATGCCGTGCAGCCCGTTGCCCGGGACCACCACCGGTGCACCGCGGCCGTCGTCGCGCGCGTGGACGGTCAGGGTGCCGGCGTCGTCCTGGGTGACGGCGACGTCGAGCCGGTGCGCACCGGAGTGACGCAGCGTGTTGGTGGCGATCTCCTGCACGGCACGCCCGACGGCGAGCGCCACGTCCTGGCCGGGCGGCTCGGCCACGTCGACCTCCAGACCGACGGCGAGGCCGGGCAGCTCACCGAGGAGCTCGCGCAGCGTGTCGGCGAGCTGCTGCGGCTCGTCGCGCAGGGCGCTCACGGTGTCGCGCACCTCGGTGAGCAGCCCCTTGGCGATGTCCCGCGCGCGGGTGACGTGGAGGGCGCCGTCCCCCGCGCCGCGGTGCCCCGCGATCTCGAGCTCGAGGGCGAGCGCGGTGAGCTGGTGGCCCACCCCGTCGTGCAGGTCGCGGGCGATGCGCAGCCGTTCGGCGTCCCGGCTGGCCGCCGAGAGCAGGGCGGTGGCGGCGCGGAGCTCAGCGTGCGCGGTCCGCAGCTCCTCGTGGGTGGCGCGCAGTCGGCGGTGCGCGTCGTCGAGCTCGGCCCGTGCCGCGCGCTCCCGCTCGGCACCGCGGATGACGACGACGGCGAACGCCTGGAAGGAGGCGAACGCACCGGTGAGGGCGAGCACGGCAGCGCCGTCGGCGGCGGTGAGCACCATCCCCAGTGCGACGGCCACGGACTGCAGCACGACGAGCGTGGTGACCACACCGCGGGAGAAGAGCGAGGTCCAGGTGCCCGCCGTGACGACGAACAGGGTGGCCATCCAGGTGAGCGTCGGGTCGAGGAACCACACCGCCAGCCCCGCGGCGAGCAGCACCAGCGCACCGGCGCGCTCGGGCAGCAGCGGGCGCCGGGAGACGAGCTCGGACAGCGCGACGTAGACCAGCACGTAGGCCCCGAAGGCCAGCCCCCACGCGACGGCCCGGTCGCCCTCCGGCTGCCAGCTCCCGGTGGCTGCGGAGACCCCCACGGCGGCGCCCGAGACGAGGACGGCGGCCAGTCCGGTGGCAGCACCGCCTCCGACGTCGGTGGGGGAGGTCACACCCGTGATGGTAGAGCGGCGGGGTGCTGCCGGGGGTGCCATTGGTCATGGGCCGAAGTCGGGCCTTTCGGCACCACCGCGCTCCCCCGCCGGGCTCCTAGCGTCGAGTCGACAGGAAGGAGCCGACGATGGACGTTCTCTCGCTCACTGGCGTGCACAAGAGGTACGGCCCGACGACCGCCCTGGCGGGGGTGGACATCGCCGTCGCGCGCGGGGAGATCGTCGCCCTGCTCGGCCCGAACGGTGCCGGCAAGACGACGGTCTTCGAGCTGCTGCTGGGGCTGGTGCGCCCCAGCGCGGGCCGGGTCGAGGTGCTGGGGGCACCGCCGGGCTCCCACCGGCACCGGGTCGGGGCGATGCTCCAGTCCGCCGGGCTGCCGGACCAGGTGACGGTCGCGGAGCTGGTCGGGTTGGTCGGCCGCGCCTACCCGCGGCCGCTGCCCGTGCGCGAGGTGCTCGAGCGCACCGCCCTGGCCGACCGGGCACGCCGCACGGTCACAGCGCTGTCGGGGGGCGAGCGGCAGCGCCTGCTGCTCGCGATGGCGCTCGTCGGGGCACCGGAGCTGCTGCTGCTCGATGAGCCGACCGCCGCGATGGACGTCGCCGCCCGGCGCACCTTCTGGCGGCTGGCGCGGGCGAGCGTCGCCGACGGTGCCACCGTCCTGTTCGCCACGCACGACCTCACCGAGGCGGAGGCGGTGGCGGACCGGGTGGTCGTCGTCGCCGGTGGCCGGGTGCTGGCCGACGCACCGCCGCGTGAGCTGCTCGCGGACGGTGGCGCCCTGGAGGACGTGTTCCTCACGCTGACCGAGGAGAGTCCCGCAGTCGAAGGAGCCTGGAGATGAGTGCTGTCGTCCCCAGTCCCGCGGTCGTGCCGCTGCGGCTGCTGGGGGTGTCGTCCGCGGGACAGCTGCGGTCCTCGTTCCGCAGCGCGGAGTTCGCCGTCGGTGCGATGGCCGTGCCGGTGCTGCTCTACGCGATGTTCGGGCTGCCGCGGGTCGGCAGCCTGCTCCCCGCCGGCACACCCGTCACGCTGGCGATGCTCGTGTCGATGGCCTGCTACGGCGTCGTGTCGCTGGCGATCTTCACCTTCGGGGAGGACGTGGCCAAGGAGCGCGGCCGCGGCTGGCCCCGCACCCTGGCGGCGACGCCGTTCCCCACCTGGGTGCACCTCGCCGGCAAGTCGGCCACCGCGGTGCTCCACGCGGGGCTCGTCGTCGTGGTCATGGCGGCGGTGGCGGCGGCGTTCGGCGAGGTCCGGCTGCCGGTGACGGCGTGGCTCTCGTTGGCCGCCACGCTCGTCGGCGGGGTGCTGCTCTTCGCCCCGCTCGGCTTCGCGATCGCGTTCCTCGCCCGTCCGCGCGCGGCGACGGTGATCGCCAACCTCGTCTTCCTGCCGCTGAGCTTCGCCTCAGGGTTCTTCTTCCCGCTCGGGGAGCTCCCCGACGTCGTCGGACGGGTGGCGCAGTGGCTCCCGACGTACCACTTCGGACAGCTGGCCTACCGGACGGTGATCCCGGTCGAGGACGTCGAGCTCTGGGTCGGTCGGGCGGCGCAGCCGCCGTGGGTGCACCTGGTGTGGGTGGCCGCGAGCGCCGTGGTGCTCGGTGCGGCGGCACTGACGGCAGCCCGGCGCGAGGCGGTCACGAGGCGCGGCTGACGGCCGCTCGCGGCCGCTGCGCGAACGCGCGGCCGCTACTCCCCGCGGTAGGTGCCCATGCTCCACAGGTTCCCGTCGCGGTCCCGGAGGGAGAAGGTCGCCGGGTCGTAGGGCGTCTCGTGGAGCCCGAGGAGGACCTCGACGTCGTCGGCGGCCCGCACGCGCTCCCATGCGGCCTCGACGGTCGACCGCTCGGCGGCGGCGACGTACACGCCCTGGGGGCCGAGGGCGCCCCAGTCCCCCGCCTTGCCGCGGCTGCCGAACATCACGCCGCCGCCGTCGGGCCAGCGGGCCTCGGCGTGGACGACGGTCCCGTCGTCGTCGCGGTAGAGCGCGGTGACGACGAACCCGAGGACGTCGGTGAGGAAGCGGACACCGGCGTCGACGTCGGTGAAGCCCACACTCGGCCAGACGCTCGGGGTCGGGGCGGGCAGGCCGGTCTGCTGGGTGGTTGCCTCGTTGCTGCTCATGTCAGGGAGTGTGCGCGCACCTCGGCGGGTACGTCTTGCACAAATGGGAGCTCCTCGCGGACCCAGGTCGTGATGCTCACCCCGGTGAGCGCGCGCCACTCCCGCGCCAGGTGCGGCTGGTCGGCGTACCCGGCCACGACGGCGAGCTCGGCGAGGGGCGGTCGCCGGGTGCGGAGCAGCCGCTGCGCCTTCTCGAACCGGACCACGCGCGCCGCCTCCTTCGGCGTGAGGCCGGTGACCAGCCGGAAGCGCTCGGCGAGGTGGCGCCTGCCCCACCCGACGTGGGCGGCGACCGTGGCGATCGGGAGCGTGCCGTCGCCGGTCAGGATGAGCCGCCACGCCTCGGCGACCTCGGGGGCGATGGAGGCCCGGCCGAGGTGTCCGTCCCAGTCGGCGGCGCGACGGAGCAGGGCGGCGTCCAGCAGGCCGAACCGCTCGTCCCAACCGGATGCGGTGGCGAGCCGGTCGACGAGCCTGAGGGCGAGGTGCCCGACGACGTCGCCGAGGTCGACGGCGCGGCCGCGCAGCTCACCGGCGGGCACGCCGAGGAGCACGCGCGCCCCGAGCGGCGTGAGCCCGTACTGCAGGCCCTCCTGCGGACGGGTGGCGTCGATCAGGGCGGCACTGGTGTGGAGGCCCCCGACGACCCCGTGCGCCGAGACCGGCCGCTCCATCCCGGTGACGCCGAGCGGGGCGAGAAGCTCGATGACGAGCGTGAGGTGGCGGGAGGGCAGCCCGCGGTGCACCCCGGCGGGGTAGGCCGGCACCCGGTAGCCCACGGCGCTGGAGACGAGGGGGCGCAGCGGGGCCGGCACGGTGTGCGGCACCAGTGCGGACATCTGCCCATGGTGGCCGAGTGGGCGGCCCGCGCCAAGGCCCCCGGCCGTCGGAGGTTCCCGCGGTGCCGGCGCCGACGACCGGCACCGCCCCGCACACCGGGTCAGGCCCTCAGCCTGCCGCCTGCTCGGCGAGCGCCTGCTCGTAGGCGGTCTGGAGCCGCTCGAGCACGGACGGTGTCCCGGCGGGTCGGGGGATGCCGAGGTGGATCTCGCGCAGCTCGTCCATGAGGTCCTCCCACAGCGCCGGGCCACCCTCCTCGAGGACCTGTGCACGGATGCTCAGCTCGGGGGTCACGGGCAGGTGCCGCCTGCCCCACGCGCCCAGCTGGGCGAGCACGGGGACGAGCTGGATCGCCGGCTCGGTGAGGCTGTAGAGGCGCTTCTGCCGGTGGCTGGGGTCGGGCGTGCGCGTGAGGAGCCCGGCGTCCACGAGCCGGCGGAGCCGGTCGCCGAGGATGTTGGAGGCGATGCCCTCCTCGGAACGGGTGAGCAGCTCGCGGTAGTGCCGCCGGCGCCCGAAGACGATGTCGCGGATGACGAGCAGCGACCACCTGTCCCCGATCACCTCGAGGGACAGGTTGATCGGGCACCCCGAGCGCCGTTCCACCACGAGCCCTCCCTCCCGAGAAAACTGATTGCAGGTTACCTCCGGTCCGGATACCGTACCGACCAGTGGCAATGTGCAAGCAGTCGAGGAGGACGCGATGAGCCGGGTGACCTGTGACGTGACGGTGTCCCTCGACGGGTTCGTCGCCGGACCCGACCAGTCCCGTGAGGAACCGCTCGGAGTGGGCGGCGAGCGGCTCCACCGCTGGCAGTTCGAGCGGGTGGAGGAGAACGCGGACGAGCGCGCCGCCATCGTCGCCGCACGCGCCTTCATCATGGGGCGCAACATGTTCGGTCCGGTCCGCGGCGAGTGGGACGAGGAGTGGCGCGGCTGGTGGGGTGAGGACCCGCCGTACCACGCACCGGTGTTCGTGCTGACCCACTACCCGCACGAGCCGGTCGAGATGGAGGGCGGCACCACCTTCCACTTCGTCACCGACGGCATCACCGCCGCGATCGAGCAGGCGCGCGCCGCGGCCGGTGACGGGGACGTCGCCGTCGCGGGCGGCGCCGGCACGATCAACCAGTACCTCGCTGCGGGGTTCATCGACGAGCTCCGGCTGCACATCGCGCCGATCGTCCTCGGCGCGGGCGAACGCCTCTTCGCCGACGTGGGGGACCTCGAGCTCGTCCCGGTGAGCAGCCGGACCACGCCGCTCGTCACGCACGTCACCTACCGCAGCATCGGCGCAGCGGGCGACGGCACGCACGGCGGAGCCTCAGCGGCGGCCGACCGTGGCGGGGCGGGCCACGCCGCCGGCTGATCCGGCGGCGCCGTCCCTTCGGGAGGACGACGCGGTACCCTCCACGGAGCGTCAGCGGCGGCCGACCGTGGCGCGGATGACCTCGTCCCGGTCGGCCAACAGGGCCTGGGCCGCCGTCTGTCCGGTGGCGGAGAGGTAGGCGTCGACCAGGCGGTTGCCCGCCGCGTAGCCGGCACCGGTCGGCAGTCCTACCGCCTGCGCGCCGAAGCGCACGGCGTGGGCGTCGCCGAGGACCCACGCGGTGAAGTGCTCCATCCCGGTGACGTCGAGCCCGGTGAGGACCTTGGCGAACACGTCGTCGTCGGCGAGGAGATCGCGGCCGATGACGGTGTAGCCGAGGTCGCCGTAGAGCTGGCGGGCGAAGGCGTCGGCGAGCCCTTCGGCGACGACGTGCTCGCCCACCGTGACGGTGGCCGGGTCCCAGACCCGGTTCGCGTAGCGCAGGTTGTGGTTCAGCTCGTGGACGGCGATGGCCTCGACCTGCTCGAGGATCTCCGGCCGGGGCCAGATGTTGATCCACAGGTATCCGGTGACGCTGCCGTTGGCGCTCATGCCGCGGCTCGCGCCCATGAAGAGGTCGTCATCGGGGTTGCCCAGGACGATGAGGACGACGATCTCCTCGGGCACGGTGATGTCCGGGGTGGCGTCCAGCTGGACCGTCAGGGCCTTCTCGAGAGCGCCCTCGACCCGCTCCCACACTCGCGCCTCCGCCATGCGGTCGACGGCCGGGAGGTAGCGGTCATCGTCGGCGTCGAGCCGGAAGCCGGCCCCCATGTGGTGGAGGGTGACGACGTCGGGCTCGCCCGGGAAGTACCGGTACATGCCGGCCGCGCGGTCGAGAAAGGGCCGGAAGAGCTCGGCGCGTCGGTCGACCGGCGCGTTGAGGACCTCGCGCATGGCGGTGTGGCTGTCGAGCACGGTGAACGTCATACGCGGGACGCTAGGGCCTCACGTCACGGGAGGGTCAAGGCGATTTCGCGTACTCGGCTGCCGGGACCGCGGCACCCCGATGGCCGCGGCCACCGAGGGCTTCGCGCGCTCGGCCGCCGGACCTCGCCGCACCCTCTCGCACTCAGCCGCCGAGGACCCCGCACGCCCGCCCGCGTCATCAGCCGCCGGACCCGACGGACGCCGGCCTACTCGGCCGTCCCCGCGGGGTCGACCTCAGCCCTTCGCACCCCGCCGGGAGGTCCGCGCGAGCCGCTCGACGAGGTCGTCCGGGATCGGCTTGCGTGGGGTGAAGGTGATGCCGGTCTTGGTGGCCTTGTGGCCCGCGGCCGCGATCTCTTCGGCGTGCTCGGCGATGGCGTGCGGGAGGAGGTAGAGGCCGCACTGCTTGCTGAACGCGGCGTAGCTCGCGACGACCGTGCCGCCGACCGCGAAGCCCGGCATGTTGTACGCCACGGCCTCCTCGGCGTCGGGCAGCGTGCGCGCCAGGACCGTGCGCAGCCACCTCAGCTCGTCGTGGAACTGCCCGGGTGCCGCGGCGATGTAGGCGTCGTGGTCGGTCGTCATGCTGCGTCTCCCGTTCTCGTCGTCGCCTGGGCCGACGGCGACCCTAGCCTAGCCGCGGGCGAGGGCGCCGGCGCGGTCAGCCGTGCCCGGCGCCCTCCGCGTGCTCGCCGGGCTCGCCGCTGAGCGACTCGGCACCCCGGGCGATGCGGCGCCCGTGCCGGCTCTCCTCGGGCGGGTCTCCCCCGGCGAGGGACTGCGCCCCCTCCGCGACGGGAGCACCCTCGACGTGCTCCGGGTCGCCGCTGAGCGACTCGGCACCCGGGGCGACCGCTCGCCCGAGGTGCTCCTCCAGATGTGACCTGTGGGCCTCGTCCACGGCGCGACCTCCGTCCCGCTCGCTCGTCCCGCTCCGGCACGGGACGACGCGTTCTCCAGCCTAGCCACCCCCCTCCGAAGGAGCCATCGATGACGCTGTCCACCGACCTCTTCGTCACGCCCGAGGACGTCCGCACCAAGGACTACCTCCTCGCCACCCACTACCTCGAGCTCGACGCCGAGTCCGACGTGCTCGCCAAGACCACCGCCTTCGCCGTCGGGCAGACGGTCGGTACCTGGATCGACGTCCCGGGGCTCACGCCGGAGCTGCGCGCCCGGCACGAGGGACGGGTGGTCCGGGTGCTGGAGGCGCCGCCGGTGGACGTGCGCAGCCAGGCCGAGGGCGAGGTGCACGGCTTCTTCGTCCAGCTCGCGCTGCCGACGGTGAACTTCGGGGCCCAGTTCCCGATGATGCTCACCACGCTCCTCGGCAACGACGCCTCGACCTCGGTGCAGGCCAAGCTCGTCGACCTCGAGCTGCCCGACTCCTTCGCCGCCGAGCTCGGCGGCCCGCGGCACGGCATCGCCGGCGTGCGCGACCTCGTCGGGGTCCACGACCGGCCGTTGACGCTCAACATGATCAAGCCGTGCACCGGGCTGGCCCCGGCGGACGCGGCGAAGATCTTCTACGAGACGGCGCTGGGCGGCGTCGACCTCATCAAGGACGACGAGCTCCTCGGCAACACCGCCTTCTCCCCCGTGGAGGAGCGGGTGCGCGAGTTCGGCAAGGCCGCGCGCGCCGTCCTGGAGGAGACCGGCAAGGACGTCGTCTACCTGCCCAACGTCACCGACAGCCCCGACCGGGTGGTCGACACCGCGCGGCGCGCCGTCGACGCCGGGGCGCGCGCCGTCATGGTCACCTACGCGACCGTGGGCTACGGCATGGTCAAGGCGGTGGCCGACGCCGTCGACGTCCCGGTGCTGGGCCACTTCGCCGGCAGCGGCATGTTCTTCGAGGGCTCCCACTCCGGGATGTCCTCACCCCTCGCAGCGGGGCTGCTGCCGCGGCTCGCC
>NZ_CALGNQ010000147.1 GCF_937958535.1 uncultured Georgenia sp. | reverse complement strand
CCATGAGCAGGCCGTTGGCGCTGCGCAGGTCGACGATCTCGATGATGTCGGTGACGGCGAGCCGGGCGTGCTCCTTGGACACGGTCGGGTCGGAGAGCCGCACGTCGCAGCCCTTGCCGCGGCCGATGATCGAGGTGCCCTCCGGGAGGGTCACCTCGAGCCCGGCGTCGGGGCCGTCGAGCACGGTGAGCCGGGCCGCGGGCGGCTGGTCGGCCCCGCTGCCGTCGTAGCGGCTGGCCTGGGCGAGTGAGACGACCGAGCCGGACCGCACCGTCTCGGCGGCGACGTCCTCGGGCAGGAGCAGCCGGGTGGAGCGGTCGTCGGTGCCCGGTGTGCCGTGGACGCGCAGGGTGAGGTCGCGCAGCTCGTCCTGGGAGTAGTAGGTCGGGACCGGGTCGGTCTCGGCCAGGGTGCGTGCGAGGTCGGCGACGGTGGCGGTGCCGTCGACGGTGACCGCGAGGTCGGCGGGGTCGGCGGCGGTGCGCAGCAGGGTGAGCTTGATCCTCATCGACGGCCCTTCCGCAGCGAGGTGGTCGAGATGCGGGAGCGTAGCCAGCGGCGGCGGCCCACGGCCCGGCGCAGCCGCTGCTCGGTGGACTCCACGTGCCGCCAGTAGTGCGCGACGGCACTCTCGTCGGGCAGCACCGGCCCGAAGACGCCGGCGTCCGCGTGGCGGGCGAGGGAGGCGGTGTCCAGGCCGGTGACGTCCACCGGACGCGGACGGCGGCGGCGGGTGCTGTGCCCGTGGGCGAGCCCGGTCTCCAGCTCGCGGGCCTGCTCGTGGCGGGTGGCGGCCGCGCTGACCGGGACGCCGAGGTCGCGGGCCCGGTCGACCACCTCGGCCCAGCCGCCGCCGACCCGCCCGGAGCCGGTGCCGCGCAGCCGCCGCCGGCGCCGGCGCAGCGCCTTGAGCAGGACGACGAGGGCGAGCGGCAGGACGAGGAGGAGCAGCGGGATCCCGGCCGCGAGCGCGATGAGCAGGGTGTGGTCGGGCGCGGTCTCCTCCTCGACGTCCTCCTCGTCGGCGTCGACGTCGTCGCGGTCCATCGGGGGCGCCTCGGGCGGCTCCGGCGCGGGTGGCGGTGGCTGCAGCACCTGGGGCTGGGGCCGGTCCTGCGGCTCGGGCTCCTCGACCTGGGGGATGCGGTCCTCGTCGGGGGT
>NZ_CALGNQ010000146.1 GCF_937958535.1 uncultured Georgenia sp. | reverse complement strand
GGGCGAAGTGGTCCTTGCCGGTGCCGGGGTTGCGCACGACGACGGCGAGGTTGAGGGAGAGCCCGGAGATGTAGGGGAAGGGGTGGGCCGGGTCGACCGCGAGCGGGGTGAGCACCGGGAAGATCTGCTTGCGGAAGTACTTGCGCAGCCGCTGCTGCTCGCTCTCCGAGAGCTCCGACCAGTGGAGGATGTCGATGCCCTCCGCGGCGAGCGCCGGCTGGATGTCCTCGGCGAAGGTGCGGGCGTGCTCCTCCATGAGCTCGTGCGCACCGACGCTGATCGCCTCGAGCACCTGCCGCGGGGTGAGCCCGGAGGCGGCGGGGACGGCCAGGCCGGTGGCGATGCGGCGCTTGAGCCCGGCGACCCGGACCATGAAGAACTCGTCGAGGTTGGAGGCGAAGATCGACAGGAACCAGGCGCGTTCGAGCAGCGGCTGGGTCCGGTCCTGCGCCTGCTCCAGCACCCGCCGGTTGAAGGCGAGCCAGCTGAGCTCGCGGTCGGCGAAGCGTCCCTCGGGCAGCTCGGCCTCGAGCGGGTCGCCGGCGCCGCGGGCGTCGTCGGCGAGGTCCTCGGCCTCCTCGGCCACGTCCTGCGCCGGGAGGGCCGACCCGGTCCGGGCGATCTCCTCCGTCTCGCCGTTGCGCGTGGGCTCCCCACCCGGGTGCGCGGTGTGGGCGGCGGGCGGCGAGGTCACCTCGTGGTCGGGCACGTGCACCATGCTTCCACCTCAGCGCGAGTACTGGACGTCGAGGGCGACGCGCTCGAAGCCGGCGCGCCGGTAGGTGCGGATCGCCGGGGTGTTGTCGCCCTCCACGTACAGCGTGGCACGCCGGAAGCCGCGGCGCTCCATCTCGGCCAGGGCGACGGCGGTGAGCCAGCCGCCCAGCCCCCGGCCCTGGGCCTGCGGCGCGACCCCGACGGCGTAGATCTCGGCGTCCTGCCCGGCGGGCTTGACCCACATCGAGGCGAGGAGGACCCCCGGGTCGGAGACGTCGTGGGCCAGCCAGAGCAGGCTGGGGTCGAACCACGGCTCGGCCTGCCGCTGCTGCAGGTCGGCGACGGTCATCCGGCCCTGCTCCGGGTGGTCGGCGAAGGCCAGGGCGTTGAGCCCCACCCAGGCCTCCTCGTCCTGGCCGACGACGAAGGGGCGCAGCCCCACCCCCTCCGGGGCGCCGGGCACGCTCACCCCCTCCCCCGCCGCGGGCCCAGGTCCCTGCGTGGCCCCGGCTCGCAGCTCGCGGGCCATCTGCCACAGCTCACGGGTGACGCGCAGCCCCGCGGACCGGGCCAGTGCCTGCGCCCCGGGCAGGTTCCCGTGCGCCCAGAGCGCCGCCTCCGGGACCTCGGCGAGCACGGCGTCCAGCAGCCGGCGGCCCAGCCCACGGCGCCGGTGCTCGGGGTGGACGCACAGCTCACCGCTGCCCTCGGCGTCGACGACCGCGTAGCCGACGAGGTCGTCGCCGGCCGCCAGCCAGTGGTGCCGGTACCCCGCGGTGCCGTGGCGGACGGCGAGGGTGCTCTGCTCGTTGAGGGGAGCGACGCCGTCGGCGGCGGCGACCTGCTCCGCCAGCCGGAGCACGGCGTCGGGTGTCGCGGGCGCGTCCAACCCGGTCCCGCTCACGGCTGCCACTAGTCGAGCCTCCCGGCTCGCCACAGCTCGGCGGCGTCCTCCAGGTCCTCGGCGGTCCGCAGCAGGGCACCGGCCCGGCGGGTGAGGCGGGTGGCGACGTCGTCGTCGTCGATCCAGTCCGCGTCGAGCGCGGAGCCGGTGGCGACGACGCGGAAGAAGGCGGCGGCGCGGTCGAGCGCGACGTCGAGGTCGCCCTCGTAGACGCCGGCGAGCACCGCGTCGGCGAGCCGGGCCACGTCGGTCGGCCCGGGCGGCTCGACGACCCCGGCGATGACACCGGCGACCTCGGCGCGCTGGCGGCCCAGCGCGAACCGGTCGGCGATGGTCGACGGGTCGCGGCGGATCCACTCGCGCATGAGGTAGAGCCGCCACAGCGCGCCGGGCAGGGTGCGGGGCGGGCTCTGCGACCACAGCTCGGCGACGGTGTCCAGGCCCTCGGTGTCGACGAGGGCGACGAGCCGGGCGACCAGCTCGGGGTCCTCGGCGCCCGCGCGGCCCCGCTGGACGAGGACCGCGGCAGTCGTGTGGGCGGCCTGCGAGCGCAGCGCAGGGTCGACGTCGCCGACGATGCGCTCGGCGGTCTGGTCGTCGAGCATCGCCGGGCGGCGCGGCTTGCGCTGCTCCATGGGACCTCCTCACCTGCCCGGGCGTCTGGGGCGTGCCGGACCTAGTCGATGCTACGAGATCAGCCCGGCCTGGGGCAGTCCCGGACGGCCTGCTCGTGGACGGCGCGGACGGTCGCCCCGTCGTGAGGTCGCCCGGTCGTGCGCCCGGAGCCGGCATGGCCCCTCTGACCGGCGACCGGGGCGGGTGGGACTTCCGCCGTCCTCGGTCGCGTGGTGTGCTTGGGCCTCGAGTCGACGAGGCCTGAGAGTCTGGAGAGGGCATGGACACGACAACGGCACAGAACGCCAACCGGCCGGTCGAGGCCGCCGACGACGCGCTGCGGGTGCGGCGGGTCTTCGGTGACGCCTACGAGTCCGGCGGCACGCTGGTCATCCCGGTCGCGAAGATCGTGGGCGGCAGCGGCATGGGGTACGGCACGGGGGCGATGGGACGCCGCGGCGAGGGCGGCGACACGCACGGCGCCGACGGCGAGGGCACCGGCGGTGGTGGCGGCTTCGGCGTGCGGGCCAAGCCGGTGGGCGTCTACGTCGTGCGCGACGGCCAGGTGAGCTGGCAGCCGGCGCTCGACCTGAGCAAGGTCATCCTCGGTGGGCAGATCCTCGGCGCCGTCACCGTGCTCGCGCTGGCCCGGGCGCTGCGCAAGCGCCGACGCTGACGGTCAGTCCAGCCTGCCCGCGCGGGCCCGGACGGCGGCCTGCTCGAGCTCGTCGGCGGTGGCGGTGAGCGCTCCGGCGCGGCCGGTCACCGCGCGGGCGGCGTCGTCGTCGTGGGTACGCCAGCGCGGGTCGGCGGACGCGCCGCGGGAGAGCACCCGCAGGAAGGCGGCGCTCTGCTCCAGGACGTCGGCGAGGTCGGTCTCACCCGTCCCGGAGAAGAGGGCGGCGAGCCGTTCGTCGAGCTCGGCGGGCTGCGGGGCGGCGAGCGCCTCCCGGTCCGCCGGCTCGTCGGCGCCCGGCTCGCGGGTGGCGGCGGGCGCGGTCGCGGCGGTCCCCTCCCGGAAGCGCATGGTGATGGTCTCCGGGTCCCGCTCGAGCCAGGCCCGCAGCAGGTAGAGCCGCCACAGCGCACCGGGCAGTGTGACCGCAGGGCTGCGGGACCACAGCCGGGCGATCTCGTCCAGGCCCTCGGCGTCGATGATCCGGCTGATCCGCTCGGCCTGGGGCTCGTCCTCGGCGTGGTGGCTGGGCCCGAAGATCACCGCGTTGGCGGTGGAGTGAGCGGCCTCGGAGGCCAGGGCGGGGTCGGAGTCGCCCCAGAGCTGGTCGGCGTCCTCCGGGTCGAGCATGGCGGGACGTCGCGGACGTTCACGGCCTTCCATCGCTACCTCCCCCAGGTCGCAGGGACACCGGCTGCCGGCCACCTGGCCGGACACCAGCGATTCTGACGCAGATCCCCCCGCGGTGCGCGGAGTTCGGCGGAGCGCCGGCACCGAGCGGGGGTGCGTCGGAGCCCCCGCCCGGTGTGGGTCAGCTCGCCTTGCGGAGCGCGAACCCGACGCCGTCGGGGCCGGCCTCCGCGTCGAGCATGTGCTCGGCGAGGAGGGTGGAGGCGGCCTCCTCGAGGAAGACGCGCGCGCCGTCCTCCTCGATGACCTCGTCACCGCTCTGCGGCTCCGGCGAGAGGCTCATCTCCACCTCGTCGGCGTCGGTCGTGAGCGAGAGGCGCACACCCCCGGTCTCGGGCAGGCCGGACTGGGAGGTGATTCCGGTGATTGCTGCCTTGGCGTTGTCGGTCAGCCTGAGCATGCTGGGTTCCCTTGTGGGTCGGAGTGACGCCCTGTGGGCGCCGCCGGGCACGTTCTACGGTGCGGAACGATCCCCCGGCCCGCAACCCGGCACGCGCGACACCCGCGGCGGTCGGTGCGGGGCGGTCCGGATCGCGGCGGTCGGTCCGGGAGCGGACCTGCGGGCACGTAGGCTGGCCCCCGGCGAGGCATGGGCTCCCCCGAGGGAGGGTCCCCTGCGTCGCGGGCCTCTAGCTCAATGGGTAGAGCAGCGGACTTTTAATCCGCGGGTTGTGGGTTCGAGTCCCACGGGGCCCACCGGTGCGAGCCGCGCGACAGGGCGACGATGCCGACGACGACGGCGGCGGTCACCGCGGTGGCGACGGCCGGGTCGTAGCCGGGGATCGCGGCGTACCCGACGTTGGACCGGCATGGACGAGCACCGCCACGGGCGCACGCCGG
>NZ_CALGNQ010000145.1 GCF_937958535.1 uncultured Georgenia sp. | reverse complement strand
CCGAGCGCTCACTTCCCACCGAGAACTGAGTTCCCGCCCAGAGCTCACTTCCCACCGAGAGCCGAGTTCTCACCGGGAGTGCGCGTTCCGCCGGCAGTGCCTGGCCGTGAGTCCCACGGCCACGCACTGCCGGCGGAGCCGTCTCAGGGGACGAGGAGCACCTTGCCGGTGGTCTGCCGGCTCTCGAGCGCTGCGTGCGCGTCTGCCGCGTCGGCGAGCGGGAGCTGCAGACCGATCCGTACGGAGAGCCCCTCGGTGACGGCGTTGAACAGGTCCGCGGCTCGCCACACCAGCTCGGCCCGGTCCGCGATGTAGTGCGCGAGCGTCGGGCGCGTGACGAAGAGCGAGCCCGCCGCGTTGAGCCGCTGCAGGTCGAAGGGCGGCACCTGCCCGCTCGACCCACCGAACAGGACGAGCATGCCCCGACGGCGCAGGCTCGCCAGCGAGGCGTCGAAGGTCGCCCGGCCCACGCCGTCGTAGACGACGTCGACACCTCGGCCGTCTGTGAGGTCCCGGACGAGCGGAGGCAGCTCGGCGGTGATGTCGCCCAGCTCGGTGTACCGGATGACGTGCTCGGCGCCCGCCTCCCGGGAGAGTCGCTCCTTCTCCTCCGTGCCGACGGTCGAGATGACGCGGCCCCCGCGGCGCACGACGAGCTGGGTGAGCAGCAGCCCGACGCCGCCCGCGCCGGCGTGCACGAGCGCAACGTTCCCGGGGGAGACCGGGAAGGTCGACATGCAGAGGTAGTGGGCGGTCATCCCCTGGAGGGGCAGCGCCGCGGCGATGCGCAGGTCGATGCCCACCGGCACCGGGATCGCCTTCTCCACCGGGACGTTGACCCGCTCCGCATAGCTGCCCGGCACGCTGGCCCAGGCGACGTGGTCCCCGACGGTGAACTCGGTGACTCCCTCCCCGACCTCCACGACGGTCCCGGCGCCCTCGTCGCCCACGACGTGTGGGAACTCCATCGGGTAGACGCCGCTGCGCCGGTAGGTGTCGATGAAGTTGACACCGGCCGCGGCGACCTCGACGCGCACCTCACCCGGCCTGGGCGGTGTCTCCGGCAGGTCGACGACGGTGAGGACCTCCGGGCCCCCGGCCTCGGTTGCGTGGACTGCTCGCATGAACCATGTATACCCGGCTCGGCTCGGCGGGCGGTACGGTGCGCGGGTGCGAGGGTACGTTCGCCCCGAGGTCGCCGAGCGGGTGTTCCGTGACGCGAGCGGGGCCGTCGTCGACTACGGCAACCGGTGGGACGGCGGCTCGCCGCCGGAGGACGCCTACCCGGTGGTGAGCCACTCCGAGCGCTTCGCACCGTTGTGGGTCGTCGCCGATGCGCTCGTCGACCACCTCGCGACGACCTACGACGTGGCGGTCGACGACTCCCCGTCGGTCGCCGCGGACTACGTCGTCGCGGTGCCCGCCGTCGTGCGCGCCGTGCGGGTGACCCCGGCGGCCGCCACGGCGGCACCGTTGACCTTCGCCCTCACCCCGTTTCCCGGGGTCGTGGTGCATGCCGGGCTGCTCCATGACACGTCGTTCCCCGGGTGCGGTTGCGACGCCTGCGACGAGACGTGGCAGGGCGCGGCGGAAGACCTGGAGGAGCTGGTGAGTGCGGTGGTCGGCGGGCGCTTCGGCGAGCAGGTCACACGCGCGCCGCGGCCGTGGGTCCGGTACGCACTGGCCGACGAGCACGGCCGGGTACGGCAGAGCGGCAGCAGCCTGGCGACGACCGTCCCCGCCGCCCGCCGCCGTAGGGCGCGCACAGTGCTCAGCCGCCTCGGCGGGCCGTGGCATCCGTGGCCGCGGCGTGGCTGAGCCGTCAGGACGTCAGCTGTCGCTGGGAAGTGGGCTGTCG
>NZ_CALGNQ010000144.1 GCF_937958535.1 uncultured Georgenia sp. | reverse complement strand
CTCACGCTTGCCCGCCGCCGCGCGCAACGCGCGCCGGGTCGAGGCGCGACGCCGGGTGAGGGCGACGTCGTCGTCCCGCATCCGGGCCTGGGCCAGAACGGGTGGGGGTGGCACGGTGATGGGCGCGGCCGGTGCGATGCCCGGGGCGCGGCTCGCGAGGTCGCGTGCCGCGGGCCTGTGTGCGGGGTCGGTGTCCCGGCCGGGGGCGAGGAGTGCGCGCAGCCGTGGCTCGGGCCGGCCGCCGGCAGCCCACTCCACGAGCCGGGCGAGTGCCCACACGTCCCCGGGTGCCCCGGCGGCGCTGCCCCGGCGGCGCTCAGGCGGCACGAAGCCGGGCGTGCCGAGCTCGCCCGCGGTCTGTCCCGCGAGGTCGACGAGCACCGGCACCCCCTCGTCGGTGACGACGACGTTCGCCGGGGAGACGTCGCCGTGGACCACTCCCCGCTCGTGCAGGTGGCCCAGCGCGCTGCCCACTCCGGAGAGCAGCGCCGCGAGCTCGGCGGGCTCCAGCCCGCCGCGGGCGGCGACCACCGTGGCTAGGGTCGGGCCACGCACCCGGTCGCTGACGACGGCGCAGCGGTCGAAGTCGAGGGGCAGCACCTGGCGGATCCGTGCGAGGTGGGGGTGGGTGCCGTGACGCAGCGCGGCCAGCCGGCGCAGCTGGGCCGCTCCGGCCTCCCCGGCAGGCAGCGCGAGCACACTGACCACGACGTCGCGCCCGGCCTGGTCACGGGCGGCCCAGACGGCGCCGTTGGCGCCGAACCCGACGGGGCCTGCGACGTCGTGCCCCGCGACCTGCGGCGGCCGGTCCCCGTACGGTACCGCCGCAGCGGGGCTGCGCCGTCGTCGTCCCATGCGGCCAGCCAAGCGCACCGGGTCCACGCCCGCCGGCGCCGTCCACAGGGTTACCCGAGAGTGGCCGCCCCCACCCGGTTGAGGAGGACTGGTGGCCGGTAGGATTGCCGATCATGGCCCTGAAGAGAAGCAAGAAGGACGCCGCCGAGGGCGCTGCGCCGAAGCCGAAGAAGAAGCGCTGGTACCACCAGCTGTGGGAAGTCTTCCAGATGACCCGCGAGGCGCAGCCCTCGATCACCTGGTGGCTCCTCGGGGCCTTCGTCGTGGTCGTCGGTGTGGGCCTGGCGATCGGGTTCGCCGTCGGCCACCCCGTCTACGTCACACTGCTCAGCCTGCCGGTCGCGCTCATCGTCGTCATGCTGCTGCTCTCGCGCCGCGCCGAGCGGGCCGCCTACTCACGGATCGAGGGCACTCCCGGCGCTGCCGGCTCGGCGCTGTCGACGATCCGACGCGGGTGGAACATCGAGGAGCAGCCGGTCGCCGTCGACCCGCGCAACCAGGACGTCGTCTTCCGGGCGGTGGGCCGGCCGGGCGTCGTCCTCATCAGCGAGGGGCCGAGCCACCGCGTCAAGCGCCTGCTCGAGAACGAGCGCAAGAAGGTCGCGCGCGTCGCCCCGAACGTCGAGATCCACCTCCTCCAGGTGGGCCGTGACGAGGGCCAGGTCCCCCTGCCGAAGCTCGTCCGCACGATGCAGCGGCTCAAGCCCACCCTGACCAAGCCGGAGGTCGCGGCCGTGGCCAAGCGGCTGCGCGCGCTGCAGTCCTCGCGACCGCCCATCCCCAAGGGAATCGACCCGCTGCGCGCCCGTCCCGACCGCCGCGGCATCCGAGGCCGCTGACCGGGTAGGAACGTCCCGCCGGCATGTCCCGACGCCGTCGGGCTGCGTCGCGCCGCTGCACCGGGAGCGCCGCGGCCGGCGCAGCCACCTCAGAGGGCCAGCCAGGCATATGTGTGTCGCGAAGAGTCAGGCTGAACCACCACCTGGATCACCCTGACCCTTC
>NZ_CALGNQ010000143.1 GCF_937958535.1 uncultured Georgenia sp. | reverse complement strand
CTCCTCGAGGCCGGCGGCTTCCGGCCGCGGCTACACCCTCGATTGTGAAGAGCCCTCAACGCCCGCATCCGGCTGAAGAACACCCTGCGCGGGGTGTTCTTCATCCCCTACGTGCTCGCGCTCCTCGTCATCGGCTACGTCTTCTCCTACCTGTTCAACTTCTCCCTGCCGGCGATCGGGCAGGCGCTCGGCATCGAGGCCCTGAGCGCCTCGCTGCTCGCGGACCCGGAGCGGGCGTGGCTCGGGATCGTCGTCATGACGGTCTGGCAGGGGGCGGCCTTCACGATCATCATTACCTCGCCGGGCTGCAGACCGTGCCCGGCGAGCTCTACGAGGCCGCCGCGATCGACGGCGCGAGCCGATGGCGCCAGTTCTGGAGCATCACCATGCCGATGATCTGGGGCTTCTTCACCATCAACCTCGTCCTCGCGCTGAAGAACTTCCTCCAGGTGTTCGACCAGATCATCGCGATGACCGGCGGCGGCCCGGGCACCGCGACGGAGTCCATCGGCGCGCTCATCTACCGGGGCGGGTTCGAGGGCGGGGAGTTCGGCTACCAGCTCGCCAACGCCGTCGTCTTCATGGTGGTCATCATCGTCTTCGCCTTCGTCCAGCTGCGTGTCCTGCGCCGTGAGGAGGTGGGGGCCTGATGTCCGCCGACGCCGTCACCCTCCCCCCGCCGAGCACCCGCCGGGCGCGGCGCGCGCGCCGCAGGCACCGCCCCGCCGGCGGCGTCAGCTGGTGGCTCACCGCGCTGCTCGTCGTCCTCTCGCTCACCGTGCTCGTGCCGCTGTACTTCACCATCGTCACGGCGCTGAAGACGCCCGAGCAGCTCGGCGGCACCGGTTTCGCCCCGCCCACCGACTGGACCTGGGGCAACTTCGCCGAGGCGTGGCGCACCATCGACTTCCCAGCCCGCGCGCTGAACACCGCGCTCATCACCGTCGGCGCCGTCGTCCTGACGCTGCTGACGAACTCGATGGTCGCCTACGCCATCGCCCGCCAGTTCCACCGACGCCTGTTCCGCTCGCTGTTCTACTACTTCATCGCCGCGCTGTTCATCCCGTTCCCGGTGCTCATGCTGCCCGCCGCGAAGCAGGCGGCGATCCTCGGGCTGGACAACCAGGCCGGGCTGGTCCTGCTGTACACCGTGTACGGACTGTCGTTCAACGTCTTCCTCTACACGGCCTACGTCCGGTCCATCCCGGCCGAGCTGGAGGAGGCGGCACGGATGGACGGGGCGACGACCTGGGGCGTGTTCTGGCGGGTGGTCTTCCCGCTGCTCGCCCCGATCAACGCCACCGTCGGCATCCTCACGTGCGTGTGGGCATGGAACGACTTCCTGCTCCCGCTCGTCATCCTCTCCGACCCGGACGCCGCGACCATCCAGCTGGCCCAGTACGTCTTCCAGGGCCAGTTCTCCGCCGACTACACCCTCGCCTTCGCCTCCTACCTCATGGCGATGGCACCGCTGCTCATCGTCTACGTCGTCGCCCAGCGGTGGGTGATCTCCGGTGTCACCAGGGGCGCGATCAAGTAGCGCGGACCCGACGGCGCGGGCCGCTCACCCGCCGAGGTCGACGAGCGTGAGCCGGACCGGGACCAGGTCGCCGACAGTCAGCCCCTCGGCCTGGCGGACGGCGCGTTTGATCGGCAGCACGTAGGTTCCGGCGCTGCTCGAGGGGAAGATCGAGGTGCGCCACACCGTCCGGCCCACGGCCACCTCGACGCGGACCGACCCGAAGCCGCGGGTGAAGGGCGCTGCCAGGTCGAGGATCTCGTCGGCGACGTCGGTGGGCAGCGAGACGAACGTCCAGGCGTCGGTGCGCCGGGCGTCCCACAGCCACAGCTCGGCGTCGAAGGTGTAGCTGCCCGGGGTGGTCATCTCAGGCCCGCCTCCTCTCGAAGGCGGTGAGCACCGCGGCCGGGATGCGCCCGCGGTCGGACACCGCGAACCCGTTCGCCCGCGCCCACGCGCGCACCTCGGCCGCCGACGGCGCCACCGCGGCGGGCAGCTCTGCCACGCGCTCATCGGAGCCGATCTGTGCGGTCTCCTCGCGCAGCGCGGCACCGAAGAACCGGTAGGTCCACTCCTGGGCCAGGGCACGGGTCTCACAGAACTGGATCGGGACCTGCGGGAACCGCGCGGCGCACTCGGCGATCGCGTCGGCGACGACGGCGGGTCGCACCCGGTCCAGCGCGAACACCCGGGAGTACCGGTCCTCGACGACGACGGCGGCCCGCGGGAGCCGCGCCAGGTCGGCCAGGAGGTAACGCATCCGGCCGCTCGTCAGCGTCGCGACGAGGTCCGGCAGGCTCTTGCGCTCGACCGCGGCGACGACCCGGCCCGCGAGCTCGACCGCGTAGTCGCCCACCGGCAGCGCCCGCCGCGTCGTCGTCGCCTGCTGGTGGGAGAACGCCCACGCGTACCGCTCGTGGCTGTCGACGACGATCTCGAGCTCGCTCACCCCCGAGGCCCGCGCGGTGGGGAGGTCGACCGCGGGGCGGGCCTGCTTCGCCGTCCGGGCCGTCTGCCAGAAGATCGCCTCCCGCCCGCCCCTCACCCGGGTGAGGACGAACTGCGAGCGGTTCTCCCGGCTGCGGTCCAGCACGAGGTCGATCGCCGCGCCCCGCCGCACACACGAGCGCACCGGCACCCGTTCGACGATCTCCGGCTCCCGGGGCCAGCCCACCGCCCGGTGGCAGTAGACCTTCCCGGTCCGTGGCCACGTCTCGCGCGCCTTGAGCACGACGCCGTCGGGGCCCAGCGGGACCCGCAGCAGGTAGGGCAGCGTGCTGCCCGCCTCCGGGTTCCGCGCGATGAGGAAGTCGTCGGACACGGCCACACCGTAGTGCGGGCCGGGCCCGGCGCGGGAGAGGAACGCCGGCGGACGTGCGCCCGCTCAGCCGGTCGGCGGGTCCACCTGCTCCCCGGACTGCACCTGGCGGCTGTGCTGCGGCTGCCCGGCGGAGGTGTCGGAGGTCGACGGCCCGGTGCCGGCGTCTGCGCCCGCCCCGTCCTCCGGGGGCGGCGGTTCGGGGGCCGGGACGTCCGGTGCCGGCTCCTGCGTGCCGCCCGGGCTCGGCTCCTCGACCGGAGCGGTGGGCGCCGGGCTCGGGTCGGGGGCGGCCGGTGCGGTGGGGGTCGGCGCCGGGGTGGGGTCCCGGCGTGCACCGGGGACGTCGGGCGAGGCCGGGTCCGCGGGAGCGGGGACGTCCGCGGGGCCGGTGGTGCCGGGAAGGTCGTGCAGCCGGTCCGGTGCCTGCGTCGGCATCGGTGTCGGTTCGACGGTGCGGGCGGTCCCGCCGAAGAGGGTGGTCCCGCTGCCGTCCCGGCCACGGGTGACGTCGGACAGCGGCTTGCCCGCGGCCAGCTCGATGACCGTGACAGCACCGATGACGAGCGCGAAGGCCGCCAGGGAGAGGGCGAGCAGCCTCCGCCAGCCGACGCGGCGGACCACCTCGGCGAGCCGGTGGCGAAGGCGCGTGACCCAGGACGGTCGGTCCGGGTCGGGACCGGACGGGCCGGGCGCCTCATCCGGGTGGTCGGCGGGGGCCGCGTCGTCGTCACTCGCGGCGCACTCGCGTCGGATCGCCGGTACGACGGCGGTCACCTTCTCCGCCGTGTGGTAGATCGAGGCGCTGTAGACGAAGTTGGCGAGCACGGTGACGACGCTCGCCAGCGCGGCACCGATGATCGTCCCGGCCACGCCGAGCGTGGACAGCAGCGCGGTGGTCGTCATGGCCGCCAGGGCGCTGGCGAGGATGCGCCAGGCGGACGGGCGCTCCGGTGGGGGCGCTGCCGGCCTCCGGGGCTCCTGCTGTTCGGACACCGTCTCGACTTCTCGACCTGCCACGACATCTCCATGCTAGGTCGCCCTCACGGCGGGGAAAGGGGGCTGCGAGCAACGTCACCCGGCCGTACGATGACAGGCGTCGCTGCCGACGCCCGCCGGTCCCGCCGACGTCGCCGGCCCCATCTCGGGAGGTTCCCATGACAGGTCGAGTGGTCCACTTCGAGCTCCCCTTCGACGACAAGGAGCGGGCCAAGCGCTTCTACGGCAACGTCTTCCGGTGGGAGCTGGAGGAGATGGCCGAGCTCGACTACCTCGGCGTCTCCACCGGCCCGACCGGCGAGGCCGGGCCGACCGAGCCGGGGTACATCGGCGGCGGCATGACGTCGCGCAGCGGGCCCAACACGGCCCCGGTCGTCGTCATCGACACCGACGACATCGACGCCACGCTCCAGCGGGTCACCGAGCAGGGCGGCGAGGTGGTGGCAGACAAGTCTCCGGTGGGTGAGATGGGCTTCGCCGCGTACTTCAAGGACAGCGAGGGCAACGTCGTCGGGCTCTGGCAGACCGCGTAGGTCCGGGCAGCACGCGCGGCCGGGCGTGGTGTGGGCGTGTTCCTCGCGCTCGGCTCCGCGACCGCCCACGGCCGGCCTGAACGCCGCCGACCGGCCTGAGCGCTAGAACTCCGCGTCGACCTGGAACTCGATGGCGTCCCACGCCACGTAGTCGTCCAGGGAGATCATCTCCATCGTGATCGTCGAGTCGGCCGCGACGCCCGACGCCAGCCCGGTCGCGGTCCCCACCACGGAGCCGTCGGCGAAGAGCGTCGCCGTGATCCCGACGTAGTCCTTGGCGGAGCCGGTGTTGGTCATCCGGACGCGGACGTCGAAGTCCCCGACGAAGTCCTCGCTCACCTGGACATCGGAGAAGACGTAGCTGCCGGCGGTGTACTCCGCACCGGTGGCCGTCTCGTCATCGGCCGCGTCGGTGTCCGCGTCCGCGTCCTCGGCGTCGGCGGTGTCGGACTCGTTCGCCGTCGACTCCGTCTCCGGTGCCTCCTCGACCGCCGCCTCCGCGGCGGCGAGATTCTGCTGAGCCAGGTTCAGCTCGCTGTCGAGCGTGGCGATCTCGTCGTCCCGGGCGGTGAGCTGGTCCTCCAGGCGGTTCACCTGGGTCTCCAGCTCCGCCACGCGCGCGGAGTCGGCACCGTCGCCCACGAGGACGCCGGCACCCAGTCCGACCACGAGGGCGGCCCCGGCGGCCACGCCCAGGTGCCAGCCGCGCAGGCCACCGCGCGCAGCGGGTGCCGGCGGCGGCACGGCGGGACCGGGGAACCCGCCGTCGCCGATCGGCGCTCCGTACGGCTGGGCCGGCGGGTAGGGCGGGTAGGCGCCCGGCGCCGCCGGGGGCGGGGGAGGGACACCCGGTCCGTGCGGCGTGCTCGGCGAGGAGTGGTCAGGCGGGAGGTGGGTCACGACTCTTTCCGTCCAGGCGTCGGTGGAGGTGGGGAGGCGCCCCTGAGCGTACCGAGGAATCCGCAGGCCGGGTACGTGGGCCGGCTCTGTCCGCCCGGCCGGGTAGCCCTGGTTAGGGTGGACCATGGCCTTCCTGCGCGCGACGCTGCGGCCGGCCGTCGGCCGCGACCGGGACCCCGACCAGGCCCCGGACTGGGTGGTGCTCGACCTCCACGGTGGGTACCCCGCCCACGCCCCGGGCGGTCCCGTGCAGGCCCTCCTCCAGCGGGACGAGACCCTCGAGGCGCTCACCGAGCGGTTGGTGCGGCTCGCCCGGGCCGACTGGCTGACCGGCGTGCTCGTCCGGGTCGGTGAGCTGCGCACCGGGCTGAGCACCTCCCGCGCGATCGGTGACGCCCTGGGGCGCCTCGCCCGCCACAAGCGGGTCGTCGGGTACCTGCCCCATGTGACCATGCGCAGCCTCCTCCTCACCGCCCAGCTGCACGAGGTCGTCGCGCCGGAGTCGGCGGAGGTGTCGCTCCCGGGGTTCGCCGCGGAGCAGGTCTTCCTCGGCGCCTTCCTCGCCCGGCACGGCATCACCTTCGAGAACCTGCGCATCCGCGAGTACAAGACCGCCCTCACCCCGCTCTCGGAGGAGCGGATGGACGAGTACGAGCGTGAGCAGCTCACCGCCTACCTCGACTCGGCCGAACGCAGCTGGCTCGCCGACGTCGGCGCCCCCGACACGGTCCTGGACGCCGGGTTCACCAGCGCCCGCGAGCTGCTCGACGCCGGGCTGGTCACCCGCGTCGCCTACGACGACCAGATCGTCTCGGTCGTGGACCAGCACTGGCCGCGCACCGTGCAGCTGCTCCTGCCCGACCGGCCCACGCTGACGCGGCGGAGGGCCGCGGGCGTCGCCGTCGTGCCCGTCGTCGGCGCCATCGTCTCGGGGCGGTCCCGCGGCACGCCACCTCTCCCGGTCGTCCCCGGACCGCTGGCGGGCGCGGACACCGTCGTCGCGGCACTGCGCAGGGCCGAGCGGGACGAGCACGTCGGGGCGGTCGTCCTGTACGTCGACTCGCCCGGCGGCTCGGCGCTGGCCTCCGACGTCATCTGCCGGGCGGTGGCCCGCACCAGCAAGCCGGTGGTCGCCGTCATGGGTGAGGTGGCCGCGTCCGGCGGCTACTACGTCCTGGCCCAGGCCGACCACGTGGTCGCCGGCCCGTACACGATCACCGGCAGCATCGGCGTCGTCGTCGGCAAGCCGGTGCTCACCCGCCTCGAGGAGCGCCACGGCGTCAACCCGGGGACGGTCGGCCGCGAGGCCGCCCTGTTCACCAGCCCGCACCGTCCCTTCTCCCCGGCGCAGCGGGCGTGGGCGGAGAAGCTCATGGAGGAGGCCTACCGCCGCTTGGTCGACCGGGTCGCCACCGGCCGCAGGCTCACCCCGGAGCGGGTGGACGAGCTGGGGCGAGGCCGGATCTGGAGCGGGCGGGACGCACGGGACAACGGCCTCGTCGACGAGCTCGGCCACCTCCACGAGGGGATCACCGCCGCCCGCCGGCTCGCCGCCCTCCCCGAGGACGCCCCGGTGCGCACCGTCTCGTCCGGGCCGAGCATCCCGGGGATGCCGACCTTCGGCAGGAGCGCCGCCCGCGGCCTGGAGGCGCTGTGGCCCTTCGGCTCGGAGGCCGTCCTCGCCTGGTACGACCGCTCCGTGCGGATCCGCTGACGGGCGGTGTCGAATCCGGCCGGTCCCGTTCGTACAGAGAGTGAGAGCACCGCGACACGGACGGTGCGACGCATCACGGAGGACCCGATGAGCCACTACCTGCTGAGCATCTACCAGCCCTACGGCGAGACCATGGACCAGTTCCCGGACGCGGAGTTCCTCGAGCCGATCATGCGGGAGGTCGACGCGCTGAAGGAGGACATGCGCCGCCAGGGCGTCTCGGTCTACGAGGGTGGCCTGCACGCCCCCACGACCGCCACGGTGCTGCGGGCGCAGGGCGACGACGTCGTCACGACCGACGGGCCCTTCGCCGAGGCGAAGGAACACCTGGGCGGCATCACCGTCATCGACGTCCCCGACCTCGACGCCGCCCTCCACTGGGGCGGACGGCTCGCCCGGGCGGTCGCGCCCCTGGCAATCGAGGTGCGGCCCTTCCAGGAGGGCTGACCGCGGTGGACGTCGAGGCGGTCTACCGCGCCGAGTACGGCCGGGTCGTGGCCGTCCTCGTCCGCTGGTTCGGCGACATCACCCTCGCCGAGGAGGCGGCCCAGGACGCCTTCGTCGCCGCACTCGAGCGGTGGCCGGCCGCCGGGTTCCCGCCGAGCCCGGCCGGCTGGCTCATGACCACCGCGCGTCGCAAGGCGATCGACCGGCTGCGACGCGAGGCGTCCCGCCACGACCGGTACGCCCAGGCCGCGCTGCTCCACGTCCGCGACGAGGCCGAGGAGGTGGGACCCGTGCCGGACGACCGGCTGCGCCTCATCTTCACCTGCTGCCACCCGGCGCTGTCCACCGAGGCCCAGGTGGCGCTCACCCTCAAGCTGCTCGGCGGCCTGAGCACCGCGGAGATCGCCCGCGCATTCCTCGTCAAGGAGGCGACGATGGCGCAGCGACTCGTGCGGGCGAAAGGCAAGATCCGAGACGCGCGGATCCCGTACCGCGTCCCCGACGACGCCGAGCTGCCCGACCGGCTGCGGTCGGTGCTCGCCGTCGTCTACCTCGTCTTCAACGAGGGCTACACCGCGAGCTCGGGAGATGCCCTGGCCCGGGTCGAGCTGTGCGCCGAGGCCGTCCGGCTCGCCCGCGTCCTCCTCGCGCTCATGCCCGACGAGCAGGAGGTCCGCGGGCTGCTGGCGCTGCTCCTGCTCACCGAGGCACGGCGCCCAGCGCGCACAGGCCCCGACGGCGCCCTCGTCCCGCTGCCCGAGCAGGACCGCACGCGGTGGGACAGGTCGCTGCTCGCGGAGGGGCAGGAGCTCGTCCGGCAGTGCCTGCGCCGCGGGCGACCCGGCCCCTACCAGCTGCAGGCGGCGATCGCGGCGGTCCACGGCGCCGCTGCGACCGCCGCGGACACCGACTGGCGCAGCATCCTGGCGACCTATGACGCACTCCTCGCCCTCCAACCCACGCCGGTGGTGGCGCTGAACCGGGCGGTTGCGCTGGCCGAGGTCCACGGTCCCGCCGCCGCCCTGGAGGCGGTCGACGCGCTGCCGCTCGCGGGCTACCACCCCTTCCACACCGTGCGCGCCGACCTCCTGCGCCGACTGGGACGGGCGCAGGAGGCCGCCGCCGAGTACACCGTCGCCGCGCGGGCCACGAGCAACACCGCCGAGCAGGACTTCCTCCTCGCCCGCGCGGCCACCCTCGCCTCACCGCTGCCCTAGCACTCGCCTCATCCGCCCCGCCGGCGCCCGGCCCTGCCCCGCCGGCGCCCCGCCCTGCCCCGCCGGCCCCCGGCCGACCGCTGATCGGTCAGAGAACGTCCGTTCACGACCCGTGAACGGACGTTCTCTGACCGATGGAATCTCTCCCGCCTGTGGAGTCCGAGCAGGGCGAGGGCACTTCCTGACAGATGGGCTGCGCTGCTCCACGGGAGGGCGGTCGTCGCCCGGTGTCCCCAGTGCACGTCCGGCCACCGCAGGTCATCGGCCGATCTCGCTCACCCTCGGTGCATGCCCAGACCACCCGGTCCGCTCCCGCCGGGCCTCGTTGCTGCTCCCTTTCACGTCAGGACAGCCCGCGATGCCGGTGTCGGTGCGGAGCGGCTCCGCGGCCGTGACCTCGTCGCTCCCTTCCACGCCGTCCGGGCACAGGCCGGCTCCCTGCACACGGTGGCCGACCGCTGCCACGCCGCCGCGGCCCGGATGCGTCCCGACCAGTTCTTCTCCCATGCGACGGTCGTCGATCTCCTCGGTCTGCCGCTGCCGGCACGGCTGCGAACCGCAGCGGTTCACGTCGCCTCACCGCGACCGGGACGCGCGCCCCGTGCAGCCGGGATGCTCGGGCACAGTGTGGACACGACGCTCGTCGAGGTGGTCCGCCACGGGGAGCTGCGGGTGGTGCACCCCGTCGGCGCCTGGTGCCAGCTTGCCACGGACCTGACCGTGCGTGAGCTCGTCGTGCTCGGTGACGCTCTGGTTCGGCGTCATGACCCGTGGGCCACCCGCGAGGAGCTCGAGGCTGCGGTAGTCGCGTTCCGCGGGCGCGGGAAGCGCCGGCTCGTGGCGGCGCTCGAGCTCGTGCGGCCCCGCACCGACTCCCCGCCGGAGACCGAGCTCCGGCTCGACATCCTCGAGGCCGGGCTCCCCGAGCCCGGCGTGAACGTCGCCATCCACGACGTGCATGGGCGGCTCATCGCAATCGGTGACCTCGTGTTCGTCGAGTACAAGGTCGTCGTCGAGTACGACGGCGAGCAGCACCGCACCGACGACGCACAGTATGCGCGCGACGTCGAGCGTCTCGACGACCTCGCCCAGGAGGGCTACCGCGTGATCCGCGTGAACAAGCACCACCGGGGCGGACGCAGACGCGCCGTCCTGACCAAGATCAGGAAGGCGCTCCTCGAACGCGGCTGGACGCCGGGCGGGTGACGGACGGGACAGGTCGCCCGGCTGCGTGGAGGTGGGGACAGGTCGCCCGGCTGCGGTGGAGGTGGGGCACGTCGCCCGACGCACCGGTAGCCGGCCAGGCTGTGGGCGCACCTGCCGGGTCACCTCGAATCGATCGGTCAGTGAACGTTCCTTCCCGGGTCGTGAACGGACGTTCTTTGACCGATCGATGGGGAGGGGTGGGGGACCGGGGCCGGGGGTGGGGGGACCGGGGGGCCGGGGGCCGGGGGGCGGGGGCGGGGGGGGCGGGGCGGGTGGGTGTGGAGCGCGCGGGGACTCCCGGCGGTCGGGGCCCGTCCTGGGGTGGTCGTCCCTGCCGGCCTCAGGTGGTCGACCCCGTCGGGTGGAGGGCGCGGACGACCCGCTCGACGTCGTCCTCGTCGTTCCACAGGTGGAAGGCGAGCCGCAGCCGCCCGTCGCGACCGCTCGCGCGCACGCCCGCTGCGGCGAGGGTCCGCAGCCGTGCGCCGTCGGGGTCGGCGAGCGTGACGATCGCCTGGCGGCGCACGGGCTCCCCGAGCGCCTCGAGCGTGGCGGCCCCGAGGTCGGCGCTGTGCCGCCACACCTCGGCGACGTCCACTGCAGTGAACAGCTCCAGGGCGGGCACGGCGCCCACCCAGGCCGACCAGACCGGGGACACGTCGAAACGGCGCGCCCCGGGCGCCAGGTCCGGCGTGAGCCCGTAGATCGAGGTCCAGACGTCCCGCCCGGCGTACCACCCCGCCTGGACCGGCCGGATCTCCTCGTGCAGGTCCTCGCACACGGTGAGGAACGCCGCGCCGCGCGGGGCGCAGAGCCACTTGTAGGCGTGGCAGACGGTGATGTCGAGCTGCCCGGCGTCCACCGGGTGCACCCCCGCCGCCTGCGTGACGTCGCAGAAGGTGCGCGCGCCGTGTCGCCGGGCCTGGTCCACGACGGCCTCGATGTCGGCCACGTCCCCGGTGGCGGACTGGACGTAGCTGAAGGCCACGAGCGTCGTCCCGTCGCGGATCGCGTTCGGCAGGTCCACCATCGGCACCGCCCGCACCCTGAGGTCCGGGCGGACGAGGAACGGGTAGGTCATCGAGGTGAACTCACCCTCGACCGTGAGCACCTGCGACCCTGTGGGTAGCCAGCCGGCCACGACCGAGGCGAGTACCGAGGTCTGGGAGCCGACCGCCACGTCCTCGACGTCGACGCCGACCAGCCGGGCGTACAGCGCACGGCCGGCGGCCACGGCGGCGTCGTAGTCGGCCGGGGTGCGCTCACCGGCGAAGCAGGCCGCCAGGTCCTCCTGGAGCGCGGCGACAGTGCCGCGGCAGGGCAGCCCCATCGAGGCGGCGGCAAGGTAGCCGGCCGTGCCTGCGAACTCGGCGCGTGCCCGGGCGAGGGGGAGTGCCATGGCTCAAGGGTCGTCCTGCCGGTGGGCGGGCCACAAGGGGCCGTGCCGAACCTCCACGACCCGGCGGGCGTGCGGCCGAGCCACACCCGTGCGCGGTCTCAGGCGCCACGGGCCCACTCGAGACCTCGGACGCTTCCCGTCACATCGCGTGCGGCCCTGGCCTGTGCTCGCCGAACCACGCCGCGGAGGGTCAGGCGTCGCACGCCCGCGCGATCGACGCGCTCGGTCAGTCGTCGCCCTGGTCGCGGGAGCGGGTGACCTCCTCCTCCGACGGCGCCGGCGGGGGCGCGACGATGCGCAGCCGCTGGATCCGTTCCTGCTGCAGCCCGCGCGCCAGGGCGAAGGCCATGGCGAAGACGAGGATGAAGATGGGCAACCCGACCACGGTGATGACCTGTTGGAGTGCCTCGAGTCCGGTCTCCCCGGCGAGCACGATGAGGAGTGCCGCGAGCACACCCTCCGACACGCCCCAGAACACGCGCTGCCGGACGGGGCCGGCGTCCCCGTCACCGGTGCACAGCATGTCCACGACCAGGGAGGCCGAGTCGGAGGACGTGGCGAAGAAGATGGCCACGATGACGATCGCGAATCCCTGGACGAGTGTGGTGGCCGGGAAGTTCTCGAAGAACTCGAACATCGCGAGGGGGATGCTTTCCGCGACAGCGGCGGAGATGGCCCCTCCGTCGCCGCCGATCCCGTCGATCTCCAGCGCCGACCAGCCGAAGACGGAGAACCAGATGAGCGTGAACGCCGACGGGGCGAAGAGGACGGCGAGAATGAACTCCCGGATTGTGCGTCCCTTGGAGATGCGCGCGACGAAGATTCCCATGAACGGGGACCAGGTCACCGTCCAGGCCCAGTAGAACACGGTCCACCCGCCCTGCCAGCCCCAGCCCTCGTCGTCGGTGTAGGGCGCCATCGCGTCGTTCCAGAACGACAGCGG
>NZ_CALGNQ010000142.1 GCF_937958535.1 uncultured Georgenia sp. | reverse complement strand
CCGACGTCGAGCAGGTGGCCGGCGCGACCGTGGTACCCGACTACGACGCCGGCTCGTTCCGCTTCTCCGCCGACACCGCGCAGACGTACTACCTCACCTACATCGTCGTCAACGACGCCGGGGCGAGCGCGACGGGCCTCATCCGCGTCGACGTGCGCGAGCCGGCCGACGCCCCGCCCGTGGCGGTGCAGGACGTCGCGCTGCTCCCGGCCGGGGGCCAGGTCCTCGTCGACGTCCTCGCCAACGACGAGGACCCCAGCGGCGAGCTCCTCGCCGTCCAGCAGGTGGACGTCCCCGCCGACTCCGGCCTCGTCGTCGCCGTCCTCGAGCACCGCATCCTCAAGATCACCGCCACCCAGGACGTCCAGACCGCGCAGCGGCTGAGCTACCAGGTGTCCAACGGCAGCGCGAGCGCGACCGGCGAGGTCGTCGTCATGCAGATCCCGCCGGACTCGCTGGCCCAGCCGCCGGTCGCGCAGGCCGACGTCGCCAACGTGCGGGCCGGGGACTTCGTCACCATCCCGGTGCTGTCCAACGACTCCCACCCCGGCGGGGACGACTTCCGCCTCGTCCCCGAGCTGGTGGAGGAACCGCAGGCCGGGCACCTCTTCGTCTCCGGGGACACCCTGCGCTTCAGGGCCCCCGAGCAGCCGCAGACCGTCAACGCCGTCTACGAGATCGTCGACTCCACCGGCCAGCGCGCCTCGGCTCAGGTGACGATCTACGTCCAGGCCGACGACGGCGAGCGCAACGCCGCCCCGCTGCCGCTGCCGGTGGAGGCGCGCGCCTTCGCCGGGGAGCGGGTACGGATCCAGGTCCCGCTCTTCGGCATCGACCCCGACGGCGACTCCGTCCAGCTGCTCGGCGCCGACGAGGCACCGACGAAGGGCCGTGTGGTCGAGGTCGGGCCGACCTACCTCGACTACGAGGCCTTCTCCCGCGCGAGCGGCACCGACACCTTCACCTACGCGGTGCGCGACCGCCTGGGTGCCTACGCCGGCGGCACCGTCCGGGTGGCCGTGGTCCCCCCACCCGAGGTCAACCGCGCCCCGCAGGCGATCGACGACGAGCTCGTCGTCCAGCCGGGCCGGGTGGTCGACGTCGACCCGCTGGTCAACGACACCGACCCCGACGGCGACCCGCTCTACCTCGGCGACCCGGCCTTCGAGGCCGTCGAGGGCCTCGAGGTGGAGCAGGTCGACAGCGGCACGCTGCGCATCACCACCCCCGAGGAGGAGGGCACCTTCGCACTGCCCTACCACGTGAGCGACCAGCGGGGCGGCACCTCGACCGGGGTGGTCTCCGTGCACGTGTCCGCCGATGCCGAGCTGCAGCGACCGGTCGCCGTCGACGACCTCGTCCGCACCGTGACGATCCTCGACCAGGAACGGGTCTCCATCCCCGTCCTCGACAACGACTTCGACCCCGACGGCACCCGCGACCAGCTCACCGTCGACCTCGTCGACGCCCCCGACGGCGCCGCGGTGGTCGGTCGGGAGGTGCAGGTCGACGTCCTGCCCGGACGGCAGGTGCTCACCTACTCGGTGACCGACCCGGACGGGCTGACGGCCTACGCCTTCGTCGACGTGCCCGGTCTGGACGACTCCGGGCCGGTGCTGCGCAGCGACGCCGACCCGATCGTCGTCACGACCGGGGAGACACGCGAGATCGAGCTCGCCGACTACGTCGTCGCCCCCAGCGGCAAGGACGTGCGGCTCACCGACGAGTCCAAGGTGCGGGCGACCAACTCCGACGGCAGCTCACCCGTCGTCGGCCCGACCACGCTGACCTTCACCTCCGCCCCGGCGTACGCCGGCCCGGCGACCCTCACCTTCGAGGTCACCGACGGCGAGAGCGCACAGGACCCCGAGGGCCGCACGGCGGTGCTCACCCTCGACATCACCGTCGAGTCCACCGAGAACACCCCGCCGACCTTCGACGGGGCGGCCCTCGAGGTCGTCCCCGCCGAACGACCGCGGGTGCTCAACCTGCGTCAGCTCTCCCAGGACCCGGACGTCGGCGACTGGAGCCAGCTGCGTTTCGAGCTCGTCCACGTGCCCGACGGCATCGACGCCGGCCTCGACGGTCCCAACCTCACCGTCTCGGCCCCGGCGGACACCCCGCGTGGCACCACCGGGAACATCGAGCTCACGGTCTCCGACGCGAAGTCCGAGCCGGTCCCCGGCGTCGTCGAGGTCACCGTCACCGCCTCCGACCGGCGGCTGGCGACGGTCAACGACGTCGACCTCGGTGAGCTCGAGCAGGGGGAGTCCCGCACGGTGGACGTCCTCCAGGGCGCGTTCAACCCCTTCCCCGGCGAGCCGCTGACGGTCGTCGGCGCCGCCGGCGAGACCGGCGGCCCACAGCCCACCACCGACGGCCGCACCGTGACGGTCACCGCCGGGCAGGACTTCGTCGGGCGGGCGTCCACCCGGTTCACCGTCCAGGACGCCACCGGCGACCCGCTGCGGGACGTCGAGGGCCGCATCACCTACTCCGTCATCGGTGTGCCGGAGCGTCCGGCGCCGCCGCGGGTGGTCGAGGTGCGGGACCGCACCGTCGTGCTCAGCTGGACGGCGCCGGCCGACAACGGCGCCCCGATCACCGGGTACCGGGTCGAGGCCGCGGGCGTCAGCCGCGAGTGCCCGACCACGACGTGCACCATCGACGGCCTGACCAACGACGTGGAGTACACCTTCACCGTGACCGCCGTGAACAAGGTCGGCGACTCCGCACCGTCCGGGCCCTCGGCGGTGGCCCGTCCCGACGTCAAGCCCGAACGGCCCGCCGCGCCCGTGCTCACCTTCGGTGACGGCGAGCTGCGGGTCGAGTGGCGCACCCCGGAGAGCCGGGGCTCGGCCGTGACGTCCTACGACCTGCAGATCGCGCCCTCGCCGGGCGGCGGCCAGATCTCCGTCACCGGCACCTCGCACACGTGGACCGGCCTGCAGAACGGGCAGTCCTACACCGTGCGGGTGCGGGCGCACAACGACGCACCGGACCCCAGCGAGTGGTCGGAGTGGTCGGCGCCCGAGGTGCCCGCCGGGGTGCCCGACCGACCGGTCGCGCCGGTCGCCCAGCGGGTCGACTCCCCGGTCACCGCCCAGATCAGCGCCACCTGGCAGCCACCGGCGAGCAACGGGGACCCGATCGCCTCCTACGACGTCGTCATCCGCCGCGACGGCGAGCCGTTCAAGTCCTTCACCGTGCCCGGCGGACAGACGTCCTTCACCGAGGACGCCCCCGCGGGCAGCGACTACACGGTCACCGTCGCCGCGACGAACAAGGCCGGCAGCTCCCCGACCAGCCCGCCGTCGGCGCCCGTCCGCAGCTTCCTCAAACCGGACCGGGTGGCGAGCGTGACCGCCACCGAGGGGGACCGGCGGGTCACGCTGCGCTTCCCCGTGCCCGCGGACAACGGCGACCCGATCCGGCGCTACGAGTACCGCACCGGCAGCGGCGCGTGGACCCAGCTGCCCGCCAACCGGGTCGTCACCGGGCTGACCAACGGGTCGAGCTACACCTTCCAGGTGCGCGCGTGCAACACCTACTGCGGCGACGCCGGCCCCGCGTCGAGCGCCGTCGTGCCCTACGGCCCGTTCGGCGAGGCGACGATGACCGGCCAGCGCCACGGACGCCACGACGGCTACACCGACGGGGTCACCGAGCAGCCCGGCGCCACCTTCCGCTGGACCACGCCGGGCGGCAACGGCCGCGAGGTCACCAGCGTGCAGCTACGGGTCGACAACGGCACCGGCAGCTGGGGCGGGTGGCAGAACGTCCCCGCCAGCGGCAGCCGGACGGTCAACGGCGACTGGGGCACGACCTACCGCGCCCAGGTGCGCGCACAGCGCGCCGACGGCGAGGTGCGCACCGCGAGCGCGTCGGTGACGACGATCGACGCGCCGGTCCGTCGGCCGGACCCGCCACCGCCGGAGCCGAAGATCACGATCGTCCGCAACCGCAGCGCCGTCGGCCAGCCCGGCTGCACCCACTCCTCGTGCCGGTTCGTGGACATCGACTACGAGAACCTGCCCGCCGGGACGTACACGTACCGGGTGTCCGACGAGGACAGCGCCTTCGGCACCCCGATGACGCGACACCTCTCCGGAAGCGGCCGGCTCGAGGGCTGGAGCTACTTCGGCAACCCGGGGGAGCGGGTCACCGTGACCCTCCGCGGGCCGAGGAACCTCTCCGCCTCGATCATCTGGTAGCCCCCCGTACCCCCTCCTCTCACCCCCACGGAGCTCGCATGACGACGACAGAGCAGCAGACGACGATGACGCCGGAGCAGGCGGCATGGTTCGCCGACACCTTCGAGCGGATCGTCTCCGCCGTCGGCGTCGCCGTCGTCGGCAAGGCGAACGTCGTCCGGCTC
>NZ_CALGNQ010000141.1 GCF_937958535.1 uncultured Georgenia sp. | reverse complement strand
GAGCCTGGACCGCGACCGCCCGCCCGCTCACCGCCACCCGGCGGCCCATCGCCCCCCCCCGGCCGCTCACCGCCACCCGCTCGCTCACCGCCACCCGGCGGCCCATCGCCACCCGGCCGCTCACCGCCACCCGGCGGGCCCACCGCACGGCGGCCCGTCCGCCGCCTCAGCCGCGACGGTCCTGTGGGACGGCCGGCTGGACCGGCGCCGTCGGCCACGGGTCGGCCTCCTCCAGCGCCGCGGCGAGGCCGAGGAGCAGCTCCTCCTCCCCCAGGCGGGTCGCCCCGAGCTGGACGCCGACCGGCAGGGTGACGCCGTCGACCTCCGCGCGGTGCAGCGGCAGGGCGATCGCCGGGGCGCCGAGCATGTTCCACGGACTGGTCCAGGGCGTGAACGCCTTCTGCGCCTCGAAGTCGGCGGCCGGGTCGGCGTCGTTGCGCATCTGCCCGATGAGGGGCGGCGGGGTCGCCAGCGCCGGGGTGAGGACGACGTCGAGGTCGCGCCACACGTCGGCAGCCTTGCGGGCGAGCATCTGGACCGCGGCGACGGCGCGGGCGTACTCGACGCCCGAGTACTGGCGCCCGCGCTCCCGCATCGAGCGGGTGAGCGGGACGAGCAGCTCCTCCCGCTCGGGCGGCACCGGTGCCATGAGGGACCCGACGGCCCACAGCGGCGCGAAGGCGTCCCACTCCTCGGGGGTGAAGGGAACCCGGGTGGGTGTGACGACGTGGCCCATGTCCTCGAGCAGTCGCACCGCCCGGTCGACGGCGGCCAGCGAGCTCTCGTGCACCGGCGCCTCGTGGACGTTGATCGGCTGGGTGAGCACCCCGACCCGCAGCCGCTCCGGACGGTGGTCGCAGGCCGCGAGGAACGAGTAGCGCGGCCCGGGCAGCAGGTAGTGGTCCCCGGGCCACGGGCGTGACAGCACATCGAGGAAGGCTGCGGTGTCCCGCACGGTGCGGGTGACGACACCGTCGACGGTCAGCCCCGCACCGTCGACCATGAGGGGGCCCTTCGACACGCGGCCCCGGGTCGACTTCAGCCCGACCAGCCCGCAGGCGGCAGCGGGGATACGGATCGAGCCACCGCCGTCGCTGGCGTGCGCGGCGGGGACGATCCCGGCGGCGACGGCGGCCGCGGCACCCCCGGACGAGCCGCCCGCGCTGCGGCGGGGGTCCCACGGGCTGCGCGCAGGGGGTGCGACGTCGGGCTCGGTGTACGGCGGGAGCCCGAGCTCCGGCGTCGTCGTCTTGCCGACCATGAGCGTGCCGGCCTCACGGAGCCGGATGGTCACGCCGTCGTCGGCCGGGGCGATGTTCCCGCGGAACGCCGCGCTGCCCATCTCGAAGGGCTGACCGGCGACCATCGTGAGGTCCTTGACCGGCACGGGGACGCCGAGGAAGGGCGGCAGGTCCTCCCGGTCCTGCTCCAGCCGGCGGGTCGCCGCGGCCGCCTGCTCGCGGGCCAGCTCGGGGGTGAGGTGGGCGAAGGCACCGACCGTGGGGCCGATGCGCTCGGCCCGCTCCAGGGTGTGCTCGACGACCTCCTCGGGACTCACCGCACCGGACCGCACCGCGGCGGCCAGGTCGAGGGCGCTCAGCTCGTGGATGTCAGCCATCCCTCGAGGCTATCTGCGCGTCCGGGCCCGGTCCTGCCGCATGTGGGGCCCGGGTCGCAGGGGCGCCGCCGAGCCCGATGCGGTCGGCGGCCGGGAGGTCGTCACGACGGCGCGCGCCGGGCAGCGGCAGCTCGCGGACGAACCGCACGGCGGGCCGGGGCGGCGCGGGACGTCCACCCCCGACCGCCCTCACGTTGCGGGCCCGGCCGAGGAGGCGCACCGTCGAGGGACGAGAACCGCACCCGGCGGTGACGGAAGGAGCGACATGGGTATCGGGGACAAGGCCAAGGACGCGCTCGGCGGCGAGAAGGGCGAGCAGGCCAGCGACGCCGGCCTCGACCGGGCCTCCGACATGGCGGACGAGAAGACGGGCGGCAAGCACGGCGACAAGCTCGACCAGGCACGCGACGCCGCCGACAAGAAGATCGGCAACGAGTAGCACGCCCGTCGGCGGGGTGGGCACCGGGTCTCCCGGGTGGCCCACCCCGCCGGTGCGTGCTGCGGGCGGCGATCCGCGGCTCAGCCCTCCGGCCAGGCCGGGGGCCGCTTCTCGTTGAACGCGGCGATGCCCTCGTGGCGGTCGGCGGAGAAGGCGGTGGCGCGCCAGGCGGCGTCCTCGATGTCGAGGGCGGCGTCGAGGGGGACCTCGAGGCCGGCGCGCAGGGCGTGCTTGGCGTTGCGCAGCCCCACGGGCGAGTTGGTGGCGATCTGGGCCGCGAGCTCGGCGGCGACGGCGCGGTCCTGGCCGGCGGGGACGCGGCGGTCGACCAGCCCGAGGGCGTGGGCCTCGTCGATGCGGACCTGGCGGCCGGTGTAGATGAGGTCGGCAGCCGCGGCGGGGCCGATCCGGCGCGGCAGCAGCTGGGTGCCGCCGCCGCCAGGGACCAGGCCGACGCGAACCTCGGGCAGGCCGAGGACGGCGGTCTCGTCGGCGACGACGAGGTCGCAGGACAGCGCCAGCTCCAGCCCGCCGCCGAGGGCGTGGCCGTGGACGGCGGCGACACTCGGCATCGGCAGCTCGCGCACCGCGGCGAAGGCGCGGCGGAAGACGGGGCGCTGGTCGATGAGCTGGGCGTCGGTGAAGCCGACCCGTTCCTTGAGGTCGGCCCCCACGCAGAACGCCTTCGGGCTGCTGGAGGCCAGGACGACGGCGCGGACCGCGGGGTCGGTGGCGAGGGTGGCGCAGGCGCCGGCGAGCTCCTGGGCCAGGGCCGTGCTGATCGCGTTGTGGGCCTCGGGCCGGTCGAGCCGGATCTCGGCCCAGTGGCCCGGGTGCTGCACGACGGTCACGAGGGACACCGGTCACTCCTCGGCGGACTGGGGGGACAGGGCCTGGACGACGCGGGAAGGGCTGGGGCGCCCCAGCCGCTCGGCCATCCAGCGGCTCGTGGCCACCAGAGCGGTCAGGTCGACGCCCGTGGTGATGCCCAGACCGTGCAGCATCCACACCAGGTCCTCGGTGGCGAGGTTGCCGGTGGCGCTGTGGGCGAAGGGGCAGCCGCCCAGCCCGCCGGCGGCGGCGTCGACGGTGGTGACGCCGCAGCGCAGCGCGGTCAGCGTGTTGGCCAGGGCCTGTCCGTAGGTGTCGTGGAAGTGCACCGCGAGCCGGTCGGGGCCCAGGCCGGCCCGGCCGAGGGCCTCGACGAGCGCGGTGACGTGGCCGGGGGTGGCCACCCCGATGGTGTCACCGAGGCAGAGCTCGTCGGCCCCCAGGTCCATGAGCCGCACGGCGACGTCGACCACCTGCGCCACCGGCACGGCCCCCTCCCACGGGTCGCCGAAGCACATCGACAGGTAGGCCCGCACCGCCAGCCCGGCCTGCCGGGCACGGGTGATGACGGGGGCGAACATCTCCAGCGACGCGGCCACCGTGCGGTTGAGGTTCCTGCGGGCGAAGGTCTCGGTGGCGCTGGCGAACACCGCGACCTCGCCCACCCCGGCCGCCAGCGCCCGGTCCAGCCCGCGCGCGTTGGGCACCAGGACCGGCAGCCGCACCCCGGGCAGCGGCCCCAGCAGGGCCAGCACCTCGGTCGCGTCGGCGAGCTGGGGAACCCACCGGGGGTGGACGAAGCTCGTCGTCTCGATGCTGCGCAGCCCGGCCGCAGCCAGCCGCCGGACGAACTCGGCCTTGACCTCGGCGGGCACCACCGCGGCCTCGTTCTGCAGCCCGTCGCGCGGTCCGACCTCGTAGATCTCCACCCGCGTGGGCAGCCCGGGCTCCGGGTGCTGCCCATAGGCCGGTACATCGGTCATGTGCCCGCCTCCGCGGTGATGACGAACAGCATCTGGCCCAGCGTCACGTGCTCCCCGGCCGCTGCCCCGACGGCGGCGACCACCCCGTCGCACGGGGCACGGACGGCGATCTCCATCTTCATCGCCTCCAGCACACCGAGCACCTCGCCGCTGTGCACCGGACGGCCCGGGGTGGCGTGGAGGGTCTGGACCAGCCCGGGCATCGGGGCCCTCACCTCCCCGTCACGGACGGCCTCGTCCCGGGTGCCGGTCCGCCGCCTCAGGCGGACCGTGTGCCCCTCTCCCCGGTGGACGAGCGTCACCTCCTCGGCGCTGACGCAGGCGACGACGTCATGGGCGAGCCCGTCGACCTCCACCCGCAGCCGGTCGCCGTCGCGGGCCAGCTGCCGGACCCTCCGGAGGTCCGGCCCGGCCTGCACGGTCCCCTCGGCGAGGTCGACCCGGTGCGGCTCGCCGGCGCCGTCCAGGTCGAGCAGGACGGGGGCGGGTGGGCCGGACAGCCGCCATCCGTCGCCGGTGCCGAACGGGTGGGTCCGGTTCTCGCGCCCGCGCCGTGCACCAGCCAGGAGCCAGGTCGCGACCGCGTTCACCGCCTCCGGCGGGTCGGGCGGGAAGGCACCCGGCCGGGCGTCGAGCCAGGAGGTGTGGACCTGGGCGTCGCGGAAAGCCGCGGAGGCGACGAGGCGGCGCAGGAAGCCGGTGTTGGCGGTCAGGCCGACGACGGCGGTGTCGTCCAGTGCCCGGACCAGGGCGCGGCGGGCGGTGTCGCGGTCGGCGCCGTGGACGATGACCTTGCCCAGCATGGGGTCGTACCAGGTGGTGACCTCCTGGCCGGGCTCCAGGGCGGCGTCGACCCGGGCGTGGGCCGGCCACCGGACGAGGGTGGCGCGGCCGGCCTGGGGGAGGAAGTCGCGGGCCGGGTCCTCGGCGTAGACGCGGGCCTCGATGGCGTGGCCGCGCACGGTCACCTCCTCCTGGGTCAGCGCCAGTGGCTCGCCGCGGGCGATGCGCAGCTGCAGGTCGACGAGGTCCAGGCCGGTGACCGCCTCGGTGACCGGGTGCTCGACCTGCAGGCGGGTGTTCATCTCCAGGAAGAAGACCTCCTCGCCGGCGACGAGGAACTCCACGGTGCCGGCCCCGACGTAGCACACCCGCCGGGCGAGGCGGACCGCGGCGCCGGTGAGCAGCTGCCGCACCCGGGGGGCGATGGTGGGGGCGGGAGCCTCCTCGACCACCTTCTGGTGCCGACGCTGGACCGAGCAGTCCCGCTCCCCCAGGTGGAGCACGGTGCCGTGGGCATCGGCGAGCACCTGGACCTCCACGTGGCGCCCCTGCTCGACGTACCGCTCGACCAGCACGGTCGCATCGCCGAACGCCGCCTCGGCCTCCCGGCGGGCGGCGGCCAGGGCGGCGGGCAGCTCGGCCGCCTCGCGCACGATGCGCATCCCCTTCCCGCCCCCGCCGGCGGCGGCCTTCACCAGCACCGGCAGCCCGACCTCGGCCACGGCCCGGTGGGCCAGCTCGGCGTCGTCGTCGCCCTCGACGGCCGGCAGCACCGGCACGTCGGCGGCCGCGGCGACGCGGCGGGCCTCGTCCTTGCGTCCCATGAGGTCGACGACGGCGGGCGGCGGGCCCACCCACACCAGGCCGGCGGCGGTGACGGCGCGGGCGAAGTCGGCGTTCTCGGCGAGGAACCCGTAGCCGGGGTGGACCGCGTCGGCGCCGGTGGCCCGCGCGGCGGCGAGCAGTGCCGAGACCGAGAGGTAGGACTCGGCCGCCGGTGCCGGGCCGAGGCGGGCGGCGGTGTCGGCCGCCCGTACGTGGGGGGCGGTGCGGTCGGCGTCGGAGTAGACCGCCACCGTGCCCAGCCCCGCCGCACGCGCCGCCCGGATGACGCGCAGCGCGACCTCCCCCCGGTTGGCGACGAGCAGCGTGGTGAAGGGCATCGCCGTCACATCCGGAAGATCCCGTAGCGGGGGTCGGGAACGGGGGCGTCGGCGGCGACCGCCAGCCCCATCCCCAGCACCCGGCGGGTGTCGACCGGGTCGATGACGCCGTCGTCCCACAGCCGGGCGGTGGAGTAGTACGGCGAACCCTGCCGCTCGTACTGCTCCCGGATCGGGGCCTTGAACGCCTCCTCCTGCGCCTGCGACCACCCCGTGCCGGCCCGCTCCAGCCCCTCCCGGCGCACCGTGGCCAGCACGGCCGCCGCCTGCTCCCCGCCCATCACCGAGATCCGCGCGTTGGGCCACATCCACAGGAACCGCGGGTCGTAGGCCCGCCCGGACATGGCGTAGTTGCCCGCCCCGAAGGAGCCGCCGATGACCACCGTGAACCGGGGCACCACCGAACAGGCCACCGCGGTGACGAGCTTGGCGCCGTCCTTGGCGATCCCCCGGTTCTCGTACTCCCGCCCCACCATGAAGCCGGAGATGTTCTGCAGGAAGACCAGCGGCACGCCGCGCTGGTTGCACAGCTGGACGAAGTGGGCGCCTTTGAGCGCCGACTCGCTGAACAGGATCCCGTTGTTGGCCACGATCCCCACCGGGTAGCCCCAGATCCGGGCGAACCCGCACACCAGGGTCTGGCCGTACAGCGCCTTGAACTCCTCCAGCCGCGACCCGTCCACCACGCGGCGGATCACCTCCCGCACGTCGTACGCCGTGCGCAGGTCACCCGGCACGACGTCGTACAGCCCGGCCGGGTCCTCCACCGGCTCCTCCACCGGTGCCCGCTCCGGCGCCGGCGCCGGAGCGCCCTCCACCGTGCCCACGGCCCGGCGCAGGATCTCCAGGGCGTGCGCGTCGTCCTCCGCCAGGTGGTCCACCACCCCGGAGGTGCGGGCGTGCACCTCGCCGCCGCCGAGCTCCTCGGCCGAGACCACCTCACCCGTGGCCGCCCGCACCAGCGGCGGGCCTCCGAGGAAGATCGTGCCCTGCCCCCGCACGATCACCGTCTCGTCCGACATCGCCGGCACGTAGGCTCCCCCCGCGGTGCACGAGCCCATGACCGCCGCGAGCTGTGGCACCCCTGCCGCCGAGAGGCGCGCCTGGTTGTAGAAGATGCGCCCGAAGTGCTCCCGGTCGGGGAACACCTCGTCCTGCATCGGCAGGTAGGCCCCGCCGGAGTCCACGAGGTACAGGCACGGCAGCCGGTTCTCCCACGCCACCTGCTGGGCCCGCAGGTGCTTTCTCACCGTCACCGGGTAGTAGGTGCCCCCCTTGACGGTGGCGTCGTTGGCGACCACGACGCACTCCCGGCCCGCCACCCGGCCGATCCCGGTCACGACCCCCGCCGCCGGCACCTCGTCCCCGTACATGCCCCACGCCGCCAACGGCGAGAGCTCCAGGAACGGCGACCCCGGGTCCACCAGCCGGTCCACCCGCTCGCGCACCAGGAGCTTCCCCCGCGCGACGTGCCGCTCCCGTGCCTGCGCGGAACCCCCCTCCCGCACCCTGGCCGTACGCTCCCGCAGCTCTGCGGCGAGCTCCGCCAGGCTCGGCGGTGGACCGTTCCCACCTGCCACGACACCCTCCCGCGCCGGTGGTGCTGACCGGGCCGACGTTAGCACTCGATAACACGGGCGTCTACCATGTCGGCATGCGCTCAGCTGCCGCTCGGGAGACCGCGCCCGCCGGGTCACGCCGCCGCCAGATCCTCGACGCCGCCGCCGAGCTGTTCGCCCGGCGTGGCTTCCGCGGGGTGTCGATCTACGACATCGGCGGGGCCGTGGGCATCTCCGGGCCGGCGCTGTACCGGCACTTCGCCAGCAAGGAGGCGGTGCTGGCGCAGATGCTCGTCGACATCAGCCGGCGCCTGCGCGACGGCGCGCGCGAGCGCGTGGCCGGCACGGCGCCCGGCCAGGAGACGCTGCGGGCGCTGGTCGACTGGCATGTGGACTTCGCGCTGGACCACCCCGCGCTCATCACGGTGCAGTTCCGCGACCTCGACAGCCTCGGGCCGCAGGAGCAGCGCCGCGTGCGCCGGCTGCAGCGCGAGTACGTCGAGATCTGGGTCGGCGCCGTCCGTGACGCCGTCCCCGGCACCGACGAGGCGACGGCGCGGTCGGCCGCACACGCCGTCTTCGGGCTGATCAACTCCACCCCGCACAGCGCCCGGCTCGACCGCGCGGCGATGGCCGGGCTGCTGCGGCGGATGGCACTCGCCGCGCTCCTGGGGGTCGGCGGCTCAGCGGGGTAGGCCGAGGCCGCGGGCGATGACCATCCGCTGGACCTCGGAGGTGCCCTCGCCGATCTCGAGGATCTTGGCGTCGCGGTAGAACCGGGCGGCGGGGTACTCCTCCATGAACCCGTTGCCGCCGAGCACCTGGGTGGCGGTGCGGGCGGCCGCGACGGCGGCCTCGCTGCTGTGCAGCTTGGCGATCGCGGCGGCCTGCCGCACCTCGGCGGCGGGACGGCGGCCGGCGTCGTGCTCGTCCTTGAGCCAGGCCGCCCGGTAGGTGAGTGCCCGGGCGGCCGCGACGGCGACGGCGAGGTCGGCGAGCTGGAACGCCACCGCCTGGTGCGCCCCGATGGGGCGGCCGAAGGCGGTGCGGCCGCGGGCGTAGTCGGTGGCGAGGTCGAGGCAGGCGCGGGCGAGCCCGAGGGCGAGGGCGGCGATGGCGACCCGTCCGCCGTCGAGGATCTGGAGGAACTGACGCAGCCCGGCGCCCTGCTCGCCGAGGAGGTTGGTGGCCGGGACCCGGCAGCTGCCGAACGTCAGGCCGTGGGTGTCCGAGGCGCGCCAGCCGAGCTTGCGGTACGGCGGGTCGACGGTGAGCCCCGGGGCGCCGGCCGGGACGAGGAGGGCGCTGATCTCGGGGTCGCCGTCCGGCCCCTCGCCGGTGCGGGCGGTGACGGTGATGACCGAGGTGATCGGGGTGCCGGAATTGGTGATGAAGCTCTTCGCGCCGTCGATCACCCACTCCTCCGCCTCCCGTCGGGCGCGGGTCCGGGTGGCCCGGACGTCGGAGCCGGCGTCCGGCTCGGTGAGCCCGAAGGCGGCCAGCGCACGCCCGGCGACGAGGTCGGGCAACCACCGCTCGCGCTGCTCGGGGGTGCCGAAGGCGAGGATCGGGGTGATCCCCAGCCCCACCCCGGCGGACAGGGTGATGCCGACCGCCTGGTCCACCCGGCCCAGCTCCTCGATGGCGACGCACAGTGAGAGGAAGTCGCCGCCCTGGCCGCCGAGCTCCTCCGGCGCGGTGAGCCCGAAGAGCCCGAGCTCGCCCATCTTCGGGACGAGCTCGACCGGGAACCGGTGCTCCTCGTCCCAGGTCGCGCAGTGCGGCGCGACCTCCGCCTCGGCGAACTCGCGCACGGCCGCACGGAACTCCTCGTGCTCGTCGGACAGCTCGAACATCGCTCGCGCCTCCTGACGGCGGCGGCACCCTCGCCCGCCCGCCGGTTAGCGATTGATAACGCCCCGAGCGTACGGAGCGCGCTCCGGCCCGGTCAAGAGCACAGGCCACGGGGTGGGGCCCGCCGGCAGCGTGGAGCGGGGCCACCGCTCGACGCAGTCGCGCCGCACGCGGGTGGCGGCCCTGGCCCCTCCCGGTCGTCCGCGGGGGAACGGCGGAGCGCGTGATGTGATGAGGCCATGACGACTTCCCTCACCGACCCCCACCGCTGGCTCGAGGACGTCGAGGGCGAGGAGGCCCTCGACTGGGTCCGCGCACACAACGAGCGGGCCGTCGCCGCGCTCGGGACCACCCGCTTCGAGGAGATGCGCGAGCAGATCCTCGAGGTGCTCGACTCGACGGAGAAGATCCCCGCCGTCGTCCAGCGCGGGGAGTACCTGTACAACTTCTGGACCGATTCCGAGCACGAGCGCGGCGTGTGGCGACGCACCACGTGGGAGTCCTACCGCACCGACGACCCGCAGTGGGAGGTGCTCCTCGACGTCGACGCCCTCGCCGAGGAGGAGGGCGTGGGCTGGGTGTGGCACGGCGCCCAGGTGCTGCGCCCGAGCTACGACCGCGCGCTCGTCGCCCTGTCCCGCGGCGGCGCCGACGCCGACGTCACCCGCGAGTTCGACCTCACGACGAAGACGTTCGTCGCGGGCGGCTTCACCCGCGAGGAGTCCAAGGGGGCGCTGCGCTGGGCGGACAGCTCGGGGGACGTCGTCTTCGCCTACACGGACGTCGGGGAGGGCTCGATGACGACGTCGGGCTACCCGCGCACGGTGCGCCGCTGGGAGCGCGGGACCGCACTGGCCGACGCCCCGGAGGTGTTCGCCGGGGAGGCCACCGACCTGTCGGTCGGTGCGGCGCACGACTTCACGCCCGGCTTCGAGCGTGACCTGGTGTGGCGGGCACGGGCCTTCTACGACTCCGACGTCTACCTGCTGGAGGACGGCGAGCTGACCCGCATCGACGTGCCGCGCTCGGCGGAGCCGGACCTCCACCGCGAGTGGCTCACCGTCGAGCTGCGCGACGACTGGGCGGTCGCGGGCCGCACCTACCCGGGCGGCTCGCTGCTCGCCATCCGCTTCGCCGACTTCCGCGCCGGCTCACGCGACTTCGCGGTGCTCTACACCCCGACGGGGACGACGGCGCTGGTCGGGGCCACGTGGACGCGTCACCACCTCGTGCTCAACGTCCTGGACGACGTCACCAACCGCCTCGAGGTCCACACCCCTCCCAGCGGCCAGGGGCAGTGGCGGCGACGCCCGCTCGACCTGTCGACGGCCGGCACCGGGTGGCACGCGCCGCGGCTGGCGACGGTCGCGGTCGACGCGATCGACCGCGACGAGTCCGACGAGCTGTGGCTCACCGTCTCCGGCTTCCTCACCCCGACGACGCTCGCCCGGCTGGAGCTGGACGAGGCGGGCGACGTCGTCGAGCTCGAGCCGCTGAAGTCGATGCCGGAGTTCTTCGACACCGCGGGGCTGCACGTGGAGCAGCACTTCGCGACGTCGCAGGACGGCACCCGGGTGCCGTACTTCCAGGTCGGCCCCGTCCCGTCGGCCGAGAACGAGGAGGTGCGGCCGCTGCCCACCCTGCTGTCCGGGTACGGCGGTTTCGAGATCCCCCGCCTGCCCGCGTACTCGGGGGCGGTGGGCCGTGCCTGGCTGGCACGCGGCGGGGTGTACGTCGTCGCCAACATCCGCGGCGGCGGGGAGTACGGGCCGCGCTGGCACCAGGCGGCGCTGAAGGAGAACCGCCACCGCGCCTATGAGGACTTCGCCGCAGTGGCCCGTGACCTCATCGCCCGTGGCGTCACCGACCCGGCGCACCTCGGCGCCCAGGGCGGCTCCAACGGCGGCCTGCTCATGGGGAACATGATCACCGGCTACCCCGAGCTGTTCGGGGCGATCGTGTGCCAGGTCCCGCTGCTCGACATGCGGCGCTACAACCGGCTGCTCGCCGGGGCGTCGTGGACGGCGGAGTACGGCGACCCCGACGACCCGGAGCAGTGGGAGTTCATCCAGACGTTCTCCCCCTACCACCGCTTCGACCCGGACGCCCAGACGCCCCCGGTGCTGTTCACGACCTCCACCCGGGACGACCGCGTCCACCCCGGGCACGCGCGCAAGATGATGGCGCTGATGTCCGAGGCCGGGAAGGACGTGACGTACTACGAGAACATCGAGGGCGGCCACGGCGGGGCCGCGACGAACGCCCAGGCCGCGTTCATGAGCGCGCTGGCCTACGAGTTCCTCTGGCAGCGGCTCGGCTCGTCCTGACGGGCAGACCGGGGCCGGCCGGCAGGCTCAGTACCGGCCGGTGCGGATGCGCTTGTTGACCCGGACGAGCCAGATGATGCCGATGACGAGCGTGACGAACGCCAGGAAGCCGACGCCCAGGCCGACGAGCACGGCGACGCCGGCACCCACCACGTCCGAGGCGACGATCGGCGGCGCGACCGTCAGGGTGGAGGAGACGTCGGACGGCAGGTCGCACTCGACGGTGTAGGTCCCGGCGTCGCCGGTGCGGAAGGTCGCTCCCATCGCGGTGTCGTCGAAGCCGAGGGTCGCGGGGCTGGTGGGGACCGACCGGCCGGCGGGGTCGGTGACCTCGCAGTCGACGGCGCCGGCGGAGACGGAGCGGTTGAAGTAGACGGCGCGCTCGGTGTTCGCCGGGAGGTCGACGGTGCCCCCGTTGGTGATGGTGACGCTGTCGCGGAGCCCGTCCACCGAGTCGACCGCGTTGGCGACCCCGGCGACGACGCCGACGATCGGGGCGGCGATCATGAGGATCGCTGAGACGACGATCATGACGACCGGGCCGGTGCGCTTCGGCGGTGGGCCGCTCGGGGTCGTCCCGTATCCGTAGCCGCCCTGCGGCCCGTACTGGGCGGGCGCCCCGTACGGCTGCTGCCCGTAGCCGCCCTGCCCGCCGTAGCCGCCCTGGCCGTACCCGGCCGGAGCGCCGTACTGCCCGGGCGGCTGCGCACCGGGCTGCTGGTACGGGCCCTGCGCGCCGTAGGGCGGCTGCTCCGACGACGAGTCCGCGGGCCGCTCGCCCTCGGGCAGGCGGCGTCCGTAGCGGGGTTCGTCCGAGGGGTTCGCGCCGTCGGTCGTCATCGTGGGGCTCCTTGTCCGGCTCCTGCTGCGCGGTGCGCGCAGATACCAGGATGCCAGGTCGGAGGGTCAGCGCCGTTCCTGAGGCCTGCGCCGGGGCAGGCCGGTGACCCACGCGCTGAGCTCGTCCGGGCGCCAGGGCACGTACTGGCTGTAGGTGGCGTCGGGCAGCTCGACGATGAGCTCGTCGGAGAAGAGGAACGGGGCGAGCCACGCCCGCCAGCCGGTGGTCTCGCGGATGTAGCAGCCCCGGCCGGAGAGGATCGCCTCGACGACGGCGGCGGTGTGCCGGCGGGGCACGTCGAAGGCGACGCCGGAGTCCAGCTCGACGGCGTCCTCACCGTCGTCGTGCACGGTGACCCGCACCCGCGGATAGCCCGGGAAGACCACCATGACCGACCGGTGGTGGTCGTAGGGGTCGGGCTCCTCCCAGGGGTCCGCCTCGGGCACGGGCTCGGGGGGACGCCCGTACCGCACGCCCGTGGCGTGCAGCTCGCGGAGCACGTCGAACGACCCGGTCATACCGGGCAGTCTGCCTCAGGGACGGTGCTGCGGGCGCCAGATCACCAGTGCCCCGCCGGTCCGGCGGGGGCGGCGGCCCGGCGGCAGCTCGCTCACCTCACCGGACCGGTCGGCGGCGAAGACGCGGGCGGTGGTGATGGCACGCAGCCGCTCGAGCTCCGCCCGTGCCCGGTCCAGCTCGCGCTCGAGCTCGATGATCCGGCGGATCCCGGCGAGGTTGATGCCCTCGTCCTGCGAGAGCCGCTGCACCTCACGCAGCGACTCGACGTCCCGGCGCGAGTACCGGCGCCCCCGGCCCCGGGCCCGCTGCGGGCTGACGATGCCCAGGCGGTCGTACTGGCGCAGGGTCTGCGGGTGCATCCCGGCGAGCTGGGCGGCGACGGAGATGACGTAGATCGGTGCGTCGTCATCGAGCTGTCCCGACATCCTCCTCACCTCCCTCTCAGCGCAGGGCGCGGGCCTTGAGGTCCGCGCGCGGGTCCTCCCCCTCGGTGGCCTTGGCGAACGCCTCGACCGCCTTCCTGGCGTCGGGCGGCAGGTGGGTCGGCACCGCCACCTGGACGGTGACGAGGAGGTCGCCGGTGCCCTTGGGGGTCGCCACCCCCTTGCCCTTGACCCGCAGCGTGCGTCCCGACGGCGTCCCCGCCGGCACCCTGACGCGCACGGTCTCCCCGGACAGGGTCGGCACGTCGATGGTCGCGCCCAGGGCGGCCTCGGCGAAGGTCACCGGCACGGTGATGCGCAGGTTGCGCCCCTCCATGGTGAAGACGGGGTGTGGCTCGACGTTGACGGTGACGATCATGTCGCCGGGCTCCCCGCCGCCGCGGCCGGGCTGGCCCTTGCCGCGCAGCCGGATCTTCTGCCCGTCGTTGACCCCGGCGGGGATCTTGACGTTCATCGAGCGCCCGTTGGTGGTCAGCTGGACCGTGGCGCCCTCGACCGCGCTGCGGAAGGGCAGCGTGGCGGTGGCCGCGACGTCCGCGCCGCGCTGGGGTCGCCGCGAGGTGAAGCCCCCGCCACCGGTGAACATGTCCTGGAGGATGTCCTCGAAGCCGCCGCCCCCACCCGTGGAGAAGCGCGTGCGCGCCCCGCCGCCGAACATCCCGTTGAACAGGTCCTCGAAGCCGCCGGCCCCCGCCCCGCTGCTACCCGCGGAGAAGCGGGCCCCGCCGCCGGCCATCGCCCGGATCGCGTCGTACTGCTTGCGCTGCTCGGGGTCGGAGAGCACCGCGTACGCCTCCCCGACGTCCTTGAACCGGCTCTCGGCTGCGGCGTCGCCAGGGTTGCGGTCGGGGTGGAGGTCACGCGCGAGCTTGCGGTACGCCTTCTTGATCGTGGCGTCGTCGGCGTCCTTGGAGACGCCGAGGATCTTGTAGAAGTCCTTCTCGAGCCAGTCCTGCCCGGTCACCGCGCCTCACCTCCATCCTCTCTGTCGCGCTCTCTGTCGCGGGTCTCGTCCTGCGGCGCCGGCCGCACCTCGCGGTGCGGCCGGCGCTGGGCTGTCGTCACTCGGGGCTGGTCGCCGCCACGCGGGCGGCCCTGAGCACCTTCTCACCCATCCGGTAGCCGGGCTGCATGACCTGGGCGATCGTCGTCGACGTCGCCTCCGGGTCCGGTGTGCTCATGAGGGCGTCGTGGAGCTCGGGGTCGAACTCCTCGCCCTCCGCGCCGTACCGCTCGACACCGAACCGCTGGGCCAGCGTCGTCTCGAGCTTCTCGGCGATGGCGCCCACCGGGCCGGTGAGGTCGCCGTGCTGCCGGGCGAGCTCGATCTCGTCGAGGATGCCGAGCAGCGCCTCGACGACGTCGGCCTGGCCCTGGGCCCGCTGCTCGCCGGCCGCCGCCTTGGAGCGCCGCACGTACCCGTTGTACTCCTGCTGGAGGTTGTACAGGTCGGCGTTGCGGCGGGCGAGCTGCTCGCTGAGCTGGGCGATCTCGGCCTTGGCGTCGGCCAGGGCGCCGTCGGACGCGGGCTGGTCACCCGCCTCGTCCGGCGTCTGCGCACCCTCGGGCGGCGCGTCGGCCGGCTCACGCACCTTGCCCGTCTCGGGGTCGATGCGTCGCTTGTCCCGGACCACCGGCTTCTCCTGCTCGCCCTCGGGCGGGGCCTGGGCCCGGTCCTCGGGGGTGGTGTTGTCAGTGGTCACTTGGTCTCGTCCTCATCCACGATCTCGGCGTCGACGACGTCCTCGTCCGAGGAGGTCGAGGCACCGGTCGCCCCGTCGCCGGCGGCGCCACCCTGCGCACCACCCTGGTCCTGGGTGGAGTAGAGGGCCTCGCCGATCTTCTGGGAGGCGGTGAGGAGGGCCTGCTGCTTGGCCTTGACCTCCTCGATGTTGCCCTCGCCCTCGAGCGCCTTCTTCAGGTCGTCAACGGCGGTGCGCACCTCGCCGGAGACCGACTCGGGGAGCTTGTCCGCGTTCTCGCTGAGCAGCTTCTCGGTGGAGTAGACGAGCTGCTCGGCGCTGTTGCGGGTCTCGGCCTCCTCGCGCCGCTTGCGGTCCTCCTCGGCGTGCGCCTCGGCCTCCTTGACCATCCGGTCGATCTCCTCCTTGGGGAGGGCGGACCCACCGGTGATCGTCATCGACTGCTCCTTGCCCGTGCCACGGTCCTTGGCGGAGACGTGGACGATGCCGTTGGCGTCGATGTCGAAGGTGACCTCGATCTGCGGCACACCGCGCGGGGCGGGGGCGATGCCGGTGAGCTCGAAGGTGCCCAGCGGCTTGTTGTCGCGGGCGAACTCGCGTTCGCCCTGGAAGACCTGGATGAGCACGCTGGGCTGGTTGTCCTCCGCGGTGGAGAACACCTCCGAGCGCTTGGTCGGGATCGCGGTGTTGCGCTCGATGAGCTTGGTCATCACGCCGCCCTTGGTCTCGATACCGAGCGAGAGGGGCGTGACGTCGATGAGCAGGACGTCCTTGCGGTCACCCTGGATGACACCGGCCTGCAGCGCGGCGCCGACGGCGACGACCTCGTCCGGGTTGACACCCTTGTTGGGCTCCTTGCCGCCGGTGAGCTGCTTGACGAGCTCGGTGACCGCCGGCATCCGGGTGGAGCCGCCGACGAGGACGACGTGGTCGATGTCCGAGACGCTGATCCCGGCGTCGCTCATGACCGCCTGGAAGGGGCCCTTGGTCCGGTCGAGGAGGTCCTTGGTCATCTCCTCGAACTGGGCGCGGGTGAGCTTCTCGTCCAGGTGGATCGGGCCGTTCTCGCTCATCGACAGGTACTGGAGCGAGATGTTCGTGGTGAGCGTCGAGGACAGCTCCTTCTTGGCCTGCTCGGCCGCCTCACGCAGCCGCTGGAGGGCGATCTTGTCCTTCGACAGGTCGATGCCGTCCTTGTTCTTCACCTGGGTGACGAGCCAGTCGACGATGCGCTGGTCCCAGTCGTCACCGCCCAGACGGTTGTCACCGTTGGTGGCCCGCACCTGGATGGTGGAGAAGTCGTCGTCGTCCTTGCCGATCTCGAGCAGGGAGACGTCGAACGTGCCGCCACCGAGGTCGAAGACGAGGATGAGCTCGTCCTCCTTGCCGCGCTCCAGGCCGTAGGCGAGCGCAGCGGCGGTGGGCTCGTTGATGATGCGCAGGACGTTGAGGCCGGCGATCTGGCCGGCGTCCTTCGTCGCCTGCCGCTCGGCGTCGTTGAAGTAGGCGGGCACGGTGATGACGGCGTCGGTGACCGGCTCACCCAGGTACTCCTCGGCGTCGCGCTTGAGCTTGCCGAGCACCCGCGCGGAGATCTCCTGCGCGGTGTAGGTCTTGTCGTCGATCTGCTTCTTCCAGTCCGTGCCCATGTGGCGCTTGACCGACGTGATGGTCCGGTCGACGTTGGTGACGGCCTGCCGCTTGGCGACCTCACCGACGAGGACCTCACCGGACTTGCTGAAGGCGACGACCGACGGGGTCGTGCGCGCGCCCTCGGCGTTGGCGATGACGGTGGGCTCGCCACCCTCGAGGACGGCCACCACGGAGTTGGTGGTACCCAGGTCGATTCCGACCGCTCGTGCCATGTGCTCTCTCCTGTCCTAACGCGGGTCGGCAGCCCGACCCTTGAGTCGTCCGCGCTCAAGTCTGCGCCGTGACGGCGTCATGTCCAAATCGGGGGAGCCAGACTTGAGTCTACTAGGCTCAACCCTGCGGGCGGCGGATTATTCCCCGCCGGGTGACACGCCGTCGTGACGGGAGCCCAGCCGAGGGCCGCACCCCGACGCGGGCGCGAGCAGGGCGTCCGGGACGCAGGTCCCCGATGATCGTGGTCGTTCGCGGCCCGGACGGAGCGGGTCACCAGCCGACGGGCTTCTCCGGGCGGAAGAGCCAGATGTCGAAGAACTCCTCGAGGCGCTGGCCGGAGACCTCCTCGTAGAGCGTGACGAAGTCCTCGGTCGTGGCGGTGGAGTCGTCGTATCGGGCCACCCACTCCCGGGTTGCCGTGAAGAACGCCTCGTCGCCGATCTTGACGCGCAGCGCGTGCAGGGCGCCGGCCCCGCGGTTGTACACCTGCGTGGCGAAGAGGTTGAGCGGCCCCGGGTCGCCGATGGGTAGCGACCAGTACGCGGGGGTGCGGGCAGGGGCGTACCAGGCGTCGAAGGCGGCCTGCGCCGTGCGGATGCCGCGGTGCTCGTTCCACAGCCAGGTGGAGTAGGTGGCCCACCCCTCGTTGAGCCAGATGTCCTGCCACCGCTGGGGGCTGACGGCGTTGCCGAGCCACATGTGGGAGGTCTCGTGGGCCACTGTGCTCTCGTCGGCGACGGTCGAGTACAGGGCCCGGGTCTGGGTCTCCAGGGCATAGCCGATGTCGTCGTCGTCGACGACGGCGCCGAAGGACTCGAAGGGGTAGGGCCCGTAGCGGCTCTCGAAGAAGTCGAGCATCTCCCCCTGCCGGGCCAGGCTCGCCAGGGTGGTCGCGCGGTCGGCCGGGGTCAGGTCCTGGTCGACGAAGCTGAGGATCGGCACCCCGCTCGAGGAGTAGTCGACCGGGAGGCCGTCGACGTTGCCGATCGTCACGGTCGTGAGATAGCTCGCCTGCTGGTCCGGGGCGTCCCACCGCCACGTGGTCCAGCCCTCCGCCGTCGTCGGCGGGCCCACGGGCAGCCCGTTGGCGACGGCGGTCAGACCCTCGGGCACGGTGATCGCGACGCTGTAGCTCGCCTTGTCGGTGGGGTGGTCGCTCACCGGGTACCACGTCATCGCGCCGTCCGGCTCGCCGGCCACCATGGCCCCGTCGCGGGTGGTGACCCAGCCGTAGAGCGTGCCCTCGACGTCCCGGGGGCGCGTGGTCTGCCCGCCGTAGGTCACGACCACCTCGACCCGGTCACCGGCCTTGAGCTTGGGCCGCGGTTGCAGGACGAGCTCCCACCGGCGGGCCTGCTCGTCCTGCTCCTGCCACCACACCGGGCCGCCGGTGCTGCCCTGCTTGCCCCGGTCGGCCCGCTCCCGCAGGGGCTTGCCGTCGACGGTGACCGACTCGACGTCCAGGCCACGCAGGTCGAGGCTGAAGGCGTCGATGTCCTGGGTGGCCACGAGGTCGATCGTCGCCACCGCGTCGATCCGGCCCCGCAGGTCGTCCTCGGGTGTCGGCGGGGTCGTGACGGGCGGGGGCCGGTAGGTGAGGTCCAGGTCGTAGTGCTGCACGTCGTAGCCACCGTTGCCCGCATACGGGAAGTAGTCGTCGCCCGCACCGTCGTCGCCCGGGGTGAACCGAGGCCCGCCCTCGCCGGCGAGCGCCGCCGTCGGCACGAGAAGGACGGCGGCCACGAGGCCGGCCACCATCCCCTTGAGACCTGCGCGTGAGGTGTCCATGGGGACCTCCTGGGAACCCCGGGCCGTCGTGGCGGCGGGTCGCTCCCGCCAACCTACGGCCTGGCGGCTCCTACCGGAAGGGGTCGGTCCGAGCAGCACAGACGCTCCTTGCGGGTTCCCTCGGCGACCCTCGACGGCGATCGGGCATCCCGGGTGAGGCCGCCGGTCACCGCCCGTGCCGGGGACCGGCAGAGGAGGGTGACGTGTGGTCCAGGCGCCCGACCCGGACCGACGCCAGCACCGTGGCAAGGTCGGTGGGCCGGCTGACCATGGGCCAGTGCCACGTCGGGAGCTCGACGTAGGTCCAGTCGCCGTCGGCCATGTGCGCGAAGACCGGTGCGTGCGGGGCCATCTGCTGCAGCTGCTCGAGGCTGAAGCTGCTCAGCACACCCGTGCGTGGCAGCCGCTCCCAGGCGCCCGTCAGCGCGACCGGCTGGGTGGCCGTGCGCCACGGCTGCGGACGGGAACCTTCGACCAGCGCGGCGACCGCGGTGTGGTCGACCCCGGGCACCTCCGCAGCGAGGACCGCCCACGGCGGCGCCGGCAGCTGCCAGCCCCCGCCGTGCGTCCGGACCAGCTCCTCCTCGGCCGCACGTGCCTCGGGCCCTTCGAAGTCGGCCTGGGCCGTGCCGGTCGGCAGCGGCCCGGAGTCGATGTAGACCAGGTGCGCGACTCGCTCGGGCACGCGGTCCGCCGCACCGGTGGTCACCAGGGCGCCGTAGCTGTGCCCCACGAGGACGACGTCGCGCAGGTCCTGTTCCTCGAGCAGGTGGACGACGTCGTCGATGTGGGTCGTCAGATCGGTCTCGGGGGTGGCGAGGTGGGCGCGTTCGCCCATGCCCGTGAGGTCGACGGCGTGGACGGCGTGGCCGCGCTCCTCCAGTGCGTCTGCGACCGGGCGCCAGACCCAGGCGCCGAGCCAGAAACCGGGGACGAGGACGTACGTGGTGGTGGTCATGGGGACGACGTTAGACTCGATTGCGGACAGAACCCGCCCGGTTTACCGGCCTGCGTCCCGGTTCTTCCACGAGCGAGGAGGAGGGCCAGCCATGACCCGCCCGACCGCTCGCGTGCTCGCCATGCTGGAGCTGCTCCAGACGGGCGGGCAGCGCACCGTCGGTGAGCTGGCCGCCCGGCTCGGGGTCGACGAGCGCACCGTCCGGCGTTACGCCGAGCACCTCGCCGACCTCGGCATCCCGGTCCAGGCGCAGCGGGGCAGGTACGGCGGCTACCGGATCGCACCGGGTTACAAGCTGCCGCCCCTCATGCTCACCGACGACGAGGCCCTCGCCGTCGTCCTCGGCCTCAAGGCGGCGGAACACGCGGGGCTCACCACCACCGCCCAGGCCGCGACGGAGAGCGCGCTGGCCAAGGTGTCACGCGTGCTGCCGCAGGCGCTGCGCCGGCGGCTCGACAGTCTGCTGTCGACCGCGGAGTTCACCAGTTCGGCGCGCACCGGCACACCCGCCGGCGCCGAGACCCTGCTCGCGCTCGCCTCGGCCGCACACGCCCGGCACACCGTCGCGATCGGGTACACCTCCTGGGACGGGCGGCGGTCCCGGCGCGAGCTCGACGTCTACGGCCTGGTCTTCCACTCCGGCCGGTGGTACGTCACCGGGCACGACCACGGCCGTGACGACGTGCGGACCTTCCGCCTGGACCGCATTACGTCCGTCGACCAGCGCGACCGCTCGTACACCGTGCCCACCGACTTCGACGCCACCACACAGGTCGTGTCCGGCATCGCGGCAGTCGGGTGGACGCACGAGGTCTCCGTCGTGCTCCGCACCACCCTGGCGGAAGCGCGCGAGCGCCTGCCCCTGAGCGCGGGACGGCTGAGCGAGCACGACGACGGCGTGCTCCTCGAGACGCGCGCCGAGCGCCTCGACGGCATGGTCCGCATGCTCGCCGGGCTCGGTTGGGACTTCGAGGTGGTCACGCCGGACGCCCTGCGCGACGAGGTCCGCGCGCTGTCCGACCGCCTCCGAGCGAGCGCGGCGCGTGGTGCGGCCACCGGCACGACGGCTCGTCCACGCGGCCGTCGACCAGCGAGCGGTGACCCCCAGGCCGCGCACCGCGCGCCCGATCCGGGCGTCGACGAGGCAGACTCCGCAAGCTCCGGTTGCGCGGCCCGAGGGCGGGGGTGACCCTTCCCCCAACGGGCCGTCCGTCAGGACGCGCGTCACGCGGGGGCGAGGGGGGACGCGGGATGAGCACGTCGGTGTCAGCGCCGGAGCTCAAGCGGGCGATCGGCCCCCGGCTCCTCCTGCTCTTCGTCGTCGGGGACATCCTCGGCACGGGTGTGTACGCCCTGACCGGCGCCGTCGCCGGCGAGGCCGGCGGGCGCCGGCGCCCGGCCGACCGGGAGCACTTCCACGCCCCGCGGGTGCTGCCGTACGTCGGCGCGCTCACCTGCGCCTTCCTCGTGGGGCCGTGGGCGCAGGACCCGATCGAGTACCAGATCGCCGGCGGCCTCATCGGCATCGGGCTGGTCCTGTGGGTGCTCACCTGGGTCTTCTACCGTCGCGGCCGACCGCCGCTGGAGCCGGGCGCGGCCGGTGACGACGCGCTGTGAGCCGCCGTCACCGGCCCGGCACCGGCGATCTCACCAGGCGTAGTCGAGGAACTTGCCGTCGAAGGTGATGACCACCCGGTCCCCCGAGGGGTCGGGCCGGCGCTGCACGTCCACCTTGAAGTTGATCGCGCTCATGATGCCGTCACCGAACTCCTCGTGGATGAGCTCCTTGATCGCCGCACCGTAGACGTCGAGGGCCTCGTACAGCCGGTAGACCGTCGGGTCGGTCGGCACCTCCTGCCGTCCCGACCCGCGGTAGGGCTGCATCTGCAGCGCCTGGACGACGTCGTCGTCGAGCTCGAGCAGCTGCCCGACCTTGGCGGCCTCCTCGGCCGGCACCGGGTGCTGGCCGAGCAGCGCCGCCACGGTCCACACCGGCGGGCGCCCGATCGCCTCGGCGATCTCGGTCCACGACCGGCCGGACCGGAACTGCGCGGCGCGGACGATCTCGGCCGCCTCCTGCTTGCTCACCATGGATGGGTCTCCTCTCCTGGTAGTGGACAGGTCTCCCAGCCAGTCTGGCAGGCGCCGCCGGCCGACCCGGGTCGGGTGTGCCCGGTCAGGAGCCGCCCGCGCCGGTGGCGATGGTGACGGTGATGGCGGCGGTCACGGCGGCGTTCATCCCGGCGATGGCGTCGCGCACGGCCTTGCCCGCCCACTCGCCGGCCGCGATCTGCTTGGCGCGCTCCTGGAGCTCGCGCCGGGTGAGACCCACCTGGGCGGGCACGACGACCCGGTGCAGCGCGTCGAGCGCGGCGAGGAGTGAGACGAGCGCCGCGACGCGCGCGTCGTCGGTCGCCCCGCGCTGCAGCGCCACGGCGAGCCGGTCCCGCAGGCCGCGCGCCCGGTCGACGTCCGCGGCCGGCCAGCGTCGCCCGGGGAACAGGCCGAGCACCCGCCGCTCCTCCCGTCGGACCGCCCCGGCGGCGGCCAGCCGCTCGTAGAGTTGCGCCCGGCGCCCCTTGCCCAGCCCGCCGACCACGTGCTGGGGTTTGCGCCCCTCCTTGGCCCGCACGGCCGCCAGGGCGTCGTCCAGCACCGGGTCCGCGGTGGGCGTGGGGTCGCGCACCACCAGGTGCCCCCGACGGATGCGCTCCCCCGCCGCAGCGACGGCCACCCGCCCGCGCAGCGCGAGCTCGACGAGCAGTGCCCCGCCGAGCCCGACGTCGACGGTGGAGCCGGACACGACGAGCCGGCCGGTCCGGTCGTCGGTCAGGCACAGCAGGAGGTCCTCGGCGACGAGCACGCTGCCGTGCCCCTCCGGCCCCCGCGGCATGTCAGTCGTCGAGGCGGAACCCGATCTTCAGGCCCACCTGGACGTGCTGGATCCGGCCCTCCTCGATGTGGCCCCTGATCTCCGTGACCTCGAACCAGTCGAGGTTGTGGAGGGTCTTGGCGGCTCGCTCGACCCCGTTGCGGACTGCCTCGTCGACACTCTGCGTGGAGGTGCCGACGATCTCGGTGACTCGGTACACGTTGCTGGTCATGGGACCCATCGTGATGCAGGCCACACCTCCCCGCGACCCGACGGCGGGACACCCTTGTCCGGCACCGGCCGGGGTGCCATTCTCGACCTTGACGAGGAGGTCGAGATGGGCCAGCAACCGGCCGGCGCCGTCGTCGTCGGGGTCGACGGCTCGGACAAGGACCGCCGCGCGTTGCACTGGGCTGCCGAGGAGGCCGCGGCCACCGGGGTGGGGCTGCACGTGCTGTACTGCGTCCCCGTTGTGCCGGAGCGGCTGGGTCTCACGCTCGCCGTCGACGTCGAGGAGCTCGGCGCGACCATCACCGCCCACGCCCGCGGCCGTGCCCTCGCGCGCCACCCGGACCTCACCGTCACGACCGAGACCGTGGTCGAGGACCCGGCCGTGGCCCTCGTCCTCGCCTCGCACCGGGCCGCGGCCGTCGTGGTCGGTGCCCGCGGCCTGGGCCGGATCGCGGGCCGGCTGCTCGGCTCGGTGTCCCAAAAGGTGGCCGCGTACGCGCACGGCGTCGTGGTCGTCGTGCGGGAGACCCCGGCCATCGACGGCCCGGTCGTCGTCGGCGTCGACCCGCTCGACACCGACGAGCGCACCCTGGAGTTCGCCTTCGCGCAGGCCGACCGGCGGGACGTGCCGGTGCGGCTGGTCCACGCCCGCGCCCACCGTGGCCGGGTCGACCCGCGGGTGGAGCCTGCCCTCACCGCGGCGGCGGAGCAGCAGGCGGCCGCCCTGGCCGAGCTGGTCGACACGTGGTCCGCGCGTCACCCCGACGTCCCGGTGGACGTCCGCGAGGTCTCCCAGCACCCCGTCGACGCGCTCACCGCCGAGAGCGCCGACGCGAGCCTCGTCGTCGTCGGCAGCCGCGGGCGCTCGGGTCTCACCGGCGTACGGCTCGGCTCGGTGGCCCGGGGTGTGCTCCACGAGGCCCGCGTGGTGGCCGTCGTCCACGTCGGCCCGGCGAGCTGAGGGACCGTGTCCGCCACCGAGCCCCCTGCAGCGGCCGCCTGGCGCCACCACGACGCCCGCGACGGCTTCGAGGTCGCCTTCTTCAGCCGTGCGGAGGACGGCCGGCGGGTGAGGGGTGCGGTGACCGCGGTGGAGGAGCGCGAGGCGTGGGCCGTGTCCTACGACATCGAGCTCGACACGGCCTGGGCCACGCGCCGCGCCCGCGTGCGCACCCGCAGCGAGGCCGGAGAGGCGGTGGTCACCGTCGAACGCACCGCGCAGGGCTGGCTGGTCGACGGGGCGCCGGCGCCCTGGCTCGACGGGTGCGCCGACGTCGACCTCGAGGTTTCGGCCATGACCAACGCCTTCCCGGTGAACCGCCTCCGGCTCGCGGTGGACGAGCGCGCTGCGGCGCCCGCGGCGTGGGTCCGGCTCGACCTCCGCGTCGAACGGCTGGTGCAGACCTACCGCCGTGAGCCCACCACCGCCCACGCCCACCACTACGAGTACACGGCACCCGACCTCGAGGCGCGGTACCGCCTCACCTACGACGACACCGGGTTGGTGCTCACCTACCCGGGGCTGGCCAGCCGCCACCGCTGAGCGACGCCGTCCGTCACGGGTCCGACGGCCCGGCTCGGGGCCCGGCCCGTGGGCCACCATGGGGACATGGGCTGGGACGCGCGACCGACGATCGACCCCCGGGTCCGGCGTCGGCAGCGCCTGCGCAACGCACTCCAGGGGGTCGCGCTCCTCGGCGGCATGGTCCTCGTCTTCGCCGTCATCGCCACGCTCTTCTTCGGGCGCACGGGCCTCCTGACGGTCGTCGTCACGGGGATCGTGCTCGCGCTCGTCCGCCCGCGGGTGCCGACCGCCTGGGTGCTGCGGATGTACGGCGCCCACCCGCTGCCGGCCCACGCCGCGCCGGGGCTGCACCGCGCGGTCGCCGAGCTCGCCCGGCGGGCGGGCCTGCGTCGCCCACCGCGTCTCTACTACGTGCCCAGCTCGCTGACCAACGCCTTCGCCACCGGCAGCGGGGACGACGCCGCCCTGGGCGTCACCGACGGCATCCTGCGGCGCCTCACCGGCCGCCAGCTCGTCGGCGTGCTCGCCCACGAGATCGCCCACGTCCGGGCCGGGGACACCCGGATCATGCACGTCTCCGACGCCATCGCGCGGATGACGCACGCCCTCGCCTACCTCGGGATGTGGCTCGTCCCCCTGACCCTGCCCCTCACGCTCTCCGGCGACCTCCGGCCGCTGCTCGCCGGCGCCGCGCTCGTCGTCCTGCCGCTCGTGACGACGCTCCTGCAGCTCGGGCTCTCCCGGTCGCGCGAGTACGACGCCGACCTCGCGGGCGCCGCCCTGACCGGCGACCCGGAGGGACTCGCCTCGGCGCTCGAGGCGCTGGAACGGTCCGCCGGCGGGATCTGGGAGCGGCTCATGGTGCCGCACCGCCGCGGTCCGGACCCGGCGCTGCTCCGCAGCCACCCCCCGACCGCCGAGCGCACCCGTCGGCTGCGGGCCCTCGCGCCGGACCCCCGGCGCACCCGGCTGGGCGGCGACACCCCCCAGCCGCCCACCGGCTACCCGCACGTCCCGGGCCCGCCCCGGCTGCGGCCGCCGTGGATCCGGTGGTGAGGGGCGCTCAGCCGTGGTCGGGCGGGTCGTCCGCGGCGAGGACCTCGGCCAGGGCATGGTGGCCGATGGCGCGGACGACCGGCTCGTCGTCGGACATCGTCACCATCGCCGTGGCCATGCTCAGCGCCCATCCACGGGCGCGCCGCCACGTCGCGTCGTCGTAGCGTCCGGCGAGCGCCGCGCGGAAACGGGCGCGGCCGGCGGCGTCGAACGTCAGCCACGCGGTGGCCAGGTCGGTGGCGGGGTCGCCGGCGGTGAGGTCGCCGAAGTCGACGACCGCCGCCAGCACGCCGTCCTGCGACACGACGAGGTTGTGGGGGTGGAGGTCGCCGTGGAGCCAGGTCGGCGGGCCGGCCCACGGCGGGGTCGCCACCAGGTCCGCCCACAGCGCCGCCGCCTCCTCCGCCCGGGGGACGGTGCCGCCGGCCAGCCGCTGCCGGACGGTGGCGTCGCGGTCCCGCAGCGGCACGCCGCGCACGGGGTTGGCCGGGGCGTGGGGTGGGGCGGCGACGTGGACGGCCCGCAGGA
>NZ_CALGNQ010000140.1 GCF_937958535.1 uncultured Georgenia sp. | reverse complement strand
GCTCATCGCTGGGTACTCATCGGGTGCCCATCGGCTTCCAACCCGCTTTCTTCGTCGATGACTCGCCGGGTCAGGTCTGACTCGGCAGTGTGCTGAACCATTCCGTGACGGCGGTGAGATCCACCGGCCCTGCACTTCGCAGGGCACGGGGCAGAGCCCGTCGCCGCTCGGCACGGTCCAGGCAGGCCCGGTCTGCATGCAACCAGGCCCCCCGCCCCGGCGCGTCCGTCCGTTCGTCCACCACCGCACGCTGCGTGTGGGGGACCAGGACGACCCGCACGAGGGCGGACCGTGGAGCCTTGGCTCGGCATCCCACGCAGGTACGCACCTGTCCCTGGCCGGGAGGTTGGGGAGAAGGAGACGTCATGATGAGATACCGGGCCGTGGCCCGTCCGCAAGTCTACCCCCAGACGCGCGTCGGGGACACCGACGGGCGGTGGTGCGGGCGGCGGTGTGTTTCCTCACAGGGCCGCGCAGGGCGCGGTCACGGGGCCGCCCACGGCGCCGGCGACGGGCGGTCAGGCGCCGTCCTGCTCGTCCTCGGTGTCGGCGTGGATGTCGATCCGCCAGCCGGTGAGCCGCGCGGCGAGGCGGGCGTTCTGCCCCTCCTTGCCGATCGCCAGCGAGAGCTGGAAGTCGGGGACGACCACACGTGCGGAACGCTCGTCCGGGTCGACGATCTCCACGCTCGTCACGCGTGCCGGGGACAGGGCGTTCGCCACGAACCGGGCCGGGTCGTCGCTGTAGTCGACGATGTCGATCTTCTCCCCGCCCAGCTCGTTCATCACCGCGCGCACCCGCTGGCCCATCGGGCCGATGCAGGCTCCCTTGGCGTTGAGACCGGGGACCGACGTGGCGACCGCGATCTTGGTGCGGTGCCCCGCCTCGCGGGCCAGTGCCTTGATCTCCACGGTGCCGTCGGCGACCTCCGGCACCTCGAGCGCGAACAGCTCGCGCACCAGGCCGGGGTGGGTCCGCGAGAGGGTGACCGAGGGGCCCTTGGCGCCGCGGCTGACGTCCAGGACGTAGGCGCGCAGCCGGTCCCCGTGCCGGTAGGTCTCGGTGGGCACCTGCTCGTGGGCGGGCAGCACGGCCTCGAGGTCGCCGATGTCGACGAGCACGGTGCGGGGGTCGCGGCCCTGCTGGACGACGCCGGCGATGATGGTGCCGGCCTTGTCCCGCAGGTTGCCCATGACCTGCTCGTCCTCGGCGTCGCGCAGGCGCTGGACGATGACGCTGCGGGCGGTGGCGGTGGCGATCCGGCCGAAGCCGCTGGGGGTGTCGTCGTACTCCCCGAGCGGGTTGCCCACCTCGTCGAGCTCGGTGGCCAGGACGGTGACCCGCCCGGTGCGCCGGTCGACCTCCACGCGGGCCTTCTCCGCGGCACCGGGGGTGCGGTGGTAGGCGAGCAGGAGCGCCTCCTCGATCGCCTCCACCAGCACGTCGAGGGGGATCTCGCGCTCGCTCTCGATGAGGCGCAGCGCCGCCATGTCGATGTCCATGTGTCCTCCTCAGCCCTCGCCGGCGCCCTGCGCCGGCCGCCCCAGCTCGGGCTCGACGGCGCCCGAGGTGATGTCCGTGAGTGCCACGACCCGGCGTGCGCCCTCAGTGTCGACGACGACGTCCTCACCGGCGACCTCGACGACCCGGCCGCGCACCGGCCCGGACGTGGTCCGCAGCCGCACCAGCCGGCCCTGGGCACGCCGGAAGTGACGCGCCGTCGTCAGCGGTCGGCCCACCCCGGGAGTGGAGACCTCCAGGGTGTAGGCGCCGCGGACGACGTCGACCTCGTCCAGTGCGGTGGAGATCTCCCGGGACACGTCCGCGAGGGTGTCGGAGCCGACGCCGCCGGGGCCGTCGGGCAGGTCGACGACGACCCGGACGACGCTGCGGCGGCCGGCCGCCCCGACGGTCACGTCCTCGAGGAAGAGGCCGGCGTCGGTGACGACCGGCTCGAGGACGGTGCGCAGCGTGGCTGCGACCTCCGACGGGCGGCGCATGGTGCTCTCCTGGGGCTCGGGGTCCGGAACTCCAACACCTTACCCGGCGGCGGCCGCCGTTCCGCGGTCAGGACAAGCCGGGCAGCGGCGGGAGTGTCGCACCCCACCGACGGGCCTCGCCGGCGGCGTGGACGGCGGCCGCGAGGACGTCCTCGCGGCCGGTGTCGGCGGTGCCGAGGAGGGCGACGTAGGCGCGCACGACGTCGAGCTCGGCCAGCGCCGCGAGGTCCCGCTCCCCGGCCTCCCGGGCGGCGGTGATGTCGTAGGCGACCTCGCGCCGGTCCTCCTCCGGGGCGACGGCGGAGGCGACCTCCTGCAGGTGGCCGGCCCGCGCGACGGCGGCGGCGCGCACCTCGCCCGCGGTGCGCGCAGCGACGACCTCCAGGGCGTACCGGGCGGCGTCCAGGGCGCGGGAGGTGTCGGGGTCGAGGCGGTCGGGGACGGGCAGCGGGGCGGCGGGCAGGAGGACGGCCTGCGTCCCGAGCGCGGCGCCGAGGTCCTGGGCGAGGTAGGTGCGGGAGACGGCGAGCGCCGCGAGGAGGCGGCCGAGGTCTCCGTCGTGCGCGAGGGCGTCGGTGTGCGCGGCGGCTGCCGCCTCCTGGAGCAGGTCGAGGACGTCGCCGGGCCCGGCGGCCGGGGCGGTCGGGGCGGGGGCTGCGGCGTCCTCGCCGGGGTGGGCGGTGGCGTCCGGTCCGGCTCCCGGCCAGGGCTCCCACACGCCGCCGAGGGCGGTGCGGTGCTCCTCGGCCGCCGTCTCGACGGCTCAGGTAGCCGTACGTGCCGTACGACTGGGTGGTCCAGCCAGCGTAGGACAGC
>NZ_CALGNQ010000139.1 GCF_937958535.1 uncultured Georgenia sp. | reverse complement strand
GCTCGACGGCCAGCAGGCCGAGGACCTCCTCCACGCCGCCGGCATCACGGTCAACCGCAACGCCGTGCCCTTCGACCCGCGCCCCCCGCGGGTCACCTCCGGGCTGCGGATCGGCACGCCCGCGCTCGCCACCCGCGGCTTCGGGGCCGCCGAGTTCACCGAGGTCGCCGACATCATCGCCACGGCGCTGGGCCAGGGCGCCGCGGCCGACGTCGAGGCGCTGCGCGCCCGGGTGCGGACGCTCACCGAGGCCTTCCCGCTCTATGAGGGCCTCCAGCAGTGACCGCGCAGGTCCTCGACGGGAAGGCCACCGCCGCCCAGATCAAGGGCGAGCTCACCGCCCGCGTGGCCGCGCTGCGCGAGCGCGGGGTCGTGCCGGGCCTGGGCACCGTGCTCGTCGGGGACGACCCGGGCTCGCGCAGCTACGTCGCCGGCAAGCACCGCGACTGCGCCGAGGTGGGCATCGAGTCCATCCGGGTCGAGCTGCCCGCCACGGCGAGCCAGGAGGAGATCCTCGCCGCCGTGGACCGGCTCAACGCCGACCCCGCCTGCACCGGCTACATCGTCCAGCTCCCGCTCCCCGCGGGGGTGGACACCAACGCGGTGCTCGAGCGGATCGACCCCGACAAGGACGCCGACGGGCTGCACCCCACCAACCTCGGACGGCTCGTCCTGCGGGTCAAGGAGCCGGTCACCAGCCCGCTGCCGTGCACGCCGCGCGGCATCCTCGAGCTGCTCGACCGCCACGACGTCGACCTCGCCGGGGCCCACGTCGTCGTCGTCGGGCGGGGCACCACCGTCGGGCGCAGCATCGGCCTGCTCCTCACCCGTCGGGACGTCAACGCCACCGTCACGCTGACGCACACCGGCACCCGCGACCTCGCGGCGCACGTGCGCCAGGCGGACGTCGTCGTCGCCGCCGCGGGGGTGCCCGGCATCGTCACCGCGGACATGGTGCGCCCCGGAGCCGCCGTCCTCGACGTCGGGGTGAGCCGTGTCGTCGACCCGGAGACCGGCAAGGCCCGCCTCCAGGGGGACGTCGCCGCGGAGGTCGCGGAGGTGGCCGGCTGGCTGTCACCGAACCCGGGCGGGGTCGGGCCGATGACCCGCGCGATGCTCCTGGCGAACGTCGTGGACGCCGCCGAACGGGCCTGAACCGAGTGCGCGGCCCGGGCCGGGAGGCCGCCGCCGGGGTGGTGGCCGTCCTCCTGCTGGCCGCGTGCCTGCGCGCCCCGGTCACCGCGGTCGGACCGCTCATGGAGCGGATCGGGGACGAGACCGGGCTGGGCCCGGCGTCCCTCGGGCTGCTCGGGGCGCTGCCCGTCCTCGGGTTCGGGCTCGGCTCGGTCCTCGTCCCGCGCCCCGCCGCACGGCACGGGCTGGAGCGGGTCATCGCGGCCGCCCTGGTCGCGCTGGCCGGTGCCGTCGTCGTCCGTTCACTGCCCGTGCCCGGTGCGCTGTGGGTGGGGACCGCGGCGCTCGGCGTGCTCATCGCGGTGGGCAACGTCCTCGCCCCGGCCGTCGTCAAGCGGGACCACCCGCGTCGCATCGCCCTCCTCACCGCCTGCTTCACCGCCGTCATGAGCCTGACGGCGGCCACCGCCTCCGGGGTCGCCGTCCCGGTCTCGGACGCCTGGGGCGGTGGGTGGCGCCTCCCGCTGGCCGCCTTCGCCGGCGTCATCGGCGTCGTCGCGCTCCTGTGGACCGCGCGTGCCCGGCGGACTCCGCGCCCGCCGCGCACCCCGCCCGGCGACCCGGCAGAGCCCGCGGCCCCGGTGTGGCGGCTGCCCAGCGCGTGGGTGGTCAGCGCGTTCATGGGGCTGCAGTCCGGCGTCTTCTTCGTCCTCATCACCTGGCTCCCCACGGTGGAGAGCTCCTTCGGCCTGGACCCCGCGGCCGCGGGCTGGCACATGTTCCTCTTCCAGGTGGTGAGCATGAGCGCCGGGCTGCTCCTGTCCACGCTCATGCGCGGCCGGACGGACCTGCGCGCCCTCGGGGTGGTGGTCAGCCTCTGCTCGGTCGCCGCGATGGTCGGCATGGTCCTGGCACCCGGGGCCGCGCTGCTGTGGATCCCCGTCGCCGCCGCGGGCTCCGGCGGCTCGCTCGTGCTGTCCCTCAGCCTCTTCGGGCTGCGCACGGCCCACCCGCGCGACACCGCCCGGCTCTCCGGGATGGCGCAGGCCACCGGGTACGTCTTCGCCGGCGGCAGCGCGCTCGCGGCGGGCTGGGTCGGGGGCACCTTCGCCTGGGAGCTCGTGCTCCTCCTCGTCGGGTGCCTGGCGGTGGGGCAGACCGTCGCGGTCCTCGGTGCGGCCCGGCCCGGGGTCATCACCGACACCTGAGCCCCGGGCCCGGTCTTTCGCAGGATGTGCCGGACCGCCGGACCGCCGTACCATCCCCGGAACCGACCGGACCAACGGAGGACGACGATGTCACACGCCCGGACGCGGCCGCGTACGCCGGCCACCCTGCTGCCACCGGCGCTGCTGGTGACGACCCTCGTCACGGGGGTGGTCGCCGCCCCCGCGCACGGCTCCCCCCAGGAGTACGACAAGGAACCGACCGCGACCGGGACCGGCGGGGCGGTCGCCTCGCTCGACCCGTACGCCTCGCTCGCCGGGGTGGAGATCCTCGAGGCGGGCGGCAACGCCGTCGACGCGGCCGTCGCCGCGTCCGCGACCCTCGGGGTCACCCGCCCGTACGACGGCAGCGTCGGCGGCGGCGGCTTCATGGTCATCTACTCCGCGCAGACCGGGGAGGTCACCACCATCGACTCCCGCGAGGAGGCGTGGGCGGCCATGGAGCCGGACGTCTTCCTCGACGACGAGGGACAGCCGATCCCGTTCGCCGAGCGGCGGGTGTCCGGCCTCTCCCAGGGTGTGCCCGGCGTGGTCCGCGGGTGGGAGCGGGCCCTGAGGGAGCACGGGACGATGGACCTGGACCGCGTGCTGGAGCGGGCGACCACCATCGCCGAGGAGGGCTTCGTCGTCGACGCGGAGTACGTGCGCCGCACCCAGGAGAACCTGGACATCTTCCGCGACTTCACCTCGAGCAGCGAGACCTTCCTCGTCGACGGCGACGTGCCGCAGGAGGGCTCGCTCGTCACCAACGAGGACCTGGCGCGGACCTACCGGCTCCTCGCCGAGGAGGGCGCCGACGTCTTCTACGAGGGCGAGATCGCCGAGGCCATCGTCGAGACGAACACCAACCCGCCCGTCGTCGCGGACACCGAGCGGGTGGTGCGCCCCGGCGCGATGACCCTCGCCGACCTCGCCGGCTACGAGGCGCTGGAGCGTGACCCCACGGTCGTGGAGTACCGCGGCTACGAGGTCTACGGGATGGGCCCGCCCTCCAGCGGTGGCTCGACCGTCGGTGAGGCGCTGAACATCCTCGAGGGCTTCGACCTCGCCGCCATGACGCAGGAGGAGGTGCTGCACCACCTCGCGGAGAGCTCGGCGATCGCCTTCGCCGACCGCAACGCCTACGTCGGGGACGAGGCATTCGTCGACGTCCCGCTCACCGGGCTGCTGTCCCAGGAGTTCGCCGACGAGCGCCGCGAGCTCATCGGGCCGGAGGCCCTGGAGCGGCCCGTGGCGGCGGGCGACCCGTGGTCGCACGAGGGCGTGGTCGGGCCGACCTCCGACGCGACGTCCGCGGAGGGGACCGGCTCGACGACGCACCTGACCGTGGCCGACCGGTGGGGCAACGTCGTGAGCTTCACCTTCACCATCGAGCAGATCGGCGGCAGCGGCATCGCCGTCCCCGGGTACGGCTTCCTCCTCAACAACGAGCTCACCGACTTCGAGCCCGACCCCGACCACCCCGCCAACGCCCCGGCTCCCGGCAAGCGGCCGCGCAGCAGCATGAGCCCGACGATCGTCCTGGGCCAGGACGGCTCCCCGGTGGCCGCGTTCGGGTCCCCGGGCGGCTCGACGATCATCACCACGGTGCTCCAGGTGGCGGTCAACCACCTCGACCTCGGGATGTCGCTGCCGGAGGCGATCGCGGCGCCGCGGCTGTCGAGCCGCAACGGAGCCGCGAGCGATGCCGAGGCCGGCATCCACGACACGGCACTCGGCGACGCGCTGCGCGCCCGGGGACACACGGTCGACCCGGTGGCGACGCTCGGCAACGTCACCGGCGTGGCGTTCCTCGGCGACGGCGTGCTGCAGGCTGCCGCCGAGCCCGTCCGGTCGGGCGGCGGCAGTGCCATGGTGGTGCGGCCCCAGGAGGAGCCGCCGCCCCCGCCTGCGGGGCGCCACGGCTTCTTCCTCACCAACAGCTGGCGGGGCGGCGACGCCGACGTGTACTTCATGTACGGCCGGCACACCGACGAGGTGCTCATCGGTGACTGGGACGGCGACGGCAAGGACACCATCACCGTCCGCCGCGGCAAGACGTACTACGTCAACAACGCCGCCGAGGGTGGTCCCGCGGGCAGCGTGTTCACCTACGGTCGGGCCGACGACGTCGTCCTGGTGGGCGACTGGGACGGTGACGGCGTCGACACCCTGGCGGTGCGCCGCGGGGCGACCTACCACGTCAAGGACACGCTGCGCGGCGGGGAGGCCGACCGGGTGGTCCACTACGGCCGGGCCGGCGACGACGTCCTGGTCGGTGACTGGGACGGGGACGG
>NZ_CALGNQ010000138.1 GCF_937958535.1 uncultured Georgenia sp. | reverse complement strand
CCCGAGGCGAGCGACGCCGCCACGGACGGGGCGACCGCCGAGACGCCGGCCGCGACCAGCTCCGCCCCGGCCGACGCCGCCGGACCCGCCGAGGAGGCCGCTGCACCCGCCGAGCAGACCGCACCGGCCGAGCCCACCGCCCCCGCCCGGCGCACCCGGCGCTCGCGCACCGTCAAGGCCGAGGCGCCGGAGCAGGCCGGCTCGGCCGAGGACGGCGCGGCAGCCGCGCCCGCCAAGCGGAAGCCCGCGCGGCGCAGGAGCGCCGCCAAGGCAGCGGCGGTCGCCGTGGAGGAGACCGCGGCACCCGCGGCTGTCGAGGAGACCACCCCGGGCGCCGAGGGTGACGCCCCCGCTGCCGACAGCGCCCCCGCCGCGGCCGTCGAGGCCGGAGCGGGCGAGCCGGAGGCCACCGTGTTGGACAGAGCTCCCGCCGAGCCGGCGGTCGAGGAGACCCCCGCCGAGGAGCCGGCACCCACCCGCCGCCGCTCCTCGCGCAAGGCCCGCACCACCGAGCAGAAGATCGACGTCCTCGCCGAGTTCAGCGCGGCCCTCGCGCCGGTCGAGCCCGTCGCCGAGGACGCCGACGAGGACGAGGAGGAGCAGGAGGTCCGGCTTCCCGCCACCGCGCTGCTCTTCCAGGCCCCCGACCCCACCCGCGTCCGCCGTCGCGTCCGGGCCGAGGCAGGTCCGCCCCGCGAGCGGACGGCCGAGCCCGCTCCGGAGCCCGAGCCCCAGGCCACGTCCACCGCGCAGCCCGAGGCAGCGTCCACCACCACGGACGAGGAGAGCGAGGGCGCCGAGACCACCGCCGAGAGCTCCGGTGAGGGCGGTCAGCGCCGCCGCCGGCGCCGGGGTGGTCGCGGCCGCCGCAACCGCGGGGGCGCCGGTCGCGAGGAGAGCGAGAACTCGGAGGAGAACGGCGACGCCGAGGGCGGTGCCGAGCAGACCGCGCAGCCCGCGGAGGGCGCGGTAGAGGACGCCGACCACGACGACGACACCGACGGCGAGGACGGCACCAACGGTGACGACGACGCCAACGGTGACTCGGGTGACGGCGAGTCCGACGACGAGACCACGAGCCGTCGTCGTCGCCGCCGCCGTCGCAGCCGCAGCGCGGACGACGGCACGGCGAACTCGCGTGAGGGCCGCGCGGCCCGCGACGAGATCACGGCGCTCAAGGGCTCGACCCGCCTGGAGGCCAAGCGTCAGCGGCGCCGCGAGGGCCGTGACGCCGGTCGCCGTCGCACGACCATCACCGAGGCGGAGTTCCTCGCCCGCCGTGAGTCGGTCGACCGCTCGATGATCGTGCGGGAGCGCGACGGCCGCACCCAGATCGCCGTGCTGGAGGACGGGGTGCTCGTCGAGCACTACGTCGCCCGCGAGACCCACACCTCGATGGTGGGCAACGTCTACCTCGGCCGGGTGCAGAACGTGCTGCCGAGCATGGAGGCCGCGTTCGTCGACCTCGGCAAGGGGCGCAACGCCGTCCTGTACGCCGGTGAGGTCAACTGGGACGCGGCCGGGATGGAGGGCCAGCCGCGCCGCATCGAGCAGGCGCTCAGCCCGGGTGACACGGTGCTCGTCCAGGTGACGAAGGACCCGGTCGGTCACAAGGGGGCACGGCTCACCTCCCAGATCACCCTGGCCGGACGCTTCCTCGTGCTCGTCCCCTCCGGGGCGATGACCGGCATCTCCCGCAAGCTGCCCGAGAACGAGCGGGCCCGGCTGAAGAAACTGCTCAAGCAGATCGTCCCCGAGGGCGCCGGCGTCATCGTCCGGACCGCCGCCGAGGGCGCCACCGAGGAGCAGCTGCGCGCCGACGTCGAGCGCCTCACCACGATGTGGGACGAGATCCAGGCCAAGGCGAAGTCGGCCCGGAGCGCGCCCGTCCTCCTCAAGGGCGAGCCGGAGCTCGCCGTGCGGGTGGTCAGGGACGTCTTCAACGAGGACTTCGGTTCGCTCGTCGTCTCGGGGAAGGGTGCCTGGGAGACGATCTCGACCTACGTGCGCGAGCTCTCCCCGGACCTCGTGGACCGGGTGCACCACTGGACGCACGAGGCGGACGTCTTCGCCGAGTACCGGATCGACGAGCAGCTCGCCAAGGGCCTGGACCGCAAGGTGTACCTGCCCTCCGGCGGCTCGCTGGTCATCGACCGCACCGAGGCGATGACCGTCATCGACGTCAACACCGGGAAGTTCACCGGGTCGGGCGGCACGCTCGAGGAGACGGTGACGAAGAACAACCTCGAGGCCGCCGAGGAGATCGTCCGCCAGCTCCGGTTGCGGGACATCGGCGGCATCATCGTCATCGACTTCATCGACATGGTGCTCGAGTCCAACCGCGACCTCGTGCTGCGTCGCCTCGTCGAGTGCCTCGGCCGGGACCGCACCCGCCACCAGGTGGCGGAGGTGACCTCCCTCGGGCTGGTGCAGATGACCCGCAAGCGGGTGGGCCAGGGCCTCCTGGAGGCCTTCAGCGAGCCGTGCGAGCACTGCGGCGGACGTGGCTTCATCGTCCACGACCACCCGGTGGAGAAGTCCGCGGCTCCGGCGGCGTCGGACGGGGGACGCCGGCGCAAGCGCGGCGGGAACGGCGGCCGTGCCGAGACCCTGCCCCCGGTGGACGACGCGGCGCGCGAGGCGGTCAAGGCCACCCTTGCCACCATCGCCGCTGCTGCCGCCCAGGCGCACGCCCCGAAGGACAAGGCCAAGGACGCCGCTGAGGACCGGGCCGAGGACACCGCCGAGCAGGACGTCGCCGAGAAGCAGGCCCCGCCCGCCGCGGAGAAGGCTGCCGCGGCGTCGTCTCGGCCCGGCAAGCGGCCGGCGCGCAGGGGTGAGGCGGACACGGCCGGCACGGACACGCCCTCCGTCACGGCCGAGCCCGCCGCCGAGACCGAGCGGAAGGTGCCCGACCTGCCGCTGCCGACCCCGGTCGACCGGCCTGCCGACGCGGCCCAGGGCGAGCAGCGCTCTGCCGAGGAGGTCCGCGCCTCGCTCGAGGCGCTGGCCGCCGCCCTGCCGGCGGGACGTCAGGAGCCCGCCGAGACCGAGGCGCGGCGCCGCAGTGAGCGCGACGGTGACGCCGTACCGGACACCGCACCCGGTGCGGCGACCCAGCCGGCAGCGGGTGCCGGTGACGAGGTGCCCGTCGCGCAGACGGACCTGACCGACGCCATGGCTGACGCGACCGCCACGGCCGACACGGCCGCGAAGGCCGACACCACCGGC
>NZ_CALGNQ010000137.1 GCF_937958535.1 uncultured Georgenia sp. | reverse complement strand
TCGACGGCATGGACGTCGTCAACATGAGCATCGGCTCGGCCTTCTCCACCTTCCCGCAGTACCCCACGGCGGTCGCCGCCGACAACCTCGTCGAGGCCGGCGTCGTCGTCGTTGCGTCCATCGGCAACAGCGGGACCGAGGGCACCTGGTCCGCCGGTGCCCCCGGCGTGGGGGAGAAGGTCATCGGCGTCGCCTCCTTCGACAACGTCGCCGTCAAGGCGGCGGTGTTCGAGGTCGACGGCGAGCAGGTCCCGTACATGCCGGCCTCCGGCTCGCCGGCGCCGCCCACCGAGGGCTCCGTTCCCCTCGCCCGGCTCGGTGCGCCCGGCACCGCCGAGTCCACCGCGTGCGCGCCGATCGAGGCCGACCTCAGCGGCCAGGCGGTGCTCATCGAGCGCGGCGCCCACACGTCGACCCCCGACTGCGACGCCACCTTCTACGCCAAGTCGCTCGCCGCGCAGAACGCCGGCGCCGAGGCCGTGGTCCTCTACAACAACGTTCCCGGCCTGTTCTCCGCGACCGTCGCGGGCGCCGAGGAGATCACCATCCCGGTGGTCGCCGTCGACCGGGAGGCCGGTCTCGCGCTGGACGCGACCGTGGCCGACGACGGCGCGACGCTCACCTGGACCGACGAGATCATCGACGCGGCCAACCCGACCGCCGGCCTGATCTCCAGCTTCAGCTCCTACGGCCTCACCGCCGAGCTGGACCTCAAGCCCGACATCGGCGCCCCGGGCGGAAACATCTACTCCACCTACCCGCTGGAGCAGGGCGGGCACGCCGTGAACTCGGGCACCTCGATGTCCTCCCCGCACGTCGCGGGCGCCGTCGCGCTCCTCCTCGAGGCACGCCCCGACGTGGGCACCGAGGAGGTTCGCGACGTGTTGCAGAACTCCGCCGACCCGGCCGACTGGTCGCTCATCCCGGGCGCGGGTTACCTCGAGCCGGTCCACCGGCAGGGCGCCGGGATGCTCGACATCGACGACGCCATCCAGGCGACGACGACGGTGACGCCCGGCAAGCTCGCCCTCGGCGAGTCGGAGGGCGGCCCGGTCACCCGCGAGCTCACCCTCACCAACGACGGCGACGAGGACGTCACCTACACCCTGTCCTCGGTCGACACCATCGCCACCGCCGACGACCCCGCGGACCCGGGCTTCTACCTCACCGAGTCCGAGGTCGTCATGCCCGACGAGGTCACCGTGCCCGCGGGCGGCAGCGCCACCGTCGAGGTGACCATCGCGCCGGAGGAGGGGATGGACGAGCTGCTCGCCCAGTACGGCGGCTACATCGTCCTCACGCCGGAGGAGGGCGAGCCGCTGAGCGTGCCCTTCGCCGGGTTCGCCGGTGACTACCAGTCGCTCCCGCTGCTGGAGAACCTCGACGACATCGCCCTGCCCGCCCTCGGCAAGCTCACCGGCTGCGACCGGCTGATCGAGATCGACTGCGTCGCGGGCGGCTCGTGGGACCTGGTCGAGAAGGACGAGGTCTTCACGCTGCAGGACGGCGACGTCCCCACCGTGCTCGTCCACCTCGAGCACCCGGCGCAGTCGCTCACCTTCACCATCTTCCGGCCCATGCCGGAGGGCCCGGGCGTGCGTCCGCAGGCCGTCACCGACGGCCAGGCCATCGCCCGGCACATCGAGTACGTCGGCCGCGACGCCGGCACCGACTTCACCGCCTACACCTGGGACGGCACCCGGTCCAACGCGGACGGCAGCCGCAGCGACGTGCCCGACGGGCGCTACATGCTCGAGATCCGCGCGCTGAGCCCGCTCGGCGACCCGGACAACCGCGACCACGTCCAGATCGCCTCCACCGTCCCGTTCATCATCGACCGCGACGGTGACGGCGAGATCCCGCCGATCGAGCCCGAGGAGCCACAGGAGCCCACGCCGCCCGCGCAGCGGTACGGCTTCTTCCTCAACGACGGGTGGGACGGCGTGCCCGAGCACGTCTTCCAGTACGGTCGGCACACCGACGAGGTCCTCATCGGTGACTGGGACGGCGACGGCAAGGACACCATCACCGTCCGCCGCGGGAACCGCTACTTCGTCAACAACGCCGCCAAGGGCGGCCCGGCGGACCGCGTGTTCACCTACGGCAAGGCCGACGACGTCGTCCTGGTCGGTGACTGGGACGGTGACGGGGTCGACACGCTGGCCGTGCGCCGTGGGGCGACCTACCACGTGAAGAACTCCCTGCGTGGTGGCGACGCCGACCACGTCATCCAGTACGGCCGCTCCGGTGACGACGTCCTGGTCGGTGACTGGGACGGCGACGGCCGCGACACCTTCGCGGTGCGCCGCGGGGCGACCTACCACGTGAAGAACTCCCTGCGCGGCGGCGATGCCGACGCGGTCTTCACCTACGGCCGCTCCGGTGACCACGTCCTCGCCGGTGACTGGGACGGCGACGGCCGCGACACCTTCGCGGTACGGCGCGGGGCGCAGTACTTCGTGAAGAACTCCCTGCGCGGAGGCGACGCGGACGTCGTGATGACGTACGGCCGCGCCGACGACGAGGTCTACGTCGGCGACTGGGACGGCGACGGCAAGGACACCATCGGCGTCCGCCGCACCCCCTGACCCGGCACCGCCTCACCCCCGGTGAGCCGGCTCACCGCCGAGGCCCCGCACCGACCGGTGCGGGGCCTCGGTGCTGCCGGGCCTCCTCGACCCAGGCTCCGACGGCGTACGGTGGCACCGATGACCCGTCGCAGCGCACCGGCCCTCGCCACCACGCTCGCTGCGCTGGGCGTGCTCGCCCCGCTCGGGGCGACCGCCTCGGTGGTGCCCGCCGACCCGCTGCCCGCCCCGGCGGACATCCCCGCCGTCGTCTCGGGGATGAGCGAGGATGAGCTCGTCGGCCAGATGACGTGGGTGCACGTCTACGGCACCGGAGCCCACGACACCTCCCGCGCCGCCGAGAACCGCGCCCGCTACGGGGTGGACACCCCGGCGCAGGTGGTCGAGCGGTACCACCTCGGCGGGGTCCTCTACTTCGCCTGGGCGGGCAATACCGAGGACCCGGAGCAGATCACCGAGCTCTCCGCCGGCCTGCAGGAGGCGGCGTCCGCGGCCTCGGGCATCCCGCTGGCGATCACCGTCGACCAGGAGGGCGGCGCGGTCTCCCGCATCGGTCCACCGGCCACCGCGTTCCCGGGCGGGATGGCGCTGGGCGCCACCGCCGACCCGGACCTCGCCCGCGCCCAGGGTGAGGTGCTCGGCGCGGAGCTCGCCGCGATGGGGGTGAACGTCGACTTCGCACCCGTCGCGGACCTCAACACCAACCCCGCCAACCCCGTCATCGGTCTGCGCTCCCCGGGTGCGGACCCCGACCTCGTCGCCGAGCTGACCGCCGCCCAGGTCGAGGGTCTGCAGTCGCAGCACGTCGCCGCGGCGGCCAAGCACTTCCCCGGCCACGGTGACACCGACGTCGACTCCCACACCGGGCTGCCCGTCGTCAGCGGCGACCCGGCCACCCTCGACGCGCACCTCGAGCCGTTCCGCGCCGCGGTCGACGCGGGAGTCGACATCGTCATGTCCGCGCACATCGTCGTGGAGTCCCTCGACCCCGAGCTGCCCGGCACGCTGTCCCCCCGCGTGCTCACCGGCCTGCTCCGCGACGAGCTGGGCTTCACCGGCCTCGTCACCACCGACGCGCTCGACATGGACGCGCTCAAGCAGCTGCCCGGCCGTCCGCTCGACGACGGCGACATCGCGGTGCTGGCGATCCAGGCCGGCGCCGACATCCTCCTCGGCTCCCCGGACGTCGCGGCCGCCGTCGCGGGGGTCCGCGCGGCGCTGGAGGACGGGCGCCTGACCCGGGAGCGCCTCGAGGAGTCCGTCACGCGGATCCTGGGGTGGAAGGTCGAACGCGGCATCTGGGACAGCGCCGACCGGCCCGGGCTCGAGGTCGTGGGCAGCGACGCGCACGCCACCGTCGCCCGGACCGTCGCGGAGCGGGCGGTGACCCTGCTGCGCAATGACGGTGACGCCGTGCCCCTCGACCCGGCGACCGACCGGCTGCTCGTCGTCGGCGCCGGGACCGCCTGGCCGGAACGGCTCACCCCGCTGCTCGCCGCCGAGGGGTTCGCCGTCTCCGAGCGTCTGGAGAGCGGAGGGCACCCCAGCGCCGGCTACCGTGCCGCCGCGGTCGCGGCCGCCGTCGACGCGGACAGCGTCGTCGTCGCCGTCGACGACCTGGCCGGCAGCACCGCCCAGCGGGCCCTCGTGGCCGAGCTGGCGTCCGCCACGTCCGTCCCGGTGGTCACCGTGCTCGCCGGCGCCCCCTACGACCTGGCTGTCGTCCCGGAGGAGGTCATCGTCGTCCTCGCCTCCTACGGTGCCGCGAGCGTCAACCACGCGGGGGTCGCCGGCGTGCTCTCCGGCCGGGTCGCCCCCACCGGACGCCTGCCGGTCGAGGTCACCACCGCCGACGGGGACGTCGTCGCCGAGCTGGGCTTCGGCCTGCGCACGACGCGGGAGGTGACTGCGCCGGAGGTGACGTTCACCGACCTGCCCGGCACCGACGAGGACGCCGTCGTCGTCCCGGACGTCCCGGGCGTCACCTACCTGCTCGACGGCGATCCGGTCGGACCGGGCAGACACCCCGCGACCGGGTCGGTCGTCGTCACGGCCGAGGCGCGGGACGGGTTCCACCTCGCCCCCGGGACGGCCGCGAGGTGGGAGCACACCTTCGACGCGACCGGCCCGACACCGGGGCCCAGCCCCGCGCCGGACGGCGCCGACGGCGAGACCGCCGGCCCCTGGCTCGTGGTCGCCGCGGGTGGGGTCGCCGCCGCCCTGGCGGTCGTCGCGGCCGTCCGGCGGAAGCGCTCCTGAGCCGGACGACTGGGCTGTTCCTGCTCCTGTTCAGTGATAACTGGGTCACAGTTCAGTAACATTCTCGGTTTGGTAAAGATGCAGGTCAGCGTCACCTTCGCGACGCCCGTTGTTACTTCCCACTCATCCCTGCGACCGGTCAAGCACTCGCCAAAGGCAGGAAAGGGTGGCATGGTGGACGGCTGTTCCGTCCAACCCGAGTTTGCGATGCCCGCCAGCAGGTGCGGCGATCGTGAGCGGTCGCTGTCGTTATCGCGACCAACCCGAGCCGCTGTGAGGTGAGCGTGAGCGCGCTACGCGCCGAGAACGTCTACAAGGTCTTCGGGCGCCGGTCCCAGGAAGCCGTCCGCCGGCTCCGCGACGGCGCCACCCGCGACGATGTGAGATTGCTGGGTACGGCCGCCGTCATCGACGCCTCCTTCGAGGTCAAGCAGGGCGAGACCTTCGTCGTCATGGGGCTGTCCGGCTCCGGGAAGTCCACCCTGATCCGGATGCTCAACGGGCTGCTGACCCCGACCGCCGGATCCATCCACCTGGGCGACGCCGACATCACCCAGGTCTCCCCCGCCGAGCTGCGCCGGCTGCGCCAGGAGCGCATCTCCATGGTGTTCCAGCACTTCGCGCTGCTGCCGCACCGCACCGTCCTGGAGAACGTCGCCTACCCGCACGAGATCCGCAGGACCGCGAGGGAGGAGCGCCTGGACAAGGCCCGGGAGGCCATCGCCCTCACCGGTCTGGCCGGGTGGGAGGACTCCCTGCCGGTCCAGCTGTCGGGTGGCATGCGCCAGCGCGTCGGGCTCGCCCGCGCCCTGGCCGCCGACACCGACATCCTCCTCATGGACGAGGCGTTCTCGGCGCTCGACCCGCTGATCCGTCGTGACATGCAGGAGCAGCTCGTCGAACTGCAGGCCACCCTGGGCAAGACGATCGTCTTCATCACCCACGACCTCAACGAGGCGATGTACCTCGGTGACCGGATCGCCGTCATGCGCGACGGCCGCATAGTCCAGATCGACACCGCCGAGGAGATCCTGGCCCACCCCGCGGACGACTACGTCGCCAAGTTCATCGCCGACGTCGACCGCTCGCGCATCATCACCGCCGGCGCCCTCATGCGGCGGCCGCAGTCCGTCGTCCAGCTCGGCGGCGGCCCCGGGGTCGCGCTGCGCGAGATCGAGCGCACCCAGGGCTCGGCCGCCTACGTCGTCGACCGTCAGCGGGTCCTCCACGGCACCGTGCACGACGACGACCTCATCGCGGCGCAGCGGCGCGGCGACGTCGACCTGCGCGGCGTCATGCGCCCGATCGTCGGCTCCGAGGTCCACCCCGACACCCCGCTGTCCGACCTCTTCGCCTCCGCCGCCGAGGCGCCACTGCCCCTGGCGGTCACCGACGAGCGCGGACGGCTGGTCGGCGTGGTCCCGCGGGTCCGGATCCTCCAGGCGATGGCCCGTCCCAACGGTGACGGGGAGACGACCGACGACCGTGAGCCGGTCGCGGCCGCGAGCGAGGGGAGCCGGGCATGAGCGACCTGCGCATCCCCGTCGGCGCGTGGGCCGAGGAGGCCATCGACTGGCTGACCGGCGCGCTGGGCGGCCTCTTCCGCCTCATCAGCACGGTCCTGCGCTGGCTGTACGACCTGGCCGAGCAGATCTTCACCTCACCGGACGTGTGGTGGGTCGGTCTCGTGCTCTCCCTCGTCGTCGCCGGCGCCGTTCTCCTCGCCAAGGACTGGCGCTGGGCGGCCGGGACACTCGCCGCCCTGCTCGCGTACTGGGTGGTGACCCAACAGCTCGTGCCCGAGCCGGACTTCTGGTTCGTCGCCGTCGTCCTGGCGCTCGTCGCGCTCGTCGTCAAGGGCTGGCTGCTCGCGGTGGCCGCGGCCCTCGGCTTCGTCCTCATCTTCGCGATGAACCAGTGGGACAACGCCGTGCAGACGATCGCCCTGGTGCTCGTCGCCAGCGCCATCGCCACCCTGCTGGCGATCCCCACCGGCATCCTCGCCGCCCGCAGCTCCGTCGCCTCCGCGATCGTGCGGCCGGTGCTCGACTTCCTGCAGACGATGCCCGCCTTCGTCTACCTCATCCCGGCGATCATGCTCTTCCGCACCGGTGTGGTGCCCGGCATCATCGCCTCGATCGTCTTCGCGATGGCGCCCGGGGTGCGGTTCACCGAGCTCGGCATCCGGCAGGTCGACCGCGAGGTCGTCGAGGCGGGCCACGCCTTCGGCGCCACTCCGCGCCGGATCCTGCGCCAGATCCAGCTGCCGCTGGCGATGCCGACGATCATGGCCGGCATCAACCAGATCATCATGCTCTCGCTGTCGATGGTCGTCATCGCCGCGATGGTCGGCGCCCCCGGCCTGGGCCAGGACGTCGTCACGGGCCTCACCGGTCTGCGCGTCGGGCTCGGCGTCGAGGCGGGGCTGGCCGTCGTCATCCTCGCCATCTACCTCGACCGCGTCACCGCCGCGCTCGGGGACCGCTCCCCCGTCGCCCGCGCCCAGAAGATCCGGGCCTCCGACGACTGACCGTGCGCCCCACGCGGGGCGTCTCCCCGACCCGGCGGGTACACCCAGCGGGGTCCACAACCCAGAAGGAATGACACAGATAACGATGCAGATCACGCGACGTCACGTCACCGCTCTTGCCGCCACCACCGCTGTCGCCCTCACCCTCGCCGCCTGCGGCTCGGACGACGGCGGCGACGACGGCGCCGGGGGCGACTCCGGCAACGGCGAGGACAAGGCCATCACCATCGGCATCCACGGCGGCTGGGAGGAGGGCATCGCGGCCTCGCACCTGTGGAAGCACATCCTCGAGGAGCAGGGCTACGAGGTCGACATGCAGACCGCCGACGCCGGTGTCATCTTCACCGGACTCGCCCAGGGCGACTACGACGTCAACTTCGACACCTGGCTGCCGCTGACCCACGGCCACTACCTCGAGGAGTTCGGCGACGACCTCGAGGAGCTCGGCATGTGGCTGGAGGAGGCGCCGCTGACCATCGCGGTCAACGAGGACGCCCCGATCACCTCGCTGGCCGAGCTCGCCGACAACGCCGACGCCTTCGGCAACCGCCTCGTGGGCATCGACGCCGGCGCCGGGCTGACGAAGATCACCCAGGAGGAGGTCATCCCGACCTACGGCCTGGAGGGCATGGACTACATCATCTCCTCCACGCCGGCCATGCTCGCCGAGCTGAGCGCGGCCATCGATGCCGGGGAGAACGTCGTCGTCACGCTGTGGAAGCCGCACTGGGCCTACGACGAGTTCCCCATCCGTGACCTCGAGGACCCGGAGGGTGCCCTCGGCGAGCCGGACGACATCTACGCCTACGGCACCGCCGGCTTCTCCGAGCGGTTCCCCGAGGTCGCGGAGTGGATCGCCAACTTCACGATGACCGAGGACCAGCTCCACTCGCTGGAGAACATCATGTTCAACGAGCTGGACGGCGAGGACAACGACGCCGCGGTCGAGCAGTGGCTGGAGGAGAACCCCGACTTCGTCGACTCGGTGATCGGCGGCTGACCGCCTCCTTCTGCCGCACAGCCGTACCTGACGAGTGCGCCGTCCCCAACGGGGCGGCGCACTCGTCGTCTGTGACCGGCGCGGCGGTGTCCCCTCTCACGTGTCCCACCAGGCAACGCCGCGGCGCGGTCCGCGTGGGCCGGACGTACAGTGGTACGGCCCGGGCCGGGCCGTCCCGCGGCCCGTCCACCGCCGGCCGCGCCACGCCCGCGCACGAAGGGCACCCGCCTCCCATGACCTCAACCACGACGCCTGTCACGACAGCCGCCCACGGCGCCACGACGCACCCGCGTTTCCGTGCCGACATCCAGGGCCTGCGTGCGGTGGCGGTGCTGCTCGTCCTCGCCTACCACGCCGGCGTGCCGTGGCTCTCCGGGGGCTACACCGGGGTCGACGTCTTCTTCGTCATCTCCGGGTTCCTCATCACCGGCCTCATCGTCCGGGAGGTTCAGCAGACCGGGCGGCTGAGCCTGCCGCACTTCTACGCCCGGCGCATCAAACGGCTGCTGCCCGCCACCTCGGTCGTCTTCGTGGCCGTCGCCGCTCTCACCGTGCTCGTCCTGCCGGTGACCCGCTGGCGCGACATCGCGGGCGACATCGTCGCCAGCGCGGTCTACCTCGTGAACTGGCGGCTGGCGGACCGGTCGGTGGACTACCTCGCCGCGGACGCCGCACCCAGCCCGCTGCAGCACTTCTGGTCGCTGGCGGTGGAGGAGCAGTTCTACATCGTCTGGCCGCTGCTCATCGTCGCGCTGTTCTGGCGCCGGCGGCGCGGGAGCACCACCCGCCGCCTGTTCTGGGGGCTGCTGGCCATCGCCGTCCCGTCCTTCCTCTGGTCGGTCCACCTCACGACGGCGAACCCCGGTGCCGCCTACTTCGTCACCACCACCCGGCTGTGGGAGATGGCGGTCGGCGCCCTGCTCGCCGTCCTCGTCGCGCGCACGGAGCGCATCCCGGCCCGCGTCCGGCGGGTGGTCGGCTGGGCCGGCCTGGCCGCGATCGGGTACGCCGCGCTCACCTTCGACGCCGCCACCGCATTCCCCGGTGCCGCGGCCCTCGTCCCCACCCTGGGGGCCGCGGCCGTGCTGCTCGCGGGCGGCGGCGACGGCAGCGGTGAGGTCCGGGCGCTGACCGCGGCCCCGATGCAGACCATCGGCGCCTGGTCCTACTCCCTCTACCTGTGGCACTGGCCGCTGCTCGTGGCCGCCACCGCCGTCTGGGGCGGAACGGACGGCAGCCTGGGGCTCGTGCCCGGCCTGCTCGTGGTCACCGCCTCCGCGCTGCCCGCCTGGCTCACCTACCGGACCGTGGAGCAGCCCTTCCACCGCTCCCGGCGGCTGCGGGTGCCCTGGCGCGCGATGGTCCTGGCGGCGGCGTGCGTGGCCGTGGGACTGGGCAGCGCCGGGGCCATCGGGTACGCGACCACCCGGGAGGCGCCGACGGCGGCGGACGCCCCGGGCGCGGAGGTCCTCGGCGACGGCCCGACCACCGACGCACCGGCACCCGCGCCGCCCGACACGGTCTCCCAGGTCACCCCGGCCCTGGCGGACGCCCCCGACGACGTCGCCGACGTCTACGCCGACGGCTGCCACCAGGACCAGCACAGCGCGGAGGTCACCTCCTGCGTCTACGGGGTGGAGGACTCCGACACCGTCGTGGCCCTCGTGGGCGACTCCCACGCGGCCCACTGGCAGCCCGCCCTGCGCGACCTGGCCGAGACCAACGGCTGGCGGCTGGAGACGTACACCAAGTCCGCCTGCCTCTTCGCGGACACCGTCGTGTGGGACGCCGGCGAGGAGAAGCCCTACGAGAGCTGCGCCGCCTGGCAGGCCGCGGTCCGCGCGCGCCTGACGGCCGACCCGCCCGACATCGCGGTGGTCAGCTCCGCCGGTTCCTACCGCCTGGCCCGGGACGGGGAGCGGATGAGCATCGCGGACTCCGCCGAGGGGCTCGCGAGCGCCACGGCGGCGAACTGGCAGGCGCTGGAGGACGCCGGCATCGAGGTCGTGGCCATCGTCGACACCCCCGCGCCCGGTTTCGACGTCCCGGAGTGCGTCGCCGAGAACCGCGACGACCTCACGGCCTGTGCCGTCCCCCTGGCGGAGGCGGTGGCGCGGTCCGGGGCCTCGCTGCACCACGCCGCGGCCGCGCTCGCCCCCGCCGTCGACCTCGTCGACGTCACGGCCTACGTGTGCCCGTGGGAGGAGTGCGTACCCGTGGTCGGCGGGGTATTGACGCACAGCGACGCCCACCACCTCACGGCGACGTACTCCCGGTCACTCGCGCCGCGTCTGGAGGAGCACCTCACCCCGCTGGTCCGCTGACCGCGGGGGTGGTCAGCGGGGCGGCTCGACCCGGCGCGCCTCGTCGGCGAGCAGCACGGGCACACCGTCGCGGACCGGGTAGGCGAGGGGGTTGTCCGGGTCGGTCGAGACGAGCTCGGGCGTCCCGTCCGGGGCCGTGCCGTCGACGAGCTCGGCCCCCGTCACCGGACACCGGAGGATCTCCCGCACCCAGGGGTCGATCGTCGCCGGCTGCTGCGACGCACTGCTCATCTGCTCGCTCCCTCCCCTGCCGCACCCGCGGCGTCCGCAGGCTCCAGGCTAGCCGCTCCGGCTCAGTCTGCCTCGCCGCGCAGCACGCGAAGGTGCCCGCGG
>NZ_CALGNQ010000136.1 GCF_937958535.1 uncultured Georgenia sp. | reverse complement strand
TCGGCGGCGTGGTGACCTTCAGCATCGCACCGCCGCCGATCCCGATGCCGACCCTGGCGCAGCCCGACCCGGCGGCCCTCGAGCTCGCGCAGACCTCGGGGCCCGGCAGCCCGCCCTGGGTGAGGACACTGGTCGGCTCGGCACTGGGCGTCGTCGTCTCCCTGCTCGTCCTGCCGCGTGTGGCCCGATGGCGGACGCGCCGGATCCGCGCCGCCGACCCGGTCGAGCAGGCGCTCCGCGCGAGCGGGGCGATGGAGCTGGGTGGGGACGACGCAGCGCCGGACGAGCGAGCGGACCGCGGGGCGCCCTAGCCGGGACACGCCCCGACGCGCTGGGTGCCTGCGCCGCCGAAGGAGCCACGTGCGGCGCCGACATGGCGAGTGCGGCAGCGACAGCGGCCATCACCTACCGTTGGACCATGGCCGACCTCACCGAGCTCCAGCCCGTCCTGCCCCCGCACGAGGTCCAGCTGGGCCTCGACACCTTCGGCGACATGACCGTCGACGAGGAGGGCAAGCCGCGCACGTTCGGTCAGGTGCTCCGGGAGGTCGTGGAGCAGGGCGTGCTCGCCGACGAGGTGGGCGTCGACGCCATCGGGCTGGGCGAGCACCACCGGGACGACTACGCCATCTCCGCACCGGAAATCGTCCTCGGAGCGATCGCGTCGAGGACCCAGCGCATCCTGCTCGGCACGGCGGTCACGGTGCTCAGCTCGGACGACCCGGTGCGGGTGTACGAGAAGATGGCGACCCTCGACGGCGTGTCCGACGGGCGCGCGGAGGTCACCCTCGGGCGGGGCTCCTTCACGGAGTCCTTCCCGCTGTACGGGCTCGACCTCGCGGACTACAACCGCCTCTTCGCCGAGAAGCTCGACCTCTTCGCCCTCCTCCTGCGGACCGACGGGCCCGTGAGCTGGGAGGGCACGGTCCGCGGCCCGCTCAAGGACGCCGTGGTCTACCCGCGGCCCGAGGCGGGCACGCTGCGGACCTGGATCGGCGTCGGTGGGTCGCCGGAGTCGGTGGTGCGGGCCGCGCGGTACGGCATCCCGATGATGCTCGCGATCATCGGCGGTTCTCCTGCCCGCTTCGCGCCCTTCGCCGACCTGTACCGCCGCGCGCTCGAGGAGCTCGGTCAGCCGGAGTTGCCGCTCGGTGTGCACTCCCCGGGCTTTGTCGCCGAGACCGACGAGCAGGCACGGGAGCTGATGTTCCCGCACTTCAAGGCCAACCGGGACCGGATCGGCGCGGAGCGGGGCTGGCCGCCGACCTCGCGTGCGGACTTCGAGGCGGAGGTCGAGCACGGCGCGGTGTTCGCCGGCTCTCCGGAGACCGTGGCGCAGAAGATCGCCGCCACCGTGCGCCAGCTCGGGCTCAGCCGCTTCGACTTGAAGTACAGCAACGGCCCGATGCCGCACCGCTACAGCCTGGAGGCGATCCGCCTTTACGGCACGGAGGTCATCCCGCGGGTGCGTGAGCTGCTGAGCTGACCGTGCCACGCGAACGGTCACCAGGGCATCCCAGGCGGTCGACCGGAGGTGAACCCGCATAGGGTCGAACGCGACCGCTCAGCGTGAGGCCGCTGGACCTCGGAGATCTTCACGGTCGAAGCGAGGAGGACGGACATGCCTGATGGCTGGGATGAGCTCCTGAGCTGGGGACGTGTACTGACGGGCGTTGTCGATCTCGACGAAGGGGAGCACTCGTACAAGCGGTCCTTGGCTGCCCGCATGCAGCGTGTGCGTTCGCAGTTCCTTGAACGTGCCGACGGCTGGACGGGTGAGCTGGTCACTGAGCTCGAGAGCACGAACCTCCTCAACTGGCGCTTGACGTACCAGGTCAGAGGCGCGGCGTCTGAGCGCCCGGGTGCTCTTGCGGCTGCGGTTGCGACCGTGTGGGAGATGAACGAAGCCGACGCATCTGCGCTCGGCCGTTTCGAGCCGGCAGTGCGTGAGGCAGTCCCTGCGATTGCCCCGGGAAACGTTGTAGCGTTCGGGTCCATCCTCCTGATGGCGCGAGACCCCTCCCGTTTCCCGCCATATCGACCCTCTCCCGTCACAAGGTGGCGAGAGGTCGTCGGTGGCGACGCTCCCGAGCCGAACGCGGTCGCCCGGTACACCGAGCTCTTAGGTCTCACCGACGAGCTCCTCGAGCGTGCCCCTGGTGCCGGGATCACGCTGGCGGACAGACTCGAGGCGCAGGGCCTCGCGTGGTCAGTACTCCAGTGGAAAGTCGCTGACCTCCCGCTCTCCGACACGGAGAGGCGCGCGCTTGCCAGCTGGCGCGGAGACAAAGACTTCCTCGCGATCCCCGATGAGGTAGAGCGAACGGTCGCCTCGGACGCTCGCGCCGTGGACGAGATCATTACTGGTCGGGACACGCGCGAGCGGACCTTGGCTGAGATCCACGTTCGTCGCGGCCAGGCCGAGTTCCGGCGAGCTCTTCTCAGCGCATACGGAGCGAGATGCGCCGTCACCGGCTCGGCGACGGAGGCGGTCCTCGAGGCGGCCCACATCCACCCATATCGTGGTGGCCACACCAACATGGTGACCAACGGCCTGCTGCTCCGGGCAGACATCCACACGCTCTTCGACCTGTGCCTGCTGACGGTCACCGTCGAGGGTGGCAGATACATCGTGCGAGTCGGCCCGGCCGTGACCGAGCCAGCGTATCGAGCTCTCGACGGTCAGCCGCTTCGCGTCCTTCCGAAGAGCCGCAACGCCTTACCAAGTCGGCGGCTGCTTGCCGACCACAACGCGGCGTGCGACTGGCTCGGGTGAAGCCGGCACAGCGGTACCCAGGAGGACTGACCGGAGACTAAGGCATCCGTGCCTGTGATGCCCTCACGGCATGGGCTCCAGAGCCGCGAGCCCTCACCTCCGCCCCCAACCTGCCGATAGGTGGGCACGAGAGGGGTGGCACATGGACGGGATCGTCGCGATCTCACAGCGCATCGCCGGGATCCAGGGGCAGCTGGCGGCACTGTCGCCTGCCCCGGTGCGCACGACCGGGTCGGCGCAGAGCTTCGACAGTGCGCTCACGCGGGCGGTGCGCGAGTTCGCGCCAACCGCATCCACCCTTGCGCCGCCCACCACTGCCCTGGCACCGGCAACCACGACCACACCCGCCGTCCTCAATTCTGACGGCGTGCCGGCGGACCTCGCGGCCTACGGCAACGGCAAGGTCCCGCCGGCCGCGCTCCAACAGATCGGGAACACCGGCCACCGGTTGTGGGCGCCCGCGGCGACGAAGTTCGAGCAGCTGCTCGCCGCTGCTGCCGCCGACGGTGTGACCATCGGGATAAACGACTCCTACCGCACCTACGAGCGCCAGGTGGAGCTCGTCGGCGAGCTCGGCCTGTACCCCGAGGGCGGTCTGGCCGCGGTACCCGGCACCAGCCGCCACGGCTGGGGGATGGCGGTGGACCTCCGACTCGACGGCGAGGCGCTGCAGTGGATGCGTGCCAACGCCGAACGGTTCGGCTTCGTCGAGGACACCCCGCGCGAGACCTGGCACTGGGCCTTCTACCCCGACCGCGTGCGCTGACCGCGCCCACCTCCGGGGTGCACGCCTTCCGGTCCACCGTCCCTCCGGGCATGCTGGGGCCATGACCACCGTCGACCAGCTGCGCAAGGCCGCGCTCGGGCTGCCCGAGGTCGTAGAGACCACACACGTCGGCATGGTTGCCTTCGCCGTGCGAGGGCGCGGGTTCGTCGACGTCACCGACGACGGCGTCGTCCAGCTCCATCTCCCGGGGCCGGAGGCCGACGAGGTGCTCGTCGCCTGCCCGGCTGCCGAGCGGCTGGTGCGGATGGGTAAGCCGATCGGGGTGCGGATGCCGCTGTCCGCCGTCGACGGCAAGGAGCTCAACGACCTCGTCAAGCGGTCGTGGGCGAGCCGGGCCCCCAAGCGGCTCGCCGCGACCCTGGCGGCGATCGAGCGCAACGAGGTGCCGGCGGAGAGCGACCTGCCCCGGGCCATCGGGCGGCCCGCGACCCGGGCGCTGCTGACTGCCGGCATCACCACCCTCGACGACGTCGCGAAGCACTCCGAGCAGGAGCTCCTCGCTCTGCACGGCGTGGGACCGCGTGCCATCAGGCTCCTCTCCGAGGCCCTCGCCGAACGCGGGCTGACCTTC
>NZ_CALGNQ010000135.1 GCF_937958535.1 uncultured Georgenia sp. | reverse complement strand
CAGTACGGCGGGGAGCCGGGGATCTCCCGGCACCGTCCCCACAGCACCCGCGAGCCCGCCGCCGTGGCGCGCGCCGCGAACTCCGTGACCAGCCGCGTCTTGCCGACACCCGCATCCCCGGCGACGACGAGGAGACCGCCGTGCCCCTGGGCGGCCGCGGCCCGGGCGGCCTCGAGCTGGCGCAGCTCCTCGACGCGGCCGACGAAGAGGTCCGCGGGACCGGTGCTGCCCATCACCCTCCCTCGCGCCGCGCCCTCGGCGGCGCCGTGGCACCGTCCATCTCAGCACCGCACCCGACCGCTGGCAATGGTCCGGGCGCGCACACGCGTACGCTGACGCCCCATGGAGCCGTTCCCGCTGCACGACGGCGACCTCGTGCTGAGCGTCCCCACGTCCGCCGACGTCGACCGCATCACCGAGCTGTGCCAGGACCCGGAGGTCCAGCGCTGGACGACCGTGCCCTCGCCGTACACCCGCGCGCACGCCGAGTCCTTCGTCGCCGACCTCGTCGGCCCCGGCTGGCGGCACGGGAGCCCGACGTGGGCGCTACGGGTGGGGGACCGCCTGGTGGGGATGGTCGGGCTGGCCGAGCGGGACCACCCCGGCTACGTCGAGATCGGCTACTGGCTCGGTGCCGAGGCACGCGGTGCAGGGCTGATGTCCCGCGCCGTCGGCCTGGTGCTCGACGCCGCCTTCGGCCGGCTCGGCGCCGAGCGGGTGGAGTGGCGCGCCGACGTCGGGAACTGGCCCTCGTGGCGGGTGGCGTGGCGACACGGGTTCCGACGCGAGGGCACCCTGCGCCGGGTGGCCCGCAAGCGCGGGGAACGGGTGGACCAGTGGGTCGGCTCGCTGCTGCGCGACGACCCGCGGGAGCCGGCGAGCCCCTGGGACGGGCCCCGGCCCGACAGCGCCGCCGTCCTCGCCGACCCCACCGGCCGCGACCCCGAGGCGCTGGTGCGCCAGTTCCACGACCACTTCGGGGTGCCCGTCGCGCAGGACGCCCCCTCCGTGGCCCGGGAACGGGTGGGGCTGCGCATGGAGCTGGTCGCCGAGGAGTTCGCCGAGCTCATGGCGGCGGTCTACGGGGAGGCGGCGGCGCAGGAGGTGGGCGCGGCGTACGCCCGGGCGGCGCGGGCCGACGACGGCACCCGGGACACCGTCGCCGCGGCCGACGCGCTCGCCGACCTCGTCTACGTCCTGTACGGCATGGCCCAGGAGTGCGGGATCCCGCTGCCCGCAGTCCTGGCGGAGGTGCACGCCGCCAACCTGTCCAAGCTGGGCGAGGACGGCCGACCGGTCCTGCGAGAGGACGGCAAGGTGCTCCGTGCCCCGGGCTACCGTCCGCCGGACGTCGCCGGCGTGCTCACGCGGCACACGCGCTGAGGTGGGCTCGTCGCTCGGTCTCGCAGGGCCGACCCGCTCGGTGGGGCCTACCGCGCCGTGAGACCGCGCCGCTCGAGGAGCGGGGTGATGTCGGCGTCGCGGCCGCGCAGCTCGCGGTAGCAGCTCAGCGGGTCGGCGCTGTGCCCCCGGGAGAGGAGGGCTTCCCGGAACCGCCGGCCCGCCGCGCGGCCGACCGAGCCGTCCCCGTCCCGCGGGGCGTCGGTGCGGAACCACTCGACCGTGTCCGCGTCGAGCACCTCGCTCCAGATGTAGGAGTAGTAGCCGGCGTCGTAGCCCCCGCCGAAGGTGTGGTTGAAGTACGTCGAGCGGTAGCGCGGCGGGACGAGCGGGTGGGCGACGCCCGCCTCCGCCAGTGCCCGCCGGTCGAACTCCTCGACCGCGTCCGGGTCCGTCGGTACCTGCTCCGGCGCCAGCTGGTGCCACGCCTGGTCGAGCAGGGCGGCGCCGAGGTACTCCGTGGTGGCGAAGCCCTCCCCGTACTGGGCAGAGCCGAGCAGCGCCTCGCGCAGCTCCTCGGGCAGCGGCTCACCGGTGCGGTGGTGGCGCGCATAGCGCGTGAGCACCTCCGGGTCGCGCGCCCACATCTCGTTGACCTGGGAGGGGAACTCGACGAAGTCGCGGGGCACCGCGGTCCCGGACAGGGAGGGGTACCGCACGTCGGAGAACAGGCCGTGGAGCGCGTGACCGAACTCGTGGAACGCGGTGATGACCTCGTCCCAGGTGAGCAGTGTCGGCTCGCCCGGCGCGGGCCGGGTCACGTTGAGGTTGTTGACGACCACCGGGCGCTGCCCGAGCAGGTGGGACTGGTCGACGAGGTTGTGCATCCACGCCCCGCCCCGCTTGCCCTCACGGGCGTAGAAGTCCCCGACGAACAGGCCGAGCTCACTGCCGTCCTCGTCGTGCACCTCCCACACCCGCACCCCGTCGGCGTACCCGGGCAGGTCCGGCCGCTCGGTGAGGGTGATGCCGTAGAGGCGGTGCGCCGCGTAGAAGATGCCGTCGCGCAGCACCCGGTCGAGCTCGAGGTAGGGGCGCAGGACCGAGTCGTCGATCCGGAAACGCTCCTGACGCACCTTCTCCGCGAGGTAGGTCCAGTCCCACGGCTCGACGGGCTCCCCGTGCGCGGCGGCGAGCTCGGCGGCCTCGGCATCGGCGTTCGCGACGGCGGGCGGGGCGAGGCGGGCGAGCATCTCGTCGACCGCCGTGGTGGTCCCCGCGGTGCTGTCCTCGGCGACGTAGGCGGCATGGTGCGGGTAGCCGAGCAGCCGGGCTCGCTCCGCCCGCAGCCGGGCGAGCTGGAGCAGCGTGGCCCGGGTGTCGCTCGCCTCGTCCACGCCGGTGCCCCGCTCGAGGGAGGCGATGAGCAGCTGGCGGCGCAGGTCCCGGTCCTGCAGCTGGGCGAGCAGGGCCTGCTGGGTGGGCAGCTGGAGGGTGATGAGGTAGCCGTCGCGGCCGCGGTCGGCCGCCGCCTGGGCGAGGCCCGCGACGGCGTCGTCGCTCAGCCCGGCGAGCCGGGAGGCGTCGGTCAGGTGGAGCGCACCGGCGTCGAGGCCCTTGACCACCCGCTGGGAGAACTCGGTCTCCAGACTGGTGATCCGGGCGTTGAGGTCACGCAGCCGGGCCTGGCTCTCGTCGTCCAGCCGCACACCGGCGCGGACGAAGTCCTTGCGGTAGGTGTGGAGGAGCCAGGCGGTCTCCGGGTCGAGGTCCGCGTCGGCGAGGGCCTCGAGCCGGGCGAAGATCCGTCGGTCGAGGTACAGGGCGTCCCGGTGGGCGGCCAGCAGGGGGGCGAGCTCGGCCTCGAGCTCGTGCAGCGCGTCGTCCGCGCGCGAGGAGACCAGGGTGTTGAGCACCGGCGCGACACGCCGCCACAGGTCCCCGGAGCGCTCCAGCGCCTCGAGGGTGTTCGCCACGTCGGGGGTGGCCGGGTCGGTGGCGATCGTCTCCCACTCGGCGCGCTGCTGGGCGAGCGCGGCGAGCACCGCAGGCCGCAGGTGCTCGTGGCGGATCGCGGCGAAGTCCGGCAGCTCGTAGGGGAGGGGGGAGGGCGCGGCGAAGGGGTTGTCGGCGGGCAGGGCCGTGTCGATGTCGGTGGTCATCGGGACATTGTCCCCCGACGGGTGGGGCCCGCCCTGCGGGTTATCGTCGGGGCATGACCCACCTCGCGCCCGAGCCCACCGCATCCACCGGCCCGGCCCCCGTCGACGAGGTCGTCGAGATCTGTCGGCGCCTCATCCGCATCGACACCTCGAACTACGGCGACGGCTCCGGCCCCGGGGAGCGTGCCGCGGCGGAGTACGTCTGCGAGTTGCTCACCGAGGTCGGCTGGGAGCCCGAGCTCATCGAGTCCGAGCCGGGGCGCGCGTCGGTGGTGCTGCGCATCGAGGGCACCGACCCCACGCAGCCCGCGCTCGTCCTCCACGGGCACACCGACGTCGTCCCCGCGGAGGCGGCCGACTGGCAGGTCGACCCGTTCTCCGCGGAGGTGCGGGACGGCATGATCTGGGGACGCGGCGCCGTGGACATGAAGGACATGGACGCGATGATCCTCGCCGTCGTGCGCGACATGGGCCGGACCGGCTGGCGGCCGCGGCGCGACCTCGTCGTCGCCTTCTTCGCCGACGAGGAGGCGGGCGGCGGCAAGGGCGCGCGCTGGCTCGTCGACAACCGGCCCGAGCTGTTCGAGGGCGCCACCGAGGCGATCAGCGAGGTGGGCGGCTACTCGGTGGACGTCGACGGCCGCCGCGTCTACCTGCTGCAGACCGCGGAGAAGGGACTGGCCTGGCTGCGCCTCCTCGCCGAGGGCACCGCCGGGCACGGCTCCCTGCTGAACGAGGACAACGCCGTCACCCGGCTCGCCGCTGCCGTGGCCCGCATCGGTGCCCACTCCTGGCCGCTGCACCTCACCGGGACGGTGCGCCGGCTGCTCCAGGGGGTCGCCGACCTCACCGGAACGCCCTTCGACCCGGAGGACCCGGAGGGTGTCGCAGCGCTGGTGCGGGCGCTCGGTCCGGCGGCGACGTTCGTCGGGGCGACGCTGCGCACCGGAGCCAACCCGACCCAGCTCAGCGCCGGGTACAAGGGGAACGTCGTCCCCGGCAGCGCGGAGGCCACGCTGGACGTGCGCTTCCTGCCCGGGGAGGAGGAGACGGTCCGCCGAACCCTCGCGGAGCTCGCCGGACCCGGCGTGCGGGTGGAGGAGATCCACTCCGACGTGGCGCTCGAGGTGCCCTTCGAGGGCGACCTCGTCGACCGGATGGTGGCTGCGCTGGACGCCGAGGACCCGGGCGCCGTCGTCCTGCCTTACATGCTCTCGGGAGGCACCGACAACAAGTCGCTCTCCCGGCTGGGGATCACCGGCTACGGTTTCGTCCCGCTCCAGCTGCCGCCCGAGCTCGACTTCGCCGGGATGTTCCACGGCGTGGACGAGCGGGTCCCGGTCGACGCCCTGCACTTCGGGGTGCGGGTGCTGGAGCGGCTGCTGCGCAGCCTCTGACTACAGCGTGCTGCGCACCCGGATCACCTTGCGGCGCAGCCACACCTTGCGCGCACCGCCCAGGTAGAGCCGGGTGCGGGCGAGCTCCCAGCGGCCGTACTCGGCCTCCTCGGTGAGGAGCTGGCGCACCTGCGACCGGCTCGCGGAGGGGGGCAGGGTGAGGACGCGGAACTCGTACTGGGAGGCGCTGCGCACCCCGGGACGGGGCGGGGGCTCGGGGCTGTACCAGACCATGTTGTGACCCATTGTCTCCCATCGACACATCAGCCCGGACGGGCTGTGCCCATTCCTACCAGGCGCGCTACCTTCTACCCATGGCTACCGACCCGCGCGCCGCGCTTGATCGCTTCATCGCCGCGCTCGAAGCTCACTTCGAGATCGCCAGCAGCGTGCAGGACCCGTCCTCACCCGCCGTGGAGGACGCCGCAGGGGCCGTGGAGGACGCGTTCTTCACCTACGACGACGCCCTCTACACCAGCTACCAGGTCGAGGTGCCGCTCGAGGCCTACGGCGAGGACGACGACGAGGACGACCTCGACGTGGACGACGACCTGGAGGACTTCGACCTCGACGCGGACGACGAGGACGAGGAGGAGGCGGACGAGGAGCGCTAGCCGGCGCTGACGTCGTCGAGCGCGCGGCGGATCGCCGGGGGCAGCTCGAGGTCCTCGGCCGACAGCACCCCGCGCAGCTGGGCAGCGGTGCGGGCGCCGACGATCGCCGAGGTCACGCCGGGTGCGTCGCGCACCCACGCCAGGGCGACCTCCAGCGGCGTGCGGCCCAGCCCCTCCGCCGCCGTGACGACCGACTCCACGATCCCGCGGCAGCGGTCGTTGAGGTACGGCTCGACGAAGCCACGCAGGTGGGGTGAGGCCGCCCGGGAGTCCGCCGGGATGGTGCTGCGGTACTTGCCGGTGAGGACCCCGCGCCCCAGGGGCGACCACGCCAGGACGCCGGCGCCCAGCGCTGCGGCGCCCGGGACCACCTCCCGCTCGATCTCGCGCTGGAGGAGGGAGTACTCCACCTGGACGGCGGCCAGCCCGGTGCCGTCACCGGCCAGCGCCGCCGCGGCGTAGCCGGTGTACCAGGCGGGATGGTTGGACAGGCCGACGTAGCGGGTGCGGCCGGTGGCGACCGCGTGCCGGAGCGCGGAGAGCGTCTCCTCGAGCGGCACGTCGGGGTCGGGCCACTGCACCAGCCACAGGTCGAGGTGGTCGGTGCCGAGCGCGGCGAGGCTCTCGTCGAGGGTGCCGAGCAGGGTGGCCCGGGAGGCGTCGACCCGGGTGCCGTGCGCCGTGCGGCGCACCCCGGACTTCGAGCACAGCACGACGTCGCGGCGGTCGACCTCGGCCAGCAACGACCCGAGCAGTGCCTCCGCGGCGCCCTCGCCGTAGGAGGCGGCGGTGTCGATGAGGGTGCCGCCGGCGTCGAGGAACAGGGAGAGCTGCTCGGCCGCCTCGTGCTCGTCGGTGTCCCGGCCCCAGGTCATCGTTCCCAGAGCCACCGACGACACGAGCAGCCCGCTGCGCCCCGCCCTGCGAAGTTCCATGGCGGCGAGGGTACCGGCGGTGCGCGGCGGCGAGGAAAACGTAGGGTGGTCCCTCGTGACGTGGTGGGAAGCAATCATCCTCGGCGTGGTCCAGGGGCTCACGGAGTTCCTCCCGATCTCCTCCAGCGCACACCTGCGCATCGTGGGGGACCTGCTGCCCGGGGGCGGTGACCCCGGTGCAGCCTTCACCGCCATCACCCAGCTCGGCACCGAGACCGCCGTGCTCCTCTACTTCCGCAAGGACATCTGGCGGATCGTCAAGGCCTGGTTCGGTGCGCTGCCCGTCGGGCCCTGGCGCGGCACCGTGCCGCGGGAGGACCCCGACGCGCGCATGGGGTGGTACATCATCATCGGGTCGGTGCCGATCGTCGTCTTCGGGCTGCTCTTCCAGGACGCCATCGAGACCTCGCTGCGGCACCTGTACATCACCGCGACCATGCTCGCCGCCTTCGCGGTCGTCCTCGCGGTGGCCGACCGCCTGGGCCGCAAGCGCAAGGAGCTGCACGAGCTCACCCTGCGCCACGGCCTGCTCTTCGGGTTGGCCCAGTCCCTGGCGCTGGTCCCGGGCGTGTCCCGGTCGGGCGGGACGATCACGATGGGGCTCGTCCTGGGGTACACGCGCGAGGCGGCGGCCCGCTACTCCTTCCTCCTCGCCGTCCCCGCGGTGTTCGGCTCCGGCTTCTACCAGCTCCTCAAGGCCGACCCGACCCCGGGCGCCCCGGGCGCCGGTGCCACGGCGATCGCCACCCTCGCCGCCTTCGGCGTGGGCTTCCTCGTCATCATCGCCTTCCTCAAGATCGTGTCGACGTACTCCTACATGCCGTTCGTCGTCTACCGCATCGTCCTGGCGGTCCTCGTGGTCCTCGGCGTGGCGGTCGGGCTGCTCGACCCGGAGGGGGCCGCGGCCACGCCGGCGGTGCGGTAGTGAGGCGGGTCTCGCCGGGTCGGGAATAGGGACCACTGGCACGTAGTTGAACCGTCAAGTACCCTCGACCCGTGGAGACCGACATGACCTCGACCCCGCCCGGCACCAACGTCCGCGCCGCCGCCAACAAGGACGTCCTCGCCGCCGACACCGAGATGGGGCCGGTGACCCTGCTCGTCGGCGACCTCGACCTCATGACCCGCTACTACGTCGAAGGGCTCGCGCTCACCGTGCTCAGCGCCGAGGGCGACGAGACCGTGCTCGGCCGCGGCACCGTCCCGCTCGTCGTGCTGCGGCACGACCCGAGCCTGCCCCGCGGCAGCCGCCGTGACGCCGGGCTGTTCCACACCGCGATCCTCTTCGAGGACGCCGGCGCGCTGGCGGCCGCCGTCGCCTCGCTCGCCCAGCTGGCGCCGACCTCCTTCGTCGGCAGCTCCGACCACCTCGTCTCCGAGGCCTTCTACTTCACCGACCCCGAGGGCAACGGCATCGAGCTCTACCTCGACCGCCCCCGCGAGACGTGGCAGTGGAAGGACGGCCGAGTGGCGATGGACACGATCTTCCTCGACCCGAACGCCTACCTCGGCGACCACCTGAGCATGGACCGCCTCCGTCGGGCCGCCCAAGACCCGGCCGTCGTCGGCCACGTCCACCTCCAGGTCGGCGACACGACCACGGCGAAGCAGTTCTACGTCGACACCCTCGGCTTCGAGACCACCCTGGAGATGCCCAGCGCGCTGTTCGTCTCCGCGGGCGGCTACCACCACCACATGGCGATGAACACGTGGAACAGCGCGGGCGCCGGGCCCCGCGTCCCCGCCCTGGGCCTGGGCGTCGTCGACATCGTCCTGCCCGAGGACGACGACCTCGGGGCGCTGAAGGACCGGCTGCGCACCCGCGGCCTGCAGTTCGCCGACGACGGCCGCACGCTCGAGGTCGAGGACCCGTGGCGCAACCGGGTCAGGGTGACGGTCGAGGGCCGCTGACGGGCTAGGCTGCGCATCGTGCGTGCCTGGTCTGCTCCCGACATCCCCCAGCTCCCCGGACGAGGGCCACAGGTCCACCTCACCGACTCCGGCACGGGGCAGCTGGTCGAGACGGCGGTCGAGGGCCCGGCCGCCCTCTACGTCTGCGGGATCACCCCCTACGACTCCACCCACCTCGGCCACGCCAACACCTACCTCGGCTTCGACCTCCTCGTGCGGGCCTGGCGGGATGCCGGCCGCGAGGTCCGGTACGTCCAGAACGTCACCGACGTCGACGACCCGCTCCTGGAGCGGGCCGCCCGGACCGGGGTGGACTGGCGCGCGTTGGCCGCGGAGCAGACCGAGCTCTTCCGCAACGACATGACCGCCCTGCGGGTGGTCCCCCCGCAGCATTACGTGAGCGCGGTGGAGACCATCCCGCTCGTGGTCTCGGCCGTCGAGGAGCTCCTCGCCACCGGCGCCGCCTACCGGGTCGAGGTGCCGGGCGGCGACGGCCACGGCGTCGGGGACGTGTACGCCGACATCTCCGCCGACCCCCGCTTCTCCACCGAGAGCGGGCTGTCGGAGGAGGACAAGGCCCGGTTCTTCGCCGAGCGCGGGGGAGACCCGGACCGGCCCGGCAAGCGGCAGCCGCTCGACCCGCTGCTGTGGCGGACGGCCCGCCCGGGCGAGCCGGACTGGGACGGCGCCACCCTGGGCCGGGGACGCCCCGGCTGGCACATCGAGTGTGCCTGCATCGCCCGGGAGTTCCTCGGTCTGCCGATCGAGGTGCAGGCCGGTGGCAGCGACCTCATCTTCCCGCACCACGCCTGCAGCGAGTCCCACCTGCGGATGCTCTCCGGCATGGACCACCCGGTGCGGGTGCACGCCCACGGCGGCATGGTCGCCTACGCGGGCTCCAAGATGAGCAAGTCGCTGGGCAACCTCGTCCTCGTCTCCCAGCTCACCGCCTCCGGTATCGACCCGATGGCGGTACGGCTCGTCATGCTCGCCCACCACTACCGGGAGGACTGGGAGTACACCGGGGCACAGCTGCGGGCCGCCACCGAGCGCCTCGCCCGCTGGCGGCGCGCGATGACCGCGCCGCAGGGCCCCGACGCCACCGGCATGCTCGCCGAGGTCCGCGCTGCGCTGGCGAACGACCTCGACGCCCCGGCCGCGATCAGCGCCGTCGACGCCTGGGTGGCCGCCGCCGAGCACGACGACGGAGCGGCCCGCACGGACCCCGAGCGCGGCCCCGACCTCGCGCGGCGCACCGTCGACGCCCTGCTCGGCGTCGCCGTCTGATGCTCCCGGTCGCGGTCGTCCTCCTCGGGCTGGCCGTGGCCGCGCTGGCCCGCCGCTGGGCGCCCACCCGCCGGCGGCTCAGCCCGGCCGCCACCACCGTGCTCGCCGTCCTCGGGGCGACGACGGCCGGCGTGGCCGTCCTGGAGACCGTCGCCGGCGCTGCCCGGCCCTGGCTCACCGCCGCCGCCGCGGTGTTCACCGCCGCCGCGTGGGTGGCGGTGGGGGCCGTGGCCAACCGCAGGCTCGTCGACCCCGTCCGCCGCCGCACCGCGGACACCCCGCCCCTCCTCACCCGGCTCGAGACGTGGGCCCAGGCGCGCAGCAGCTCCCCGCGCAGCCCGCTGCTCGTGACCGTGCGGGCATGGCGCCGCGCGATCGACGTCCGCGTCACCGGGCTGGCCGCCGAGATGACCTACTACGGGCTCATCTCCCTCGTCCCGCTGCTCACCGCGCTCGGCGCCAGCCTCGGGTTCCTCGAGCGGCTCGTCGGCGCCCGGGCGGTCAGCCGCATCGAGGAGACCCTCGTCGACGCCTCCGCGGCAGTCTTCGCCGAGGACGTCGCCGCGGACCTCCTCGCCCCGCTCGTCGCCGGACTGCTGCGCGAGGAGCGCGCCGGCGTGGCCCTGGGCAGCGTGCTCGTCGCGCTGTGGCTCGCCAGCCGGATGTTCCGTGCCGCGATCCGCGCACTCGACGACGCCTACCGGGTGCCCGAGCGGCGCACCCTCGTGGGCCAGTACGTCCTGGGCATCGCCCTGGCCCTGGGAGCCGTCGTCACCCTGCTCGTCCTCCTCGCCATGGTCGTCGTCGGGCCGCTGCTCGGTGACGCCCGCGAGCTGGCCGAGCGGTTCGGGCTCGGTGAGGCGTTCCAGGTGGCCTGGTCGGTGCTGCGCTGGCCGGCGCTGGCCGCCGTGACCACCACCTACCTCACGCTGCTCTACCGCTTCGGGCCGAACGTGCGCACGACATGGCGCCGCGCCCTACCCGGCGGCGTCGTCGGGACGGCGGGGCTGGTGGTCGTGGCCGTCGGGTTCAGCGCCTACGTCGACCTCGCCGGTCCGAGCGCGCCCGGGGCCGCCGACGTCCGCGACGCGGCCGTCACCGCGGCCGCCCAGACGATCGGCCTCGTGCTCGCCGGGGTCGTGTGGCTCTGGCTGAGCAGCATCGTCACGCTCACCGGGGGCGTGCTCAACGCCGAGCTGGAGCGGGCCCGCACGGGCGGTGCCCCGCCACGGCGGGGCACCGCCTCGGCCCGGGACGGTCAGCGGGGCGAGGGCGGCTGGGCGCCACCGCCCTTGTCCCGGCGACGCAGGTAGCGCTCGAACTCACGGGCGATCGCCTCGCCGGTGGCCTCGGGCAGGTCGGCGGTGTCCTTCGCCTCCTCCAGCTGGCGGACGTACTCGGCCACCTCGGGGTCCTGCTGGGCGAGCTCGTCCACCCCCTCCTGCCAGGCCCGGGACTCCTCGATGAGGTCACCCACCGGCAGCGGCTCGCCGACGAGCTCCTCCAGCGAGCTGAGCAGGGCGTAGGTCGCCTTCGGCGAGGGCGGCTGGGCGACGTAGTGGGGCACCGCCGCCCACAGCGACATCGCGTGCATCCCGCGCTCCTGGGCGAGGTGGGCGAGCACCCCGACAATGCCGGAGGGCCCCTCGTACTCCGAGGCCTCGACCCCGAGCAGCGCCTGCACGCCCGGGTCCTCGCTCGTTACCTGGCAGGGCACCGGCCGGGTGTGCGGGACGTCGGCGAGCAGGGCGCCGATGCTCACGACGCTGCTCACCCCCCACTGCTGGGCGACGTCGAGGATCTCCTCGCAGAAGTCGAGCCAGCGGAAGGAGGGCTCGATGCCCTGGACGAGCAGCACGGTGCGGCCGCCGACCGGTGAGGTCGCCACCGAGATCGTCGTCGTCGGCCACTTCAGGACGCGGGTGCCGTCCTCGTCGCGCACGCTCAGCGGCCGGTTGACCTGGAAGTCGTGGTAGTCCTGCGGGTCGAGCTCGTGGACGCTGCGGGCGTCCCACCCCTCGGCGACCATCGCCAGCGCCTGGCTCGCGGCCGAACCGGCGTCGTTCCAGCCCTCGAAGGCGGCGAGGAGGATGGCCGGGGTGCGCTCGGCGTCCTCGTCGGGCGCCGCGCTGGTCTCGTCGTGCGGGTCGGTCATCCCCCCAGCCTATGCTCCGCCGCCACCCGCACCCGCCGGGCTCCCCGGGGCTAGAATCGGCGGCCTATGCCTACCTCCCCCTCACGTGTCACCTCGCTGCCGCGCCTCACCGCCCCCGCCGCCGTGCTGTGGGACATGGACGGCACCCTCATCGACTCCGAGCCGTACTGGATCGCCAACGAGACCGGCATCGCCGCCGAGCACGGTGCCCCCTGGACCGAGGAGCAGGCGCTGCAGATGGTCGGTCGCCCGATCACCGACACCGGCAGGGCGCTCAGCGCGCTCGGTGTCCCGGGAACCCCCGACGACATCGCCGACGAGCTCGTCCGCCGGATGGCCCACCTCATCCGCACCGAGGGTCCGCCGTGGCGGCCCGGTGCGCGCGAGCTGCTCGACGCCCTGCGGGCCGCGGGCATCCCCTGCGCCCTGGTGACGATGTCCTACCGGGAGATGGCCCAGGCCGTCCTCGACACCCTCCCCGAGGGCACCTTCGAGGCCGTCGTCACCGGCGACGAGGTCACTCACGGCAAGCCGCACCCGGAGCCCTACCTCACCGCGGCCCGCATGCTCGGCGTCGACGTGCGCGAGTGCGTGGCGATCGAGGACTCCGTCCCCGGTGTCGAGTCCGCCGAGGCGGCCGGTGCGGCGACCATCGCCGTCCCGCTCATGGTCGACATCCCGCCCGCGCCCGGACGCAGCATGCTGCGCACCCTGGAAGGTGTCACCATCGAGGAGCTCGCCGCGATCGCGTCCGGCGAGCCGCTCGTCCGGCTGTGAGAGAAGGAGAGACCGACATGACCGTTCCCCTCGTCACCCTCGCGGGCGGAGTGGAGATCCCGCAGGTCGGCTACGGCGTCTTCCAGGTCCCGCCGGAGGAGACGCAGCGCCACGTCGAGGCGGCGCTGGAGGCCGGCTACCGCCACATCGACACGGCCGCGGCCTACCGCAACGAGGAGGGGGTGGGAGCCGCGCTGCGCGCGGTGGGCCTGCCCCGCGAGGAGGTCTTCGTCACCACCAAGCTGCGCAACGGGGACCACGGCTACGAGGAGGCGTTGGCCGCCTTCGAGGCGTCCCGCACGGCGCTGCGGCTCGACGTCGTGGACCTCTACCTCATCCACTGGCCGGTGCCGAGCAAGGACCGCTACGTCGAGACCTGGCGGGCACTGGAGAAGCTCCACGCGGACGGTGCGGTGCGGGCGATCGGCGTGTCGAACTTCCTGCCCGAGCACCTCGAGCGGCTGCGGTCGCAGACCGACGTCGTCCCGGCCGTGAACCAGGTCGAGGTCCACCCCGGCTTCCAGCAGCGCGACGTCGCCGCGGCATGCGCTCAGGCCGGGATCGCCGTGGAGGCCTACTCCCCGCTCGGCCGGGGCAGCGCGCTCGACAAGCCCGAGGTCGTCCGGATCGCCGAGGAGCTGTCGGTGACCCCGGCGCAGGTGGTGCTGCGCTGGCACGTCCAGCGCGGCCGTATCGTCATCCCCAAGTCGGTGACGCCGGAGCGCGTGCGCAGCAACATCGACCTCTTCGGGTTCAGCCTCGAGGAGGACCAGCTGGCCGCGATCGACGCACTGGACGCCGGGGAGCGCACGGGAGCGGACCCACGGACGATGGAGCACCCGCAGTACTGACCGGCGCGGGGAGCCTCAGGAGGCCCGCGCGCCCGCTGCGGTGGCGGCGAGCAGCCGTTCCATCCCCTCGCGCGGGGGCTCCGGCGGCGTGCCGCCGAAGGCCGGGCACAGGTCGCGGAAGCTGCACCAGTCGCACAGGCGGGAGGCACGGGGCCGGAAATGCCCGGTGGCAGCGGCCCGGGCGATCGCCGCCCAGATCGCCTCGACCTGCTCCTCGGTGGCGAGCAGCTCCTCCTGCGAGGGGTCCAGGGTGAGCACCTGGCCGTCGCCCAGGTAGACGAGCTGCAGGCGGCGCGGCGCGGCACCGGTGAGGCGCCACAGGATGAGGCCGTAGAAGCGCATCTGGAAGAGCGCATCCCCGGCCCACTGCGGCTTGGGCGAACGGCCGGTCTTGTAGTCCACCACGCGCACCGCCCCGTCCGGGGCGACGTCGAGCCGGTCGACGAAGCCGCGCAGCAGGATCCCGGAGGCCAGCTCGACCTCGACCAGCTTCTCCCGCTCTGCCGGCTCCAGCCGCTGGGGGTTCTCCACCTGGAAGTAGCGCTCCACCAGCTCCCGGGCGCTGAGCAGCCACGCGTGCAGCTCGTCGGGGGAGGGGAACATCTGCTCCACGTCCGGCCGCTGGGCCCGCAGCTCGTCCCACGCCGGTCCGAGCAGCTCCACCCCGGCCGCCGGCACGCGCTGGGCGGCGGGCAGGTCGTAGAGCCGCTCGAGCACGCTGTGGACGAGCGTGCCGCGGGTGGCGGCGGGGCTGGGCGGCTCGGGCAGCCGGTCGACGGCGCGGAAACGGAAGAGCAGCGGGCACTGCATGAAGTCCTTGGCGCGCGACGGCGAGAGCGCGACCGGGCGCAGGCCCTCCGGCTCGTCCGGCGTCCCCGAGGGGGTGGGGGCGGACGGCGTCGGCACGGACGGGGCGGGGACCTCGGTACTCCTCACGGCCATGCCTGCACTGTATGCCCGCCACCCGACACGGCCGGGGAGGTCCACGCGGACTGTGGGCGGGCCGGGACATAGGCTGCAGGAATGGCACGGCTGGGCCGGCGGACCGCATCGGGCTGGGTGATCGCACACATCAGGGGTGTCCCCGTCGTCTTCGCACCCTCGTGGTTCGTCATGGCGGTGGTCCTCGGTCTGGTCTTCGCCCCCGTGCTCACCCCGCTCGTCCCGGGCGCCGGCGGGCTCGCCGCCCTCGCGGTCGCCGCCGCGGTCCCGCTCATGCTCCTCCTGGGCGTGCTCGCCCACGAGTTGGCCCACGGCATGGCCGGGCACGCCGTGGGCTCACCGCCCCGCGAGTACGTGCTGACCCTGTGGGGTGGGCACACCCAGTTCGCCACGGACATGCGCACCCCCGGCGCCGCCGCCCTCGTCTCGATCGTCGGTCCGCTCGCCAACGCCGTCCTCGCCGTGGCCGCGTGGCTCGCGATGGACGCCGCGCAGTCCGTGCTCGCCGCCGTGCTGTGGCAGATCGCGGCGGTGAGCAACGCCGTCGTCGCCGGCTTCAACCTGCTGCCGGGCTACCCGCTCGACGGCGGCCGGGTGTTGGAGGCGCTCGTCTGGCGCGTCACCGGCGACCGGCTCACCGGGCTCGCGGTCGCGGGCTGGGGCGGGCGCGTGGTCGCCGTGCTCGTCGCCGTCGGCGGGCTCGCCCGCCCGTTCGTGCAGGGCACCCGTCCCTCGCTGTTCACCGTGCTGTGGGTGGCGCTGCTCGCCGGGTACCTGTGGACGTCCGCCGGGCAGGCGGTGAGGATCGCCCGCGCCCGCCGCAGCGCGGCGGGGATCGACCTGCGGCTCCTCGCCGAGCCCGCGGTCGCGCTGCCCGCCGGGGCCCCGGTCGCCGCCGCCGACGCAGCCGCGGGCCGGCGCGTCGTCCTCACCGACGAGGCGGGCCGGGTCTGCGGGCTCGTCGACCCGGCCGTGCTCGCCCAGGTCCCGCCCGCCGCCCGAGCCGGGACGCCGCTGAGCGCGGTCGCCACCGTGCTGCCGCCGACGAGTGTCGTCACCCAGCACACCGGCGCCGCCGGGGTCGCCGCCGCCGCCCAGGCGGGCCGCACCAGTCCCGTCGTCGTCCTCGCCGACCACACCGGCGTCGTCGTGGGCGTGCTCCCCCTGCAGCGCCTGGACGAGGCGCTGCGCCGCTCCGCACGACGGTGAGCCCCTATTCTCGGGCACGGGAGGTGGTGCCGATGCCGCACCCGCCGATGTTCGCCGACGACGACCCCTACCTCGGGCGCCTGCGCCCGCTCGCCCTCGCCTTCCCCGACGCCGTGGAGGCGGTGGCCCACGGCCGTCCCACCTTCCGGGTACAGAAGATGTTCGCCGTCTACGGCGGCGGCACGAAGGGGGACCGTGCCACGCGCCGCGACTACCCCCACGGGCTGCTGCTCGTCCCCGACCCCGAGGAGCGCGCGGCCCTGGCGGCGGACCCACGGGTGTTCGTCCCGGCCTACTACGGCCCCTACGGCTGGCTGGGCCTCGACCTCGCCACCGCGCCACCGGGGGAGGTGGACTGGCAGGAGGTGGCCGAGCTCCTCGACAGTTCCTACCGCCAGGTGGCCACCGCCCGGCAGGTCGCGCTGCTCGACGCCGGCCACGGCCCGGCGGGCGCACCCCGTCCCGGCGGAGACCTTCCCGCCGGCCCGCGACGATGAGACGCTGGTCACATGTGCCGCAACATCCGCCCGCTGAACAACTTCGCCCCGCCCGCGACCGACGAGGAGGTCCACGACGCCGCGCTGCAGTACGTCCGGAAGGTCTCCGGCAGCTCACGCCCGTCGAAGGCGAACGAGGAGGCCTTCCACCGGGCCGTCGACGCCGTCGCGGCGGCCACCGCCGAGCTCCTCGCCTCGCTGGTCACCTCGGCGCCGCCGAAGAACCGCGAGGTCGAGGCCGCCAAGGCGCGCGAGCGCAGCCGCCGGCGCTTCGCAGAGCAGCCCGCCTGACCGCGTCCGGCCCGGGGCGCCGCGCTCACCGCTGGACTTTGTAGACTCCTCGACCGTGACTCCACCGCCCTCCTCCGACGCCGCCCCTGCCGACGTCCCGCTCGGCCCCGCGCGCCGGCGCGGGCCGCTCACCGTCGGGGAGCGGGTCCAGCTCACCGACCCCAAGGGCCGGCTGCACACCATCACCCTCGCCCCCGGGGCGACCTTCCAGACCCACCGCGGCTACGTGCGCCACGACGACATCATCGGTCGCACCGAGGGCATCGTCGTCACGACGAGCGGCGGGGTGGACTACCTCGTGCTGCGTCCGCTGCTCGCCGACCACGTGCTGTCCATGCCGCGCGGCGCGGCCGTCGTCTACCCCAAGGACGCGGCGCAGATCGTCGCCGAGGCCGACATCTTCCCCGGCGCGCGCGTCGTCGAGGCCGGGGTCGGGTCCGGGGCGCTGAGCATGTCGCTGCTCCAGGCCGTGGGCCCCACCGGGCGCCTGCTGTCCGTGGAGCGCCGCGCCGACTTCGCCGAGATCGCCAAGGCGAACGCCCGCACCTGGTTCGGGGCCGACCACCCGGCCTGGGAGGTCGTGGTCGGGGACCTCGCCGAGGTGCTGCCCACGGCCATGGAGCCGGGCACCGTCGACCGCGTCGTCCTCGACATGCTCGCCCCCTGGGAGAACCTCCAGGTGGCCGCGGACGCGCTGGTCCCCGGCGGCGTGCTCGTCGCGTACGTCGCCACCACCACCCAGCTCTCCCGCTTCGTCGAGGACGCCAAGGACACCGGCCTGTTCACCGAGCCCCGGGCGTGGGAGACCCTCGTGCGCGGGTGGCACCTCGAGGGGCTCGCGGTGCGCCCCGACCACCGGATGGTGGGCCACACCGGTTTCCTCGTCACCACCCGGCGGATGGCGCCCGGAGTGGCGCCGCCGCTGCGCAAGCGCCGCCCGGCGAAGGGTGCCTACCCGGTCGAGGAGGACTGGGCCGAGGAGCTGGCCGAGCGACCCGTGTCGGACAAGAAGATCCGGCGGGTGCGCCGCGACCTCGAGCGGGCCGAGCGGTTGCGTGAGCAGGCGGAGGGCGGCGAGTCGCCCACCCAGTGACCCGCCGCGCCGCCGGCGCTCGGCGTGACCTACCGTGGAGACGTGCCGAGCAGGGAAGGGGCCGAGATGGCCGAGGCTGGGATGGACGGGTACCGGGCGAACCGGTTGCGTGAGCTGGAGCAGCAGGCGATCAGCCTGGCGACCAAGAACGAGCGGCTCGCCAAGGCGCTGCAGGGCGCGCGCGACGAGCTGGCCGCGGTCCAGGAGCAGCTCGACGCCCTCTCCCGCCCACCGAGCAGCTACGCGACCGTGTTGTCCGTCGACATCGCCGAGCGCGAGATCGAGGTCCATTCCTCCGGGCGACGGCTGCGGGTGGCGGCCGCCCCGTCGCTGCCGCTGGGGACCCTGCGCCCCGGGCAGCTGGTCCGGCTCAACGAGTCCCTCGTCGCCGTCCAGGGCGCCGGGCTGGAGGACACCGGCGAGCTGGTGGCGGTCAAGGAGGTCCTCGACGACGACCGGGTGCTCGTCGTCGCCCGCTCCGACGACGAGCGCGTCCTGCGCATGGCGGCCCCGCTGGCCGAGGCCGGTGTCCGCGTCGGCGACACGGTGCTGGCCGACCTGCGCTCCGGGTTCGCGCTGGAGCACATCGAGCGCTCCGAGGTCCAGGACCTCCTCCTGGAGGAGGTGCCCGACGTCGAGTACTCCGACATCGGCGGCCTCGGCCCGCAGATCGAGCAGATCCGTGACGCCGTCGAGCTGCCCTTCCGCCACCCCGAGCTCTACCGCGAGCACGGCCTCAAGCCGCCCAAGGGGGTGCTGCTCTACGGACCGCCCGGCTGCGGCAAGACGCTCATCGCCAAGGCGGTCGCGACCTCGCTGGCGGCTGCCGCGGGGGAGCAGGGCGGCCGCCGCGCGGGCAGTTACTTCCTCAACATCAAGGGCCCCGAGCTGCTCAACAAATACGTCGGCGAGACGGAGCGGCAGATCCGGGTCATCTTCGCCCGCGCCCGGGAGAAGGCGGCGCTCGGGCTGCCCGTCGTCGTCTTCTTCGACGAGATGGACTCCCTCTTCCGCACCCGCGGCACCGGCGTCTCCAGCGACGTGGAGACCACCGTCGTCCCCCAGCTGCTCAGCGAGATCGACGGGGTGGAGAAGCTGGAGAACGTCGTCATCATCGGCGCCTCCAACCGCGAGGACATGATCGACCCGGCGATCCTGCGCCCCGGCCGGCTCGATGTGAAGATCCGCATCGAGCGCCCGGACGCCGACGGCGCCCGGGAGATCCTGGGCAAGTACCTCACCCCGGACCTGCCCATCCACCCCGAGGAGCTCGCCCGCCACGGCGGCGACCCGCAGGCCGCGGTCACCGCGATGGCCGAGGCGGTGGTCCAGCGCCTGTACGCGACCTCCCACGACAACCGGTTCCTCGAGGTCACCTACGCCGGCGGCGACAAGGAGGTCCTCTACTTCAAGGACTTCGCCTCCGGCGCGATGATGGCCAACATCGTCGACCGGGCGAAGAAGGCCGCCATCAAGGACCTCATCGCCACCGGGGAGCGCGGCATCCGCACCAGCCACCTGTTCGCCGGGTACGCCGCCGAGATGCGGGAGAACGAGGACCTGCCCTCGACGACCAACCCCGACGACTGGGCCAAGGTCGCCGGGAAGAAGGGCGAGCGGATCGTCTTCATGCGTACCCTCGGCGGCTCCGCGGCGAGCGAGCCCGCCGAACCCACCCGGGTCGTCGAGACCCGCGAGTACCTGTGAGCGGGGTGGGTCGATGAGCGTGCGCCGCCTCATGGGCATCGAGACCGAGTACGGCGTGCTCGAGCCCGGGCAGCCGACGGCCAACCCGATGGCGCTGTCGGCCGCCGTCGTCGCCGGCTACGCCGACCTCGCCGAGGCGACGGCGCGCTGGGACTACGAGGGGGAGGACCCGCTCGCCGACGCCCGCGGCTTCCGGCTGGACCGCGCCGCCGCCCACCCCGACCAGCTCACCGACTCCCCGGCGGACCGGGCGGCGGCGCTGGGCCCCTACCGCCGGCGCCGGCCCGGCGCCGACGACCTGCCGTCGGTGATGACCTCCCTCGTGCTCACCAACGGCGCGCGTCTCTACGTCGACCACGCGCACCCGGAGTACTCCAGCCCCGAGGTCACCGGCCCGCGGGACGCGGTGCTGTGGGACCGGGCGGGGGAGGAGGTCATGCGCCGCGCCGCCGCCGCCCTGGCCGCCGAGCCCGCGATGCCCGACGTCGCCCTGTACAAGAACAACGTCGACGGCAAGGGCCAGTCCTACGGCACCCACGAGAACTACCTCATGGACCGGGCGGTGCCCTTCGGGGAGGTCGTGCGCTACCTCACCCCGTTCTTCGTCACCCGACAGGTGTTCACCGG
>NZ_CALGNQ010000134.1 GCF_937958535.1 uncultured Georgenia sp. | reverse complement strand
CCTAGCCGGCGTCAGATGCCCAGCGCCTGCTGGATCGGCCCGAGCGCGAAGTAGACGACGAACAGCGCCGCGACCACCCACATGAGCCAGTGGACCTGGCGCGCCCCGCCCTTCCGCACCGCCGAGAGCACGACGTAGGCGATGAACCCGGCGCCGATGCCCACGGTGATCGAGTAGGAGAAGGGCATGAGGACGATGGTGAGGAAGGCCGGCACGGCGATGGTGATGTCGCGCCAGTTGATCTCCGTCACCTGCTGCATCATGAGGAAGCCGACGACGACGAGCGCGGGGGTCGCCGCCTCGTAGGGCACGAACGCGGCGAGCGGCGCGAGGAAGATCGACAGCAGGAACGCGATGCCGGTGACGATGGAGCTCAGGCCGGTGCGCGCGCCGTCGCCGACACCGGCGGCCGACTCGATGTAGCTCGTGTTCGACGAGACACCGCCCGCGCCACCGGCGGCGGCGGCGATGGAGTCGACGACGAGGATGGCGCGGGTGCGCGGCGGGTTGCCGTCCTTGTCGAGGAGGTCGGCCTCGGAGCCGATGGCGACCATCGTGCCCATCGTGTCGAAGAAGTCGGCGAGCATGAGGGAGAAGATGAGCAGCGCCGCCGCGACGATGCCGATCTTCGTCACCGCACCGAAGAGCGAGAACTGGCCGAGCGTGGTGAACTCCGGCACGCCGAAGATCGAGCCCTCGATGGCGGGCACGGTGAGCCCCCAGCCGCCGACGTCGCCCTCGGCGACCAGGCCGACGTCGGCCACGGCCTCGATGATCGCGGCGAGCACGGTGGCGGCGACGACGCCGATGAGGATCGCGCCGCGGACCTTCTTCACCAGCAGGACGAGGATGAGGAAGAGGCCGACGAGGAAGACGACGGCCGGCCACCCGACGATCGAGCCGTCGACACCGAGCTGCACCGGGGTGCCCGCGCCGGGGCGGACGATGCCGGCGTTGACCAGGCCGACGAGCGCGATGAACAGCCCCAGACCCACCGAGATGGCGACCTTGAGCTGCTGCGGTACCGCCTTGAACACCGCCTCGCGTAACCCGGTGAGCACGAGGATGAGGATGAGGATGCCCTCGAGGACGACGATGCCCATCGCGTCCGCCCAGGTCATACCGGGCAGGCTGACCAGCGTGTAGGCGACGACGGCGTTGAGGCCCAGGCCTGCCGCGAGCGCCAGCGGGAAGTTCGCCGCCGCGCCCATGAGGATCGTCATGATGCCGGCGACCAGCGCCGTACCCGCCGCGACGGCGGCGAAGTTCGGCCCGTCGGTGCCACCGCCGAGGTAGGCGCCGGTGCTGTCGGGGGTGGACAGGATGAGCGGGTTGAGGACGAGGATGTACGACATCGCGAAGAAGGTGACGATGCCGCCGCGGATCTCACGTCCGACGGTGGACCCTCGCTCGGTGAGCTGGAAGCGACGGTCGAGCCAACTGCGGTCTTGTGCGCGGACCTGCGCCGGGGAGGACATGGGACTGCATGGTGCCAGAACCGCCGTGGGGTGTGCTGCCCGTTTCGCCTGTCGACCGCGCCGGACGCCTGTCGACGCCGCCGGCGCGCGCGTGGGCGGCGGCGACCGCCCCCTGTCCGGCCGGACACCTACGATCGGGGGCATGCGCATACCGGAGACACGGTCCGAGGAGCTGCCGCCCATGCGGGTCAACACCGTGACGATGTTCCTCGTCGGGACGGTGGTGTGGGTGGCGGCGCTCGTCGTCGTCCTCCTGCTGCGGGCGGCGGGGAACGACCTCGACGGCGCGCTCCAGATCTGCCTCACCGGGATCGGCATCGGACTGCTCGCACTGCTCTGGGCCGTGCCTCACGAGCGGCGGGCCGCGCGCCGGCGGCAGACGTCCGGCGGCACGCGGGGGACGGACAGCGTTCGGTGAAGGTCCTCCTGCCGGACAACGTCCCGCTCGACGTCACGGCCCCGCCGGGCGTGGAGACGGTGGTCTTCGACCCGACGCAGCCTGTCCCCGACGAGCACACCGACGCCGAGGTCCTCGTCACCTGGGGCCAGAGCGCGGAGCAGCTACGGGCCGAGGCGCGGCGGCTCCCCCGGCTGCGGTGGGTACAGACCCTCGCCGCGGGGCCCGACGCCGTGCTCGCCGCCGGCTTCCCCGACGACGTCGTCCTCACCTGCGGGCGCGGGCTGCACGACCGCACCGTCGCCGAGCACGCGCTCGCCCTGCTCCTCGCCGGCATCCGGCGCATCGACGTCATGGTGCACGCGAAGGACGAGCACCGCTGGGCGCACGAGGTGGGCGGACTCCAGCCCCTCCACCCCGAGAGGCGCCTCACCACGCTGCTCGGTGCCCGCGTCGTCATCTGGGGGTTCGGCTCGATCGGCCGCACCCTGGCGCCGTACCTGCGCGCCATGGGGGCCGAGGTGCGCGGTGTGGCCCGCAGCGCCGGGACGCGCGACGGCTTCCCGGTGGGTGACGACATCGACGCCGAGCTCCCGCACGCCGACGTCCTCGTCATGCTCGTCCCCGCCCTGCCCGAGACCGAGCGGGCGCTCGACGCGCGGCGGCTGGCGCTGCTCCCGGAGCACGCGTGGGTGGTCAACGTCGGTCGCGGGGTGACCGTGGACGAGGAGGCACTCGTCGATGCGCTGCGGGCGAGCACGATCGGGGGCGCCGCGCTCGACGTCACCCGGGTCGAGCCGCTGCCGCCCGACTCCCCGCTGTGGGAGGCACCGAACCTCATCATCTCGCCGCACGCCGCGGGCGGTCGGCCGGTCGGCGCGGCGGACCTCGTCTCGGCGAACCTCGCCGCCTTCGTCGCCGGTGAGCCACTGCGCGAGGTCGTCGAGCGCTGACGCCGTCCGCCTGCGGTCCGCCTGTGTGAGGCGTGCGCTGTCGGTGACAACTGGGCTCTCGGTGGGAACTCAGCTCTCGCTGGGAAGTGAGCT
>NZ_CALGNQ010000133.1 GCF_937958535.1 uncultured Georgenia sp. | reverse complement strand
GGTGGCGGCGGTGGCGCGCTCGATCGGCCGCCGGGTGGTCCGGCCCCGGACGGTACGCGGCCGGGTGGGGTGTCCGGGGGACCGGCCGCCGGCGGGCGGCCGGGAGCGGGAGCAGCGGCCTCCCGGGCGGCGTCCGCCCAGACGGCGCGGACCCGGGTGAGCTCCCGCGGCCAGTGCACCCGGCCCAGCTCGGCCAGGCGGTGGGGGAGGAGTGCGGCGACCGTCTCCCGCCCGGGGTCGACCACCATCGTCAGGGTCCCGCGGACCGCGTCCTCACCGTCGAGCGGCTGCTGGGCGGCAACCACGAAGCCGGTGCTGCCCGGGAGCTCGGTGCGCCGCAGCCAGGGGTCGGCCGGCTGCCGGGCGACGTGCGTGACAGGCACGCGACCCGCCGTCCTGACCACGGCCTGCGGCTCGGCGAGCGGGTTCCACGGGTACCTCACCTCGTGGGTGACCGAGCCTGCCCGGAACGAGCGGTGGCGGCCCTGGACCGGCAGGTGCCGGAACTCCTCCGAGGAGAGGAGCGCGGTGGCGCCGTCGGTGCGTTCCAGGCCGCGGTCGGAGATCCGCACCGGCACCTCGGCGTACTTCGTGTAGGGGCTGAGCCGGAAGCGGCCGAGCAGGCGCCGCGCCCCCACCGCGCTGAGGTAGGCGAGACCGAGCGCCAGTGCCGTCAGGGCCGCGACGAGCCCCCAGCGTGTGGCGTCGTCCACCGGGCGCACCATCGTCCCCGTCACGGGGACGTGGGCGTCGATGGTGGCGCCGTCGATGTCGACGAGCGTGACCGGGATGCTCCCCTCGACCCGTCCGTCGGCCGGAGCCTCCGCCGTGAAGGTGACCGTGACGTCGACCGAGGCTCCGGCCGCGATGTCGGAGCACTCGGTGTCCGCGGTCAGGGTGACGTCCCCGGCGCGGGCGGGGTGCGCCGTGACGGTGCCGGGGCCGAGGCAGACCCGGGTCGGTCCGTGCTCGGACCCGGTGAAGGTCAGCGCGGCAGCCGCGCTCCTCTCGCCGCTGAGCCGGCCCAGGTCCACCCGCGCCGGGGTCGGGACCGGGAACGACGCCGGGAACTGCGTCGTGAGGCTCTGCTCGACCATGACGGGGCCGAGCTCGATGCCGTTCGGGTGCGTGACGGCGGTCGCCCGGCCGGTGACGACGAGCGAGGAGGGGGCAGCGTCCGCGGGCACCGTGACGTCGGTGGCCCAGCCGTCCCCGTCCGGGCGGAGCTCGTGCACCTCCCCACCGACGGTGGCCTCCAGCGTGGTCGAGGAGTAGGTGTCGAGGTGCACGGGCGACCCGTCCGTCGTGCGGGGCGTGATGCGCAGCTCGCTCGGCTCGCCGATCACCACACCGTGCGGTGCCTCGACGGTGAGCGTGACACCCCAGAAGTGGTAGACGTCGATCAGCGTGGTCGCGGTCGGGTCGGTGACGAGCGTCCACGTGCCGGTGTTCCGCTCCAGGCCGCGGACGTCGACGGTGGTCAGCGAACCGGTGACCAGGACGCTGACGGAGGACCCACCGACGTCCGTGGTGGGCCGGTCGAGCACCACCGTCGTGCCGTCGGGGGCGACGAGGTGCATGGCCGCGGCGTCCGGGGTGCTCTCCGCCACCAGCCGGAACCCGCCGACGCCGGGGTCCGCGGCGATGGGGAAGCGGCCGTCGGGGCACTCCGCGCCCGGGCACCCGACCGTCCCGGAGGGCGTCAGGCCCTCCAGGAGGGCGCCCATCTCGGCGAAGAGCCGGGCGAGTGCTCCGGCGTCGTCGGCGTTGAGGAACGCCCCGTTCGTGACGTCGGCGGGGACCGGTGCCGTGCCGCAGGACTCGCTGCCGGCACTGCCCTCGGCGATCGCCCGCAGCCGGTCCCGGTCGAGGTCGGTGACGGCACCGCGGCCCGCGGAGGTCATCAGGCCCATCGCGACGACGGTGATGCCGTCGGCACGCACACCGTCGACGAGGCCCCCGGGTTCGCACAGCTCGGCCCGGGCGGCCGCGGTGGCCGGGCCCTCGCCCCAGCCGTCGACGTCGAGCTTGCCGTCGGTCAGCCAGAGCACGAGCTTGCACGCCGTGCCGCCGAGCTCGGCGGCACGGTCGCCCAGCGCCGCCTGCGCGTCCCCGAGCGCCCGGCGGTAGTCGGTCAGGCGGGCGCCGTCGCGCTCGGGCAGCTCCTCGCGGACCGCCGTGCGCAGCTCCTCGGCGTGGCCGCCGGCGAGGTCGCCCCAGCCGACGAGCTCGGTGCTCGTCTCGCCGAAGACCGAGAGCCGGGCCTCGACGGTGAGCGCGTCTCCGTCGTCCGCGAGTCGCTCGAGGGAGTCGAGCGCCGTCTCGATGGCACCGACCCGCAGGTCACCGGGATCGGTGTCGCGCAGGCTGGACGACTCGTCCACGACGACGGCCGCCAGGAGGTGGTCGGCCTGCGCGGTGCAGGCGGCGACCGCGGAAACGCTCTCCGACCCGACCGCCGAGAGCTCGGCGGCCGCGGGCGTGGTGCCGAGCAGGAGGAGTGAGGTGAGCAGCCCGACGAGGACCGCCGCTCCTGGGCGCCTCACCACTTCGCCAGCTCCGTCGCCACGAGGTAGCCGCTGTAGAGCCCGACCAGGAGGCCCAGCGCCGCGAGTGCGACCGCCGTGCGGTCGAGGAGCGGGTTGGGCCGGAAGTGCTTGCTCCGCCGGACGGAGGTGAGTGACCGGTGGAGGGTGAGCAGGAAGACCGCGACCACGGCGCCGAGGACGTAGCCGGCTCCGGCGAGCGGCCAGGGAGCTGCCCCGGTGGACACCAACCCGGCCAGCGCCGCAGCACCGGCCACGGTGACGGCCTGGGCCACCACCGGCCAGGACCGCGGGTCGACCGTCCCGTCCCGTCGCTGCGCCGCGTCCTGTGTCATGTCTCCGCCCGCCCTCGTCCGACAACGTGGCCCCCCGCCGTGAACGGACCGGGGCCTGCTGCGGAACCTACCCACGTCTCGACGGCCACTCTCGACGCTTGACGATGAAGGGCCGGGGGATCGTCACCTGTCGCTCGGGTGACCGGTGGGGTGAGCGGGGTGAGCGGAGGGTGACCGTGACGCCCACCGGGCGTGACGCCCGCTCTGGGCGCAAGATGCAGGGATGACGTTCAACGACGGGGTGCGCGGGGACGCCGGTCGCGTCCGCACGTCACGCGGGCGGCGCGGGATGGCCATCGGCGGCGGGCTGGGCGGCGGCGGGCTCATCGTCGTCGTCCTCGTCATGCTCCTCACCGGGCAGGACCCGGCCGGGCTCCTCGGCGGCGGAGGCGGCGGCGACGCCGGCCCGGGCCAGGACCTGAGCCACTGCCGGACCGGCGCGGACGCCAACGCCCACACCGAGGCCGCATGGTCCTGACGGCCGACGCCCTCGACGTCTACTGGGACGGGGTGATGAGCGAGCAGACCACCGGCGCCTACACCCCGCCGGGCTTCACCATCTTCACCGACTCGGTGCAGACCGGCTGCGGCGCGGCGACCTCTGCCGTCGGCCCCTTCTACTGCCCGGCGGACTCCTCCGTCTTCCTCGACCTCGGCTTCTTCGACCAGCTCGAGTCCCAGCTCGGGGCGCAGAACGCGCCCCTGGCGCAGATGTACATCGTCGCCCACGAGTGGGGCCACCACACCCAGCACATGCTCGGCACGATGGAGTCGGTGGACCGCCAGGACACCGGTCCCTCCGGCGACGCCGTGCGCCTGGAGTTGCAGGCCGACTGCTACGCCGGGATGTTCATCGGCGCCGCCGCCACCACCATCGACCCCGACACCGGGCAGGCGTTCCTCCGCGAGCCCACCGCGGACCAGGTGCGGACCGCGCTGGACGCCGCCGCCGCCGTCGGCGACGACCGCATCCAGGAGTCCGCCGGCCGGGAGGTCCAGCCCCACACCTGGACCCACGGCTCGGCGGAGCAGCGGACCCGCTGGTTCACCACGGGGTACCGCGAGGGTCGCCTCCAGGCCTGCGACACCTTCGCCGCGCAGACCCCGTGACGCCGCCCCGCGACGGCGCGCGGCGGGTCAGCGGGTGAGGAGGAGCGCCGGGTCGCCCAGGACGTCGGTGACGTCGGTGAGGAACGCCGCCGCCTCGGCACCGTCCAGCACGCGGTGGTCGAAGGAGACCGTCACCGTCACCACCTCCCGCAGCGCGACCTCACCGCGGTACTCCCACGGGCGACGGCGCACCGCACCGAGCGCGACGATGGTGCTCTGGCCCGGGTTGAGGATCGGCACGCCGCCGTCGACGCCGAACACCCCGACGTTCGTCACCGTGAGCGTCGACCCGCTCAGCTCGGCGGGGGACAGGGTGCCCTCCCGTGCCCGGCCTGCCTGGCGGGCGATCCGCTCGGCCAGCGTGCCGGCGTCGAGCGTGTCGGCCTCCCGGACGGTCGGCACCACCAGGCCGCGGTCGGTGGCCACCGCGATCCCCAGGTGCACGGCCCCGAACTGCTCGATACGGCCGCCCTCGGCGTCGAAGCGGGCGTTGGCCGACGGCGTGCGCCGGGCGGCGAGCACGACCGCCCGGCAGACGAGCGAGAGTAAGGTCGGGGCGTGCCCGGTGACACGGTCCTTGGTGCGGCGCAGCAGCGGGAGGGTCTCGGAGACGTCCACCGTGGAGTGGACGGCGGCGTGCGGGGCGCTGAACGCCGACTCGACCATGGCGCGGGCAGTGTGCTTGCGCAGCCCCGTGACCGGGACGAAGGTCGAGGCCCGGCCGTGGCGCACCGCGGCGTCGGCCGTGTGCTCGGGCCCGGGTGCGGTGCCGGCCACCGCCTCGACATCGGCGCGGCGGATGAGCCCGTCCGGGCCGGTACCGCGCACGGTGTCGAGGTCCACGCCGAGGTGCCGGGCGAGCATCCGTACCGGGGGCATCGCCCGCGGGGTGGTGTGGCGGTGCTCCACTGCGCTCGGCCGGCGGTAGGGCACGGTCTCCCACGTGCGCGGGCGGCGCCGCGGACGGGCGCCGGCCTCGGTCCGCGGTCCGTAGCCGACGAGCACCGCGTGCCGCTGCGGAGCCGCCGCGGCGGGCCCGGCGGTCGAGGCGGCAGGCTCGGCGGGGGTGGCCGGCGTGGCGGTGGACGGCGTCCCGGACGCTCCAGGCGCGGCAGCACCCGGTGCGACGGCCGGCTCCGTGGGAGCCGGCGGTGGAGCCGTGCCGCGGTCGCCGGCCGGCTCGAAGTCGACGAGCGGCGCGCCGACCGGGACGACCTCGCCCTCCGCGGCGTGGAGCCGGACGATGCGGCCCGCGTAGGGGCTCGGCAGGTCGACCACCGCCTTGGCGGTCTCGACCTCCGCGAGCACCTGGTTGAGCTCGACGACGTCGCCCTCGGCGACGTGCCAGGTGACGATCTCCGACTCGGTGAGCCCCTCACC
>NZ_CALGNQ010000132.1 GCF_937958535.1 uncultured Georgenia sp. | reverse complement strand
TCCTCGTCTCGGTGCTGCTCGCCTCGGTGGCGGTCTCGCTGTGCGGGGTGATCGGGTTCGTCGGGCTCGTCGGGCCGCACATCGCCCGCCTCATCATCGGCGCCAACCACCAGTACCTGCTGCCGATGTCGGCACTGTCCGGCGGCGTGCTGCTCGTCGCCGCCGACACCATCGGGCGCACCGTCGTCGCCCCTTCGGTGGTCCCGGTGGGGATCGTCGTAGCGATGCTCGGTGCCCCGGTGTTCATCTACCTCATCATGACGAGGAGGGCCGCGAAGTGACCGCTGTCCAGGACCGCCAGGCGGTCGGCGAGCTCGCCGACCGGGAGCCACCCCTCGCCGGGCTCCACATCCGCGGCCTCGAGTTCGCCTACGGCCGGCACCAGGTGCTGCGCGGGGTGGACCTCGACGTCGCGGCCGGGACGCTGTGCGCGCTGCTCGGCCCGAACGGCTCGGGCAAGTCCACCCTGACGAAGATCCTCGCGGGCGTGCTGCGGACCAAGCGCGGCACGGTGCGGCTGGGCGAGACCGACCTGCTGCGGCTGAAGCCGCGCGAGCGCGCCAAGGTCGTGGCCTACGTGCCGCAGTCGAGCGAGGTGCCCTTCGAGCTCACCGTGCGCGAGGCGGTGACGCTGGGCCGCACCCCGCACATGGGGATGCGTCCGACGGCGGAGGACCTCGCCGTCGTCGAGGACGCCATCGAGCGGCTCGGGCTGGCCCCGCTCGCGGAGCGGCGGCTGTCGGACATGTCCGGCGGCCAGGCGCAGCGGGTGCTCATCGCCCGTGCGCTCGCGCAGCGGCCGCGGGTGCTCCTCCTCGACGAGCCCACCTCCGCGCTCGACCTGCGCTACCAGGTGGAGACGCTGCAGATCGTGCGGCAGGTGGCACGGGAGGAGGGGGTGGCCGCGCTCATCGCGATCCACGACCTCAACCACGCGGCGACGTTCTGCCAGCAGGTCGTGCTGCTCAGCGGCGGCCGGCTGGTGGCCGACGGGCCTGCCCCGGAGGCCTACGACGCCGCGCTCCTCGGCGACGTGTACGGCCTGCCGGTCGAGGTGCTCCACGACGAGGGCCAGACCCAGGTCCGCCCGGTCCTGTCCCCCGGAGCGCTGGCATGAGCCCCACCCGCCCCGCCGCCGAGAACCCCCCTCCCACCGACAGCCCACGTCCCACCCACAGCCCACGTCCCACC
>NZ_CALGNQ010000131.1 GCF_937958535.1 uncultured Georgenia sp. | reverse complement strand
GGGTGGGGTGGTCGTGAGGAGATGCCGGTCTTGTGAGGGGGTGGGGATACGTGGGGGCACCCGCTTCGAGAGGGCGGGCAGTGGGCCTCCCAGGCGCGGGGGCTGCCGCGTCGGGTGGCGTGCCGGGGTTGGGTGAGGCGGGCGAGGGGGGTGGCGCCGGGAGGGCCGCCTGCACGCACGGGCGTGGGAGAGCCGCACGGGACATCGGCAGGAGTGGCCACCGGTCCGAGCCCGCGTCGAGCGGGCGCATCAGTCGAGCGGGCGGCATCAGGCGACCGCGTGGGAAGCGAACGCCCACGGTCCCGCAGGCGCCCCGCCGCAGCCCGGACCCAGATCCCCATCACACACGCCCGCCGGGTGACATCCCCAGCCAGGGTGCGTGGGAGGATCGGGCCCGTGAGCGTGTACGACTGCACCCGGACCGAGACCCGTGACGCCGGCATCGACGCAGCGGCCGGCGCCCTGTCCCGCGGCAGGCTCGTCGTCATGCCCACCGACACGGTCTACGGCATCGCCGCCGCCGCGTTCGACCCCGAGGCCGTCGCCGCGCTGCTCGCCGCCAAGGGCCGCGGCCGTCAGCACCCGCCACCCGTCCTCGTCCCGGCGCCGACCACCCTCGCGGGCCTCGCCACCGACGTGCCCGACAGCGTCCACGCCCTCGTCGAGGCCTTCTGGCCCGGCCCCCTCACCGTGATCTGCCGCGCCCAGCCCACGCTCGCCTGGGACCTCGGGGACACCGGCGGCACCGTCGCCTTGCGCATGCCCGACGACGAGGTCGCCCTCGCCCTCCTCACCAAGACCGGCCCGCTCGCCGTCTCGAGCGCCAACCGACACGGCGGCCCGGCCGCCACCACCGTCCTGGAGGCCGCCACCGCCCTGGGCGATCGGGTCGAGGTCTACCTCGACGGCGGACCCTCCCGCGGCGGGGTGCACTCGACGATCGTCGACGCGACCGGGACGCCCCCGCGCATCGTCCGGGCCGGTGCGCTCAGCCGGGAGGAGCTCGCCGCCGTCGTCCCCGACATCGAGGGCGGTGCCGAGGGACCGTGAGGGTCTACCTGCTCGTCATGCTCGTCGCGGCCGTCGTGACGTTCATCGCCACCCCCGTGGCGCTCCGCGTGGCCCGCGCGACCAACGCGCTCACCCCGGTCCGCGCCCGTGACGTGCACACCACCCCGACCCCGCGGCTGGGTGGCGTGGCGATGCTCGCCGGCTTCGCCATGGCCCTCCTCATCGCCTCCCGCGTGCCCTTCCTCGAGGGTGTCTTCACCACGGCGCAGCCCTGGGCGATCCTCGCCGGCGCCGCTCTCGTCAGCCTCCTCGGTGTCGCCGACGACATCTGGGACCTGGACTGGATGACCAAGCTCGCCGGCCAGATCCTCGCCGCCGGGCTCATCGCCTGGCAGGGGGTCCAGCTCATCACCTTCCCGATCTTCGGCCTGACCATCGGCTCCTCCCGGCTCTCCCTCATCGCGACGGTGCTCGTCGTCGTCGTCGCGATCAACGCGGTGAACTTCGTCGACGGCCTCGACGGGCTCGCCGCGGGGATGGTCGGCATCGGCGGGCTGGCGTTCTTCGGGTACACCTATCTCCTCACCCGCACCGCGACGCCGGGCGACTACTCCAACCTCGCCACCGTCGTCATCGCCGCCGTCGTCGGAACCTGTGTCGGCTTCCTCCCGCACAACTTCCACCCCTCGCGCATCTTCATGGGGGACTCCGGCTCGATGTTCCTCGGCCTCACCGTCGCGGCCGCCGCGATCACCGTCACCGGCCAGATCGACCCGGCGGTGTTCTCCGCCGGCCAGGTGCTGCCGGCCTTCGTGCCGATCCTCCTGCCGGTCGCCGTCCTCCTCCTGCCGCTGCTCGACATGACCCTCGCGGTGCTGCGCCGGCTGCGCGCGGGCAGCTCGCCGTTCAAGCCGGACCGGATGCACCTGCACCACCGGCTGCTGGCCTGGGGCCACAGCCACCGCCGCGCCGTCCTCGTCATGTACCTGTGGACCGCCGTCATCTCGTTCAGCGCGGCCGCGCTCGTCATCTTCGACAGCCACGCCGTCCTCATCGGCACCGGGGCGTGCGTCGTCATCGCCCTGCTCGTCACTGTCGGTCGGCTCCCCGGGCTGCGCCGACCCCGTCACGCGAAGGAGACCGCATGACCTCCCAGTCCCCCCTCCGGGCGATGTTCCGCACCGTGATGCGCCAGCTCGCGGTGCTGCTCGCCGTCCTCGGCGTCGGGGGGTCGGTGATCGGCTACCTCGCGGTCGGCACCCCCGGGCTGTGGGGCGCGCTGCTCGGCACCGCGCTCGTCGCCTTCTTCATGCTCACGACGGCGCTCGTCATGCTCGCGACGGCGGACAAGCCGCTGCACGTGGCCAGCGCGGCCTTCATCGGGAGCTGGCTGGCGAAGGTCGTCATCGTCTTCGTCGTCCTCCTCCTGCTGCGCGACCGCGACTTCTACCACCCGCTCGTGTTCTTCGTCACACTCTCCCTGGCGATCCTCGGCTCCATCGCCATCGAGATGTCGGCGGCGCTCAAGGCGCGCGTCCCCAACGTCGACCCCGGGGCGGGGGCCGCGCAGGACGACGCCGGAGCCTGACCCGCCAGGGGTGGTCCGGCCGTAGCCGCCCACGGACGCGTGACCCGTGACAGGGGGTGGCCCGCCCGTAGCCG
>NZ_CALGNQ010000130.1 GCF_937958535.1 uncultured Georgenia sp. | reverse complement strand
AGGAGACGCACCTGGCCGACGGCCGGCTCCAGGGCGAGCTCACCCGCACGACCTTCCAGCTGCGGCTGCTGGCCGAGGAGGTCCTCACCGGTGAGCCGCTCGACGCCACCATCGACCACGCCGACCCGGACTGGGGCATGGGTCCGCGCCCCGACCTGCGCCGGGTCAACGTCCCGCTCGGCGTCATCGGCGTCTTCGGGGCCTCCAACTTCCCCTTCGCGTTCAGCGTCATGGGCGGGGACAGCGCAGCGGGCCTCGCGGCCGGGTGCGCCGTCGTCCACAAGATCCATGAGGCGCATCCCGAGCTCGGACGGCGGACGGCCGAGGTGGTGACCGAAGGACTGGCCTCCGCCGGAGCCCCCGAGGGGCTGTTCCTGACGGTGACCACGCGCGCCGCCGGCGAGGCGCTCGTCGACCACCCCCTCGTCCGCGCGGTGAGCTTCACCGGCTCGGCCCGGGTGGGGCGTCTGCTCCTGGACCGGGCAACGTCCCGGCCCGAGCCGATCCCCTTCTACGGGGAGCTCGGCAGCATCAACCCCGTCTTCGTCACCCGCCGCGCGTGGGCCGCGCGGGGGCGCAGCATCGCCGCCGAGTACGTCCAGTCCTACACCCTGGGGATGGGCCAGTTCTGCACCAAGCCGGGCCTGCTGTTCACCCCGCGGCTCGACGACGAGGACCGGCAGGCGTTGGTGAGCGCGGTGCGCGAGGTCTCCCCCACCCCGATGCTCACGCCGCAGCTGGCGGAGGGCTTCCTCTCCACGCGCTCCGCGATGGCCGAGCGCGGCCTCACCGAGCTCGTGGCCGGCGGCACCGGGACCGCCCCCGCACCCGCGCTGTTCACCACCACGGTCGCCGACGTGCGGCGCGACCCGGCGATCCTCCGCGAGGAGATGTTCGGCCCCGCGAGCATCGTCGTGGAGTACGACGACGACGCCGCGCTCACCGCGGTCGCCGAGCTCGTCCAGGGCCAGCTCACGGCGACGGTCCACGGCGAGGAGGGCGACGACGTCGGCGAGCTGCTCGCCACGCTCGAGGCACGGACGGGCAGGGTGCTGTGGAACGGCTGGCCCACCGGCGTCAGCGTCACCTACGCCCAGCAGCACGGCGGCCCCTACCCCGCGACGACGAGCTCGACGACGACGTCGGTCGGGACGGCGGCGGTGCGCCGCTTCCTGCGCCCGGTCGCCTACCAGAACCTCCCGGACAGCCTGCTGCCGCCGGCCCTGCAGGAGGACAACCCCTGGGGCATCACGCGCCGCGTCGACGGCCGCTGGGTGCCGGGTCGGGCGGGAGCGCAGTGACCACCCACGACGTCGTCACCTCGGTCCTCCCGCCCGACCACGACCGGGCCGTCCTCGTCGGGCGTGTGTGGGACAGCGCGACCGGCGGGCCTCGCCCGGCCCTCGTCCGCGGGCAGGAGGTCCACGACCTCTTCCCCCTCGCTGCGACCGTCTCCGACCTGCTCGAACGTGCGGACCTCCGCGAGGTCCTCGCCGGTGTCACCGGCCCACCGCGGTGGCGGCTCGACGAGCTCGTCGGCGCCTCGCTGGAGCGACGCACCGACCGCAGCCACCTCCTCGCCCCGGTCGACCTGCAGGTCGTCAAGGCGTGCGGGGTGACCTTCGTCGACAGCATGATCGAGCGCGTCATCGAGGAGCGCGCCGCCGGCGACCCGGACCGGGCGGCGCACATCCGCCGCACCGTGGCCGGTGTGCTCCACGAGGAGCTGGCGGGGGTGCAGCCGGGAACCGCGGCGGCGCAGCGCGTCAAGGAGGTCTTCGTCGCCGAGGGGCTGTGGTCGCAGTACCTCGAGGTCGGTCTCGGCCCGCACCCCGAGGTGTTCACCAAGGCCCCGGTCCTCTCCTCGGTGGGGTACGGGGCCCACGTCGGCATCCCGCACTTCTCCTCGTGGAACAACCCCGAGCCCGAGCTCGTCCTCGTCGTGGACTCCACCGGCCGGGCACGCGGGGCGACCCTCGGCAACGACGTGAACCTGCGTGACGTCGAGGGGCGCAGCGCCCTCCTGCTCGGCATGGCGAAGGACAACACCGCCTCGAGCGCGCTCGGCCCCTTCGTCCGGCTCTTCGACGGCGCGTTCTCCCTCGACACGCTCCGCGCCGAGCAGGTGACCATGCGGGTCGAGGGACCCAGCGACGGCTTCGTCATGGACGGGGTGAACAACGTCTCGCGGCTGAGCCGCCCGTTCGAGGACCTCATCGCCGCGACCTACGGGCCCCACCACCAGTACCCGGACGGCTTCGTGCTCTACACCGGCACGCTCTTCGCCGCGACGAAGGACCGCGACGTCCCCGGGGCGGGCTTCACCCACAAGCCCGGTGACATCGTGACGATCAGCAGCCGCCACCTCGGCACCCTCGTCAACGAGGTGGCGCCGACCGACGAGATCCCGCGCTGGGAGTTCGGCATCCGCGCCCTGTACGGCTACCTCGAGGCGGTCGCCGGGTAACCCGGACCAGACGCAAGGGTCCGCCGGCGGCTTGGGGGTGTGTCGCATCCAGCCGCCGGCGGGGTCCGGGGGTCACTCGGTCCTCATCTCCCCGACGAGCGCCTGCACCTCCTCGGGGGTGGTGGCGGCGCGCAGCCGCTCGATCTGCTCCGGGTCGAGGAAGATCTCCCCGATGCGGGCGAGCACCTGGAGGTGGTCGTCCCCGGCGCCGGCGATCCCGATGACGAACTCGGTCTCCTTACCGTTCCAGTCCAGACCCCGTGGGTAGCGGACGAAGGAGATCGCGGTGCGCCGGATCAGGCCCTTGGCCTCGTTGGTGCCGTGCGGGATGGCCAGCCCGTTGCCCATGTGCGTGGAGACCGACCCCTCCCGCTCGTGCATGGAGTCGACGTACTCCTCGGGCACCGCACCGGCGGCCACGAGCAGCCGGCCGGCCTCGGTGATCGCCTCGGACATCGTCGTCGCCGTCCCGTCCAGGACGATCGACTCCCGCGCCAGCAGGCCGTCCGGCCCTGCTGCGGCCCGGTCCTGCGGCCCGGGCTGCTCGTCGGCGGGCACCTCGGTGGTGGGCACCGTCTCGGTGGGCAGCGCCGACTCCGCGGCGGTGGCCTCCCCGCGGCTGCGGATGATGAGCTCGACGACCTCGTCGTACCGCGGGCTGGCCATGAAGTCGTCCACCGAGACGTGGAGCGCCGAGGGCGTGCGCTGCCGGGCGCGTTCGGTGAGGTCGCGGTGGGTGATGACGATGTCGACGTCGTCGGTGAGGTTGGAGATGGCCTTGTTGACGACGGTGACGTCCTGGTGGCCGGCCGCGCGCACCTTGCGCCGCAGCACCGAGGCCCCCATCGCGGAGGAGCCCATCCCGGCGTCGCAGGCGAAGACGACGTTGCGGATCTCCCCGGTGCGGGTGGCCACCCCGCCGTCGCCGGTGAGGGCGCTCGCGACGCTGGACTTCTTGCCCTTCATCTCCTCCATGCTCGCGGTGGCGCCGGCGAGGTCGTCGGTCCCGCCCTTGCCCAGCCGCAGCAGCGGCACGGCGACGACGAAGGTGACGACCGCGGAGAGCACCACCGACAGCGTCACGCCGAGGAGGCTGGAGGCGGGTGACTGGATGAGCACCGCGATCACCGACCCGGGGGCTGCCGGGGCGCGCAGGCCCGAGCCGAACACGAGGTTGGTGGCCACCCCGGTCATGCCGCCGGCGATCATCGCCAGGATGAGGCGCGGCTTCATGAGCACGTAGGGGAAGTAGATCTCGTGGATGCCGCCGACGAAGTGGATGAG
>NZ_CALGNQ010000129.1 GCF_937958535.1 uncultured Georgenia sp. | reverse complement strand
ACCTGGCTCTTCGAGGGGCGGGTGCTGCACCGCGACGCGCTCGGCTCCGTCCAGCCGATCAGGCCCGGCCAGCTCAACCTCATGACGGCGGGCAACGGGATCTGCCACTCGGAGGAGGGCACGCTGGAGCACTTCCCCGAGCAGCGCCGGCTGCACGGCGTCCAGCTGTGGACCGCACTGCCCGAGTCGACCCGCCACGGCGAGCGGGACTTCGAGCACGTGGCCCAGGTGCCCTCGTTCACCGTCGACGGCACGCTCGTCCAGGTCTTCATGGGGTCGCTGGGCGGGGTGACCTCCCCGGCGCGGGCGGACACCCCGCTCGTCGCCGCCCAGCTCGACGTGCCGGCCGGGTCCACCGTGCGCCTCGCCGTCGACCCGGCGTTCGAGCACGGGGTGCTCGTCGACTCCGGCCCGCTGCGGGTGGCCGCCACCGACGTCGCGCCCGCCTGGCTCGCCTACCTCGCCCCGGGCCGCGCGGAGCTCGTGCTGCAGACCGGGTCCGCGCCCGCCCGCGCCGTCCTCATCGGGGGCACCCCGTTCGAGGAGGAGGTGCTCATGTGGTGGAACTTCGTCGGGCGCACGCACGAGGAGGTCGTCGCCGCCCGCGCCCAGTGGCAGGCGGCCGTCGCCGGTGACCCCGCCGGCGTGGCCCGCTTCGGCGCGGTCCGCGGCTACGACGGTCCGCCGCTGCCCGCGCCGGACCTGCCGAGCGTGCGGCTCAAACCGCGCCGTCGGCCCGGCCGGGACCGCTGAGGGCTACTCCTGCGGCGGCGCGACGACGAGGTCGGCGTACTGCGCGTGGCGCCGGATCCACGCGTTCATGAACGGGCAGACCGGGACCACGTGCAGCCCCTCCGCGCGGGCGGTGTCCAGTGCCGTGCGGGCCAGGGCCGAGCCCACCCCCTGGCCCTCGACCGCGCGTTCGACGACGGTGTGTGTCAGTACGACGACGCCGTCCCGGCGCTCGTACCCGGCGATCCCGACGACGTCGTCCCCCACGACCGCCGCGAAGCGGTTCTGCTCCGGCTGGTGCTGGATGCGGATGTCCATGGCCGACCTCTCATCACGGGCACGAGGTCACTCCATCGTGCCCTATCGCCTCCGTTAGAGTGACCTCTACGGCCGCGGTGGGGGAGCCGCGTGATCCCACGGGAGGCGACGATGCCCAAGTACGTGTACCGCTTCAGCGAAGGCGGGATGGATCAGAAGGACCTGCTCGGCGGCAAGGGTGCGAACCTCGCCGAGATGAGCCGGCTGGGGCTGCCGGTCCCGCCGGGCTTCACCATCACCACCGAGGCGTGCCGGGCCTACATGCGCGACGGCCGAGTGCCGCCGGACCTGCGTGTCCAGGTCACCCTCGCGCTGCGCGAGATGGAGGACGCCCTGGGGCGCCGGCACGGCGACTTCCACGAGCCGTTGCTCGTCTCGGTGCGCTCCGGGGCGAAGTTCTCCATGCCCGGGATGATGGAGACGGTGCTCAACGTCGGCCTCAACGACGCCTCCGTCCAGGGCCTGACCGAGCACACCGGCGACGAGCGGTTCGCCTGGGACTCCTACCGGCGCCTTATCCAGATGTTCGGCAAGACCGTGCTCGACATCGACGGCGAGCTCTTCGCCCGGGCGCTGGAGGACCTCAAGGCCGAGCGTGGGGTGCGGGACGACACCGAGCTCACCGCCGAGGACCTGCGCGGCCTGGTGACCACCTACAAGGACATCGTCCGCGAGACCTGCGGGCGGGAGTTCCCCCAGCACCCGCGCGAGCAGCTCGACATGGCGATCGAGGCGGTGCTGGGGTCGTGGAACACCGACCGGGCGGTGCTCTACCGCCGCCAGGAGGGCATCCCGCACGACCTGGGTACCGCCGTCAACGTCCAGGCGATGGTCTTCGGGAACATGGGCGCGACGTCCGGGACGGGCGTGTGCTTCACCCGCGACCCCTCCACCGGCCACTCCGGCGTCTACGGGGACTACCTGCCCAACGCCCAGGGCGAGGACGTCGTCGCCGGCATCCGCAACACGGTGCCGCTGTCGGAGCTGGAGAAGCTCAACCCGGAGGCGTATACCGAGCTGCGGCAGGCGATGCGGCGGCTGGAGACCCACTACCGCGACCTGTGCGACATCGAGTTCACCATCGAGAACGGCAAGCTCTGGCTGCTGCAGACCCGGGTGGGCAAACGCACCGCCGCCGCGGCGTTCCGGGTGGCCACCCAGCTCGTCGACGAACAGCTCATCACGATGGACGAGGCGCTGGGGCGGGTGTCCGGCGAACAGCTCGCCAAGCTCCTCTTCCCGCAGTTCGACACCGAGGCCGACACCGAGCTGCTCACCCGGGGGATGGCCGCCTCACCGGGGGCGGCCGTCGGTGAGCTCGTCTTCGACAACGCCCAGGCGGTGGAGCGCAGCGAGGCGGGGGCGAAGGTCATCCTCGTCCGCCGCGAGACGAACCCCGACGACCTCCAGGGGATGATGGTGGCCGCCGGGGTGCTCACCGCCCGCGGCGGCAAGACCTCCCACGCGGCGGTGGTCGCACGCGGGATGGGGATCTGCGCCGTCGTCGGTGCCGACGAGCTCGAGGTCGACGCCGCC
>NZ_CALGNQ010000128.1 GCF_937958535.1 uncultured Georgenia sp. | reverse complement strand
GCACTCCCTCGCGCCTGACCGACCTCCGCCCCCCGACGCCGTCTCCCGCACCGATCTCCTCGGCCATCCGCACCACTCCCCCGCCGGCGGCGACCGAGGCCAGCAGCTCGGGGTCCAGGTCGGCGCTCGTGAGGATGAGGTCCACCTCGTCGACGTCGCACACCCGGGCAGTGCCGTACTTGAGGAACTTGGAGGCGTCGGTGACGGCCACGGAGTACTTCGCCGAGGCCATGATCCGGCGTTTGATGCGGGCGTCGGACGGCGTGGCCGCCGAGATGCCGTCGTGGGCGGAGACCCCGTTGCAGCCGATGAATCCGACGGCGGCGATCACCCGCTCGAGGATGAGCTCGGAGTACGGCCCGCCGAGCGAGTGCTGCTTGGGGTGCACCGTGCCCCCGGTGACCACCACCGTGATGCGCGGCGCCGCTGCCTCCAGTGCGAGCGCGATGTTGAGCGCCGGCGTGTACACGGTCACCTCGTCGAGCTCGGGCCGTGCTGCGAGCGCCGTCGCCACCGCCATGCATGTGCTGCCACCGTCGAGGATGACGGCGCTGCCCGGCTCGACGAGCTCGGCGGCCGCGGCCCCGACGGCGGCCTTCTCCTTCGGGTAGGAGCCGAGCCGCACCTCGAAGGACAGCTCGCGGTCCTCCTGGGCGGCGATCATCGCCCCGCCGCGGACCCGCCGCACGAGCCCGTCGGCGGCGAGCCGGTCGAGGTCGCTGCGCACGGTGACGACCGAGACCCCGAACCGGTCGGCCAGTGCCTGCACGCTGACGAACTCCTGGGCGCGGATGAGGCTGAACATGCTCTGCCGGCGGCTCGCCGTGCTCATCCGCTGCTCCACGGTGCTCCTCCGTCAGACGTCGACACTCCCAGGTTTACTCAACCTCATGGCGACGTGTGTCGGCGAACCTGTGACGGTCGCCACGCACGGTCCGGCACGTCCGACGGGAGCAGCGGACCGGCAGCGGGAACCGTCAGTAGCCCTCGTACCAGTCGGGCGCGACCGCGGCGGCGACCTCCTCCACGGCCGGCACCTCCCGCCAGGGCCGACCGAACCGCCGGACGATCCCGCCGAGCTCGCGCAGCCGGCCGACCGCCTCCTCGACGGTCTCGGTGTCCCCCGCCTGGTGGGCGCGTACGGCGTCGCCCCAGATCGCCCTGCCTGCCATGAACCCCGACGCCCCGGCCCGGGAGGCGAGCTCGACCTGCTCGGCGAAGACGTCGTACGGCACGCTGCCGGACAGGAGCACCCAGGGCGTCCCGCCCGTCGCCGCGTCGAGCTCGGCGAGCGCGTCCGGCGCCCGCTCCCGGCCCGCGGCCGAGGAGAGGTCGACGGGGAACTCCGACTTGAGCACGTCGATGCCCGCTCGGGTGAACACCTCGGCAGCCCGGAGGAGGATCTCGGTGCGGTCCCCGTCCCCGCCGTCGGGTCCGGGGTACCACAGCGGCTCGACGATGAGGGCGATGTCGTGCCGCGCACACTCCGCCACGAGCTCGTCGTTGACCCGGAGGATCTCCGCGGCGTTCGGGGCGTCGGGGCGCCACCAGAAGACCATCTTGACGGCGTCGGCCCCCATCCGCTTCGCCTTCTCCACGCTCCACCCCGGACGCAGCTCGCTCGTCGCCGCGAACCGGCCGTCCGGCGTGTAGGACAGCCGCTCGACACTCGCGATGAGCCCGACAGTGCGCGGGAGCACCCCGGCGTGCACGCTCTGCGCCGCCGACCACATCGGGTCGAGGAGGAAGGCGCTGGCGTACGGGGCGAAGCGGGCGACGAGCCCGAGCTTGCTCCGGCTCACGTCCGCCGCCGGTACCTCCTGCCACGCGGGGTTGAGCATGGCGAGGTAGTTCTCCGGGTGGTCGATCGCGAGGACGACGAAGTGGCCGTCCTCGTCGGTGACGCGCGTGAGGCCGCGCACCTTGCCGGGGTTGGACAACAGGCTGGTCATGGACAGGTCTCCTTCTCTGGCGGACAGGACGGCGCGCCGTCCGGGCTCACCCGGCGCGCACCTCGGGCACCGGGTCGTACGTGGTCGTGACGTGCCGACGCGCGGCACGCCGGGCGGCGTCGGCGACCTCGTCGACGCTGCCCGCGGTCGCCAGCGCCGAGACGAACCCGGCGGAGAACGCGTCACCTGCCCCGGTGGTGCGGGCCGGGTCGGGCACCGGCTCGCAGCCGTACCAGCGCCGCATCCCCCAGAACGAGCCGGGGAGCCGGTCGAGCAGCGGCGGCAGGGAGCCGGGGCGCTCGGCGGTGGCGACGGCGAACCCCGCCGTCCCCGCGGTGACGGCCACGCAGCGCACGCCCGCCGCGACGAGTGCGTCCGCCGCCGCGAGCGCCGCCTCGGGGGTGGTCGGTCCGGTCTCCCGGGTGAGCGAGCGCAGGTCGTCGAGGCTCGGGGTGAGGACGTCGACGTGAGGCAGCACCCGGCCCATCCACGCAGACCACGTCACCCCGCCGGCGCTGCCGCGCGGGTCGACGACGACGAGGTCGAGCGACGTCGTCACCCCCTCCTCACGCGCGCGTTCGAGGAGGTCGGCCAGCGGTCCGCCGTCGTCGGGGAGGAGGGCCGGCAGCAGCGGCGGGTACCCGGTGTGGAGCAGGTCGACGCCGGTGAAGTCCAGGCCGCTGCCGTCGAAGGCGGCGTTCGCGCCGAGGTGGTGCCAGAAGGCGCGGTCCACGCCCGGCGCCTCGGTCACGACGGTGTAGGAGGTGCTCCCCGCGGCCTCCCGCAGGCCGCCCACCGGCAGGCCGCGGGCGGCGAGCGCCTCCCGGAGCAGCTCCCCGAGGAAGTCGCCGCCGACGCAGGCGGCGATCGCGACGTCGTGCCCGAGCCCGGCCAGCGTCGTCGCCGTGTTCGACACGCACCCGCCCGGGGCGTGGTCGAGCGGCCCCGCCTCCACCAGTCGGCCCGGCGCGAGGGTGGGCCAGGCGTCGAACCGGGGGAAGAGGTCGTAGGAGATGTGCCCGGCCACGAGGTAGCGCGTCATCGGCTCACCTGGTGTACCGGTTCTTCAGGCTGTCGATCGCCACCGCGAGGATGATGACGGCGCCCTGGACCATGAGCTGGGTGAAGAACGCGATGTTCATGAGGATCATCCCGTTGGTCAGCACACCCATGATGAACGCCCCGACCAGCGTGCCGACCACCCGCCCGCGCCCGCCCATGAGGCTCGTCCCGCCGAGGACGACGGCCGCGATGGCCTGCAGCTCGTACCCCTGCCCCGCGGTCGGCTGGCCCGACTCGACGCGCGCGGAGAACATCACCCCGGCGAGCCCCGCCGTGATGCCGGCGATGACGTACGCGGAGGCGATCACCCGGCGGATCTTGATGCCCGCCATGAGCGCGGCCTCCGGGTTGCCCCCGACGGCGTAGACGTGGCGCCCGTAGCGGGTGCGCTCCAGCACGAACCACAGCACCGCGTAGGTGATGAGCATGAGCCAGATGGGGATCGGCACGGCGGCGAAGTTGCCGCCGCCGAGCATCCGGAACCCCAGGTCACCCTCGGCGATGAGCGGTTTGCCGTCGGTCAGCGCGTAGGCGGCGCCGCGTAAGGACGTCAGGGTGCCGAGCGTGACGATGAAGGCGGCGAGCGAGAGGTAGGCGACGAGCACCCCGTTGAGCAGCCCCGCGACCGCCCCGACGAGCACGCTGAGCAGCACGCACAGCACCGGCGGGAGCCCGGCATTCCACAGCAGCACCGACGTCACGCCGCAGACCGCGAGGATCGACCCGACCGACAGGTCGATGCCCGCGGTGAGGATGACCACGGTCATGCCGGCCGCGAGGATTGCGGTGATCGACGTCGCGCGCGCGATGTTGAACGCGTTGGACAGGCTGGTGAAGTTCGGTGCGATGAACGCCATGAGGAGGACGAGGAGGATGAGGACCAGGGCGATGCCCCAGGTGCCCCACAGCTCCAGCGCCCGCCTCAGCAGCCGTGCGCCGGCGGTGGGCGGCACCTCGGCCGCCGGGCCGGTGGTCGCGGGTTGTTGTTGCAGCTCGGCCATCCGTCACTCCCTCACCACTCCGGTGGCGTACCTCATGACCTCCTCCTCCGTGGCCCGCTCACCGGCGAGCTCCTTGACCACGCGCCCGTCACGGACGACGAGCAGCCGGTCGGAGATGCCGAGCGCCTCGGGAAGGTCGGAGGAGACGATGAGCACGGCCATCCCCTGCTCGGCCTGCTCGTTGATGATCCGGTAGATCTCCTGCTTGGCCCCAACGTCGACGCCGCGGGTGGGCTCGTCGAGGATGAGCACCCGCGGGTTGGTCGCGAGCCAGCGGGAGAGCACGACCTTCTGCTGGTTCCCGCCGGACAGCGTGCGCACCTCCTGCCGTGGGCTGCGCAGCCGGATCCCGAACCGCGCGATCGACTGCCTCGCGGCGTCCTGGATGCGGCGCCGGGCCAGCACCCCCGCCCGGGTGTGCTGGTCGAGCGAGGCGATGGTGATGTTGTCGGTGACGTCCATGGCAGGGAAGAGCGCCTGCTCCTTGCGGCTCTCCGGGACCATCCCGACGCTGAAGGAGATCGCGTCGCCCGGTGAGGCGATGTCGGCGGGCCGGCCGTCGACGAGGATGGTGCCGGAGGCGCGCTGGTCGGCCCCGTAGATCGTGCGGGCGATCTCGCTGCGGCCCGCGCCGATGAGCCCGACGAGGCCGACCACCTCCCCCGCCCGCACCTGGAAGGTCACCGGGCCGACGCCGTTCCCGGCGCCGACGAGGTCCGCGACCTCGAGGACGACGTCGCCGGCCCGCCGGTTCTCCCGCACGTAGAGCGTGTCGACCTTGCGGCCGATCATCCGGCTGACGACCTCCTCCTGGGTGAGCTCACCGCGCGCCGAGGTACCGACGAGGTGGCCGTCGCGCAGCACCGTCACCCGGTCCGCGAGCCGCCACACCTCGTCGAGCCGGTGGGAGATGTAGACCATCGCGATGCCCTCGTCGCGCATCCGTTCGAGGACCTCGAAGAGCCGGTGGGCCTCGGTGTCGGAGAGCGAGGCGGTGGGCTCGTCGAGGACGAGGATGCGCGCGTGCTGGGCGACGGCGCGGGCGATCTCGACCATCTGCTGGCGCCCGACGGAGAGCTTGCGCATGAGCGTGCGGGGGTCGATCCCGCCGCCGACGACGGCGAGCTTCTCCTCGGCCTCGGCGCGCAGACGCTTGCGGTCGAGGACGACGCCGCGCACCGGCTCGCGGCCCAGCGCGAGGTTCTCCGCGACGGTCATCTCCGGGACGGTGCTCAGCTCCTGGTGGATCATCGCCACCCCGGCGGCGATGGCGTCGCCGGGGGTGGCGAAGACCTTGTGCTCGCCGCCGATGACGATGGCCCCGGAGTCGGGTGCGTGGACGCCGCCGAGCACCTTCATCAGGGTCGACTTGCCCGCCCCGTTCTCGCCCATGAGCGCGTGGATCTCCCCGGCCCGCAGGTCGAAGTCCACGCCGGAGAGCACGCGTGTGCCGGCGAACGACTTCGTGATGCCCTGCAGCTGGAGGATCGGCTCGTGCGTGGTCATCGCCCTACCTCACGGTTGCTGCCGCTCACCAGCCGTCGTACTCGGCGAGGTTGTCCCGGGTGAGCATCTCGGTGGGGACGAGCACCGTCTCCTCCTCGAGCTCCTCGCCGTTGAACAGGCTCGCGGCCATCTCCAGCGCGATGGAGCCCTGGGTGTTCGGGTCCTGCTTGGCCGTCCCGGCGAACATCGAGTCCGGCTTCTCGAGCTCGGCGACGGCCTCCGGTGAGGCGTCGACGCCGACGATGACGAGGTCGTCGTAGCCCGCCTGCTGCGCGGCCAGCGTGGCCCCGAGCGCGGTGGGGTCGTTGATCCCGAAGATGCCGACGACGTCGGGGTTCGCGGTGAGCATGTCCGCGGTGATGGCGAGCGCCTCGGAGCGTCCGTTGTCCCCGTTCTGGTGGGCGACGACCTCGACGTCCGGGTGCTCCTCGAGCACTCGCTGGCAGCCCTCCACCCGGTGCTGGACCGAGGTGATCGGTGTGCCGTCGACGAGGAGGATGGGGCCGGAGCCGCCGATCTGCTCGATGAGGTACTCGCAGGCGATCTCGCCGGCCTGCCGGTTGTCCAGCGTGACCGTGGCCATCGCCCCGGGGGCCTCGACGTCGACGGCGACGACGACGATGCCGGCGTCGATCGCGCGCTGCACCGCGGGACCGATGCCCTCGGAGTCGACGGCGTTGAGGATGATCGCGTCGACCCCCTGCTGGATGAACGTGTCGATCTGGTCGTTCTGGGCGTTGAGGTCCTGGCGCCCGTCCTGGGTGTTGACCTCCACGCCCATCTCCTCGGCCTGCGCCTTGAGGCCCTCCTCCATGGCGAGGAAGAACGGGTTGGACAGGTCCTGGACCATGAACCCGATGAGGTCGAACTCGCCGTCACCCATCGTGCCCTCGGCCTCGTCCGCCGGCTCGGTGCCGGGGTCGCCCTCGCTGCAGGCGGCCAGCGCGGTGACGAGGGTGGCCGCGGCGATGGCGACGACCTTCGTGGACTTTCGCATGTCGACTCCTGTGTCCTGTTCCGGGTCCGGAGCCGCGATGCTCCGGGGTGGGAAGGCGGGGACTCACGCTCCCCCGCTGGTCGTGCAGGGGTAGGGAAGGAGCGTCGCTTCGCTGGTCCCCCTTTCGCTTCAGCAAGCGACTGCAAGGCTGCCGACGGGGAGCGTGCGCGTTCACACTCTCGCGGCGCCGCCCTTGTGAGGCGGGACACGTCGACTTTAGGGAGGCCGATGCGTTGTCGTCAATAGAGATACCTGGCTTTCTCTTTCGAAACCGCTCGTCGACCCGCACGGGCGCTGCCCCTCGGCCCGGCCGACGTGCCGAGCGCGCGAGGTGGCACCATGCGGGGATGA
>NZ_CALGNQ010000127.1 GCF_937958535.1 uncultured Georgenia sp. | reverse complement strand
ACATGAAGTAGGCGAAGCCCAGGGCGGGCAGCGCGAAGATCGCCCAGGTGTGCAGTCCGAAGTGGTACAGCGCGAAGCTGATCGCCTGGCGGGCGGCGGCGTCGGTCTGCCCGTCGACGTCCTGCATCGGCGGGTTGGCGTAGTGGTTGATCGGCTCGGCCACGCCCCAGAACATGAGGATCGAGCCGATACCGGCCGCGAAGAGCATGGTGAACCACGTGATGCCGGAGTGCTCGGGACGGGAGTCGCCGAGGCGGACCCGGCCGAAGCGGCTGCCGGCGAGGTAGAGCAGGAAGAGCAGGAACGTCGTCACGCCCAGCACGTAGAACCAGCCGAGGTTGGTCATGACCCAGCCGGAGGCGGCGGCGAAGAAGGCGTCGACCTGGTCGGTGAAGAGGATGGTGCCGACGACGAAGACGACGGCGACGATCGCCGCGGGGAAGAAGATGCGCGGGCTGGTCCGCAGCCCGAGGGAGTCGTGCAGTCGGTCGAGCGGTCTCACGTCGTGTGGGTCCTTCGTACTGACGGTCGGTGGACGCCCCGTTCCCGGGGCCGGACGCCCCGACGCTAACCGTGGCCGCGGCGCCCTGCACCCGGACGGCGGGCACCGCCCGTGGCAGGCTTGGACCATGAGTGCGACGAGCGAGGCGATGAACCGGATCGTCGTCAACATCGTGCGCCTGGCGCGCCGGCCCGGGCTCGTGCTGCTCGTCGCTGCGGCGGTGCCGGTCGGCGTCTTCCTCCTCTTCGGCCTCCTCATCGGCCTGGACGCGGTGAGTTGGGTGGGGTGGGTGCCGTGCGCGCTCGCGGTGCTGCTCGCGGTACCGGTGGTCGTGCTGGCGGTGCGGCGGGAGCGGCTGCAGCGGGCCACCGCCGACCTCGGTGACCACCGGGTGACGGCGGTGGGGGGTGTCGTGGTCGTACGCGGGGAGCGGGCGGCCACTCCGCTGGAGGAGGAGATGAGCACGCTGGGCGAGGCGCTGGACGAGGGCCGGCTGCACACCGCCCGCTGGTTCCCGCGGGTGGAGGCGGCCCAGCGGGCGCTGCTGCGGGCGGCCGGAGGACCGGTCAACGCCCCCTACCTGCGGGACGACCTGCGTGTCACCCTGCTCGCCTTCCTCGGCACGGTGGCCGCGATCCCGCTCGGCGTACTCGGCGCCTTCGTCTGCGCCTTCGCCCTCCTCCTCGGCTGACCCGCCGCCCCCGCCCCCGCCCCCGCCGCCGACAGCCCACGTCCCACCGAGAGCGCACTTCCCCCCGAGAGCGCATTTCCCACCGAGAGCTCAGTTCCCGCCCAGAGCTCACTTCCCGGCGCCGGGCGGATTGTCCCCCCGCCCCGCCGACGTGGGACGATGGAGCGCAGTGTGTCCTCGCGCGGCCCGGTGGCCGCCGCGACGTCGTCGCCTGAAGGAACGTGAGTGTCCCCCAAACCGAGCCCTGACCTGATGCCGGCGATCGCCCCCGCGGCGACGGCGCCCGAGCTGCTGCGCAACTTCTGCATCATCGCCCACATCGACCACGGCAAGTCGACGCTGGCCGACCGCATGCTCCAGCTCACCGGTGTCGTCGACGAGCGCACCATGCGCGCCCAGTACCTCGACCGCATGGACATCGAGCGCGAGCGCGGCATCACCATCAAGTCCCAGGCCGTGCGCATGCCGTGGCAGGTGGGGGACACCGCCTACGCGCTCAACATGATCGACACCCCGGGCCACGTCGACTTCACCTACGAGGTCTCCCGCTCGCTCGCCGCCTGCGAGGGTGCGCTGCTCCTGGTCGACGCCGCCCAGGGGATCGAGGCGCAGACGCTCGCCAACCTCTACCTGGCGCTGGAGAACGATCTCACGATCATCCCGGTCCTCAACAAGATCGACCTGCCGGCGGCGCAGCCGGAGAAGTACGCCGAGGAGCTGGCCAACCTCATCGGCGGCGACCCGGAGGACTGCCTGCGGGTGTCCGGCAAGACCGGCGAGGGCGTGCCCGAGCTGCTCGACCGGATCGTGCAGGAGATCCCCGCCCCCGAGGGTCAGATCGACGGCCCCGCCCGGGCCATGATCTTCGACTCCGTCTACGACACCTACCGCGGCGTCGTCACCTTCGTGCGCGTCGTCGACGGCCGCATCCGCCCGCGTGAGCGGATCCGGCTGATGTCGACCGGCTCCACGCACGAGCTCCTCGACATCGGCGTGAGCGCGCCCGAGCCCCAGTCCACCGACGGCCTGGGCGCCGGCGAGGTCGGCTTCCTCATCACCGGGGTGAAGGACGTCAGCCAGTCCCGTGTCGGTGACACGATCACGACGGCGGACAAGCCCGCCACCGAGCCGGTCGGGGAGTACCGCGAGCCACAGCCGATGGTCTTCTCCGGCATCTTCCCGATCGACGGCTCGGACTACCCGGCGCTGCGCGACGCTCTGGACAAGCTGAAGCTCAACGACGCCGCGCTCAACTACGAGCCCGAGACGTCGGTGGCCCTCGGCTTCGGCTTCCGCTGCGGGTTCCTCGGGCTGCTCCACCTGGAGATCATCAAGGAGCGGCTGGAGCGCGAGTTCGACCTCGACCTCATCGCCACGGCACCGAACGTCGTCTACCAGGTCGTCATGGAGGACGGCACGCGCCTGCGGGTCACCAACCCCAGCGAGTTCCCCGACGGGAAGGTCGCCGAGATCCGCGAGCCGGTCGTCAAGGCCACCATCCTCACGCCGTCGGAGTTCATCGGGCCCGTCATGGAGCTGTGCCAGCAGCGCCGCGGGACCCAGGAGGGGATGGACTACCTGTCCGCCGACCGGGTGGAGATGCGCTACACCCTGCCGCTCGCGGAGATCGTCTTCGACTTCTTCGACCAGCTGAAGTCCCGCACCCGCGGGTATGCGTCCTTCGACTACGAGCCGGCGGGCGACCAGGCCGCCGACCTCGTCAAGGTCGACATCCTCCTCAACCACGAGCAGGTCGACGCCTTCAGCGCCATCGTGCACAAGGACCAGGCCTACTCCTACGGCGTGCGCATGGCCGGCAAGCTGCGCGAGATCATCCCGCGGCAGCAGTTCGAGGTGCCCATCCAGGCGGCGGTCGGCTCGCGGATCATCGCCCGCGAGACGATCCGGGCGCTGCGCAAGGACATGCTCGCCAAGTGCTACGGCGGTGACATCTCCCGTAAGCGCAAGCTCCTCGAGAAGCAGAAGGAGGGCAAGAAGCGGATGAAGGCCATCGGGCGCGTCGAGGTCCCGCAGGAGGCCTTCATCGCCGCACTCGGCTCGGACTCGCCGACGGGGAAGGAAGCCAAGGCGAAGAAGTGAGCCCCGCCCTCCCGGCCGGCGACCCGGTCCCCGCCGACGGCTCCCTGCCCGCCTCGGCGGCGGTCGGCTCCGCGGAGCGCGACTTCGGTGTCTACCTCCACGTCCCGTTCTGCCGGGTCCGCTGCGGGTACTGCGACTTCAACACCTACACCGCCACCGAGCTCGGCGGTGGGGCGAGCCAGGCACAGTACGCCGACACCGCCCTGCGCGAGATCGACCTCGCCGCCGACGTCCTCGCCCGCGCCGGCGTGGCCGACCGCCCCGTCTCCACCGTCTTCGTCGGCGGCGGAACCCCCACCCTGCTCCCGGTGGCGCACCTGGTCGCCATGCTCGCCCACGTCCACGCGACGTGGGACCTCGCCCCCGGCGCCGAGGTGACGACGGAGGCGAACCCCGACTCCGTGACGCCGCAGTCCCTTGCGGCGCTGGCCGAGGCCGGGTTCACCCGGGTCTCCTTCGGCATGCAGTCCGCCGTCCGGCACGTGCTGGCCACTCTCGACCGCACCCACGACCCCGAGCGGCTGCCCGACGTCGTGCGCTGGGCCCGCGACGCCGGCCTCCAGGTCTCCGTCGACCTCATCTACGGCACGCCCGGGGAGTCGCTCGCCGACTGGCGCACCAGCCTGGAGGCCGCCGTCGCCCTGGAGCCGGACCACGTCTCCGCCTACGCGCTCGTCGTCGAGCCGGGTACGAAGATGGCCACCCGGGTGCGCCGGGGCGAGCTGCCCATGCCCGACGACGACGACGCGGCCGCCAAGTACGAGGTGGCCGACGACGTCCTCACCCGCGCGGGGCTGTCCTGGTACGAGGTGAGCAACTTCGCCCGCACGCCGGACCACGCGTGCCGGCACAACCTGGCCTACTGGCGCGGCGCCGACTGGTGGGGGATCGGCCCGGGGGCGCACAGCCACGTCGGGGGTGTGCGCTGGTGGAACGTCAAGCACCCGCGCGCCTACGCACAGCGCCTGGAGCAGGGGATGAGCCCCGGTGCCGGGCGGGAGGTCCTGGACGAGGACGCCCGCGAGCTGGAGCGGGTCATGCTCGGGGTGCGGCTGGCCGAGGGCCTGGAGCTCGCGCCCGGGACCGGCCGGGTGCCCGAGCACCGCCGCGAGACGGTCGCCGGGCTCATCGCCGAGGGCCTGGTGGACATGACCGCCGCCCGCGAGGGCCGCATCGTCCTCACCCGCCGCGGCAGGCTGCTGGCCGACACGGTCGTCCGCGCGCTCACCGACTGAGGCGCCGGCGGCGGGCACATCCGGCGGTTCCGGAGGTGTCACCTGGGCGGGCTATGGTGGACGGTCGCTGTCGGACAGGTTGGAGTGAGGCAACGGTGGGTCGCGGGCGGGCGGCGTGCACGTCGGCGGTCGGTGCGGGTGATGAGGCTGCCGCGACGGTGGTCAGCACCGGTGGTGACGCGGCCGCGGCCGCGGAGCTGCGGCGCCTCCTACTCGGCGTCGAGGAGTATCGGCTGCGCTGGCTGCGCCACGTCCAGCGCCGCCGCAACGGCACGATCAGCCACAGCGCCGTCGCCCGGGTGCTCAGCAGCGCCGACCCCACCGGCGCGTCCCTGGAGTCGCTGCGGGACCGCAGCCGACGAGCCCTGCGCGGGGAGGTCCTCACCCCGCCGACGCTGCGCCTGTTCAGCGAGGCCTTCGGCTTCACCCTCGCCGAGCAGGAACGCCTGTGGACCCTCCTCGGCAACACCCCGTCCACCGAGGCGTCGCGGACGTCCGACGGCGACGACGCACCTCCCGTGGTGCTGCTCTCCCATGCCGTCGACGTCCTCGTCGGCGCGGACGGCAGGAGCTGGACCGCGCGCACGACGCTGACGGTGCAGGCGCTCGCCGACGACGTCGCCCACCTGTCCCTCGGGCCGGGCCGGTCCGGCAGCGCCGCGCAGTGCGGCCCCACCGCCCTGCTCGGCTGCGCGATCGAGGTGGACGCCGGGCACGCGCTCGCCCGCTTCCCCCGGGCCCTGCGCGCCGGGGACCTGCACGTCCTGGCCTACGAGGCGGCCGGCGGTGCCATGGCCTGCGGCTACGACGTCGTGCTGACCGGACCGACCGGGTTGCTCGCCGTCCAGGTGGGCTTCACCCCGCCGGCGCTGCCGGCCCGGGTGTGGTGGCACCGGTCGCCCGACCCGGCCGCCGCCGACGCACCGGCCGAGCAGGAGGTCCTGCCGGGCCCCTCACACCGGGTGAGCTGGACCCAGCAGGACCTCGCCCCCGGCCGCTACGGGTTCACCTGGACCTGGTGAGGCCGGGCGCGGCGAGCCCCGACGTCAGTCCAGGGACAGCTCGGCGCGGATCGTGTCGAACTCGATGACCGGGGAGCTGCTCGACGGCCCGTTCTGGTAGGAGGACTCGATGACCACCGTCACCTGGTCGGTGTCTGCCGGGACCTGGAAGACGACCTCCCGGGCGAAGGCGTCGGTCAGGCTCGACGGGTCGTTGAGCGCCGGGTAGGCGGTGCCGTCGGGGGTCTCGGCACGCACCACGGTGTCGAGGTAGGTGATCGACTCGGTCACGTGCCAGTCGACCTCGACCGCCAGGTACTGCTGGCCCGGCGCTGCCCACCCGTCGCCGCGGCCGTAGCCGAGGTCGAGGAAGGGGGTGGCGTAGGCGTCCGCGACCTGGCCCTGGACCGTCGCCTCACGGTCGTTGATGAAGTGGCTGAAGGTCGTCTCGAGCCGCTCGGCGGACTCGACGGTGACCTCCCCGGGCCCCGGGTAGGCGTGCTCGACGTCGCTGCGCAGCCGTTTGCCGTCGAGCAGGCTCACCGTCTGGAAGGCGCCGTGGGTCTCCAGCTCGACGACAGCGTCCTCCGGGGCGTGGTTCTCCGGCAGCGAGACGACGACGGTGCCGGTGTGGCGGGCGCCGTCGTCGGTGCTGAAGAGCCGGTCCACCTCGCTGCCCTGCACGCGCAGCTGGGCGGTGGTGCGGGGTGCCGACCCGCGCGGCGGCCACTGCGGGTCGCGGGTCTCGTAGGTGGCGACGGCGAAGACGTGCCCGTCGGCCGGGCGCACCTCGGTCGGCTCCTCCTCCGGCTCCACCCGGATGCGGTCGCCGGTGATGTCCTCGTAGGCGTCGACCGGGATGGTCGGGACGTACCCGACGGCGGTGACCTCCAGCGCGAGCCCGGGCGCGTGCGCGCCGGTGCCGGCCCCGGGGGTGACGGGGGTGAGGTCGACCGACCCGAGCACGGCGGTCGTCCCGGCGAGGTCCGCCTCGGCGGCGGGCAGGTCGAGGTCCGGGGCGGGTGTGGCGTCGGCGGCCGCGTCGGTCCGGTCCGCCGGCTGGTCCGCGGCGGCGTCGTCACCACCACCGCACGCCGCGAGGGTGAGGACGGCGGCGACGGCGGCAGCCACGAGTGGGGATCGGCGGGTCATGAAGGGACCTCCTGGAGGCAGCGGGCAGAACGGCCGGATGCTAGGCGGGCAACCGCTCACTTACCGCGCACCCCGCTGCGGCTACTCCGGCACCTCGGTGACGAAGTCGATGAGCTCCTCCATCCGCCCGAGCAGGGCGGGGGAGAGGTCCTTGTAGCTGCGCACCGTGCCGAGGATGCGCTTCCACCCGCGGGCGACGTCGGCCTGGTCGGCGTGCGGCCAGCCGAGGGCGGCCAACGTGCCCACCTTGATGTCGGTGCCGCGCGGGACCTGCGGCCAGGCGGCCAGCCCGACCCGCTCGGGGCGCACGGCCTGCCACACGTCGACGTAGGGGTGCCCGAGCACCTTGACGTGCTGCGCCGCCCGGCCGAGGGAGGCCAGCGCCTCCCGGACCAGGCGGGACTCCTTGGAGCCGGCGACGAGGTGGTCCACGAGCACCCCCGCGCGGCGGGTGGGTCCGGGACGGAAGTCGGCCAGGACCGCGGCGAGGTTGTCCACACCCTCGAGCAGCTCGACCACCACCCCCTCGACGCGCAGGTCGTCACCCCACACCCGCTCGACGAGCTCGGCGTCGTGCCGGCCCTCGACCCAGATCCGCGAGGCGCGGGCCACCCGGGCCCGGCTCGTGTCCACCGCGATGGAGCCCGATGCCGTCAGCCGGCGTCCCCCGGCCGTCACCGGCCCGCGCGGGGCGACCTTCCGGGCCGGGGGCACCAGCCGGACGGGCCGCCCGTCCACCCAGAACCCGGCCCCCAGCGGGAAGCTGCGCCTCCGCCCGTGCCGGTCCTCGAGCACGACGACGTGCATCCCGCCCGACTTCTCCACCGCCGTCACCGCGCCCACCCAGCCCGACTCGACGTCCTCGACGACGAGCCCGAGGTCGGCGGGCTGGTCGCGGGTGGTCTGCCGGTGGGCGAAGCGCCCGGTGCGGTGGGGGTCGGAGGACAGCACGTCGGAGCCGTAACGATCGATCACCCCGGCAGACTAGGCACGCGGTGGGCGAGGTCACGGGACACCCCGTGGTGTGGCGCGTAGAATTAGCACTCCCGGTCGGTGAGTGCAAGCCACCCACCGACCGCCGTCGTGCCGCGTCGAGGGGAGCCGGGAGGAGGAGGTAGGCCGTGAACGACAACCGTCAGCTGGCGGTCCTGCGGGCGATCGTCGAGGACTACGTCCAGACCCGCGAGCCGGTGGGCTCCAAGGCGCTGGTGGAGCGTCACTCCCTCGGTGTCTCCCCGGCGACGATCCGCAACGACATGGCGGTGCTGGAGGAGAGCGGCTACATCCACCAGCCGCACACCTCCGCCGGTCGGGTGCCCACCGACAAGGGCTACCGTCTGTTCGTCGACCAGATCTCCACGCTCAAGCCGCTCTCGCCGGCGGAGCGCCGGGCGATCCAGCACCTGCTCGACGGTGCCGTCGACCTCGACGACGTCGTGGAGCGCACCGTGCGGCTGCTCGCCCAGCTCACGCATCAGGTCGCCGTCGTCCAGTACCCCTCGCTGCGCAACTCCGCGCTGCGGCACGTCGAGCTCGTGCCGCTGTCCGACCACCGCCTCCTCGTCGTCATCATCACCGACTCCGGGCGGGTGGAGCAGCGGGCCATCGAGGTCCGCACACCGCTCGACGCGGCCGTCGTGGCCGAGCTGCGTGCGCGGATCAACGCCGGCAGCATCGGGCGCCGCGTCGCCGACATCGGCACCGCGCTGGAGGACACCGCCAACCGCTTCGCCCCCGAGCACCGGCCGATGGTCCACAGCGTCATCGAGGTGCTCACCGAGACGCTGCGGATGGACGCCGAGGAGCGCATCGTCATGGCCGGCACGGCCAACCTCGCCCGTTCCGACGTCGACTTCTCCCGTACGATCGGTCCGGTGCTCGAGGCCCTGGAGGAGCAGGTCGTCCTCCTGCGCCTGCTGGAGGAGATGGCCGCAGAGGACGACGCCGTCGCCGTGAGCATCGGGGAGGAGAACCGCCACGAGGCACTGTCGGAGGCATCGATCGTGGCCACCGCCTACGGTGGTGGCAGCGGCGAGGCGATGGCCCACCTCGGTGTGCTCGGACCCACCCGGATGGACTACCCCTCGACGATGTCCTCCGTACGGGCGGTGGCCCGCTACCTCTCCCGGATCCTGGGCGGCTGACCGCCCCCGACGCACCCCCCGAACCCCACAGGAAGTGACCTGGTGAACGACTACTACGAGATCCTCGGTGTGCCGCGGACCGCGACACAGGAGGAGATCAAGCGCGCCTACCGCAAGCTGGCGCGCAAGCTCCACCCCGACGTCGCCGGTCCGGAGGCCGAGGAGCAGTTCAAGGAGGTCGGGCGCGCCTACGAGGTGCTGTCCAACCCCGAGAAGCGCCAGATGTACGACCTGG
>NZ_CALGNQ010000126.1 GCF_937958535.1 uncultured Georgenia sp. | reverse complement strand
CTGCCCACCGGCCGTCAGCCGCTCGACGAGGTCGGGGAGCCGGCGGGCGAGCAGGGTGAGCGCGACGGCCGGCGGCACGGTGGCGAGCAGCCGGTCCAGCTCGGTGCGGGTGGTGCCGGCGAACACGCAGGTCAGGCCGTCGTGGGTGGGGATGAGCCCGGCCCCGACACCGGCGCCGTAGTACCACTCGTACCCGGCCGCGGGCAGGTCGGTGACGTAGCCGTAGAGGACGTTGGTCGCCGCCTCGCCGCGCCACAGCACGGGCGCCCCGACGGCGTCGGCGACCGCCGAGCGCAGGCCGTCGGCGCCGACGACGAGGGGTGCCCGCTCCGCGCCGTCCGGGCCGCCCCGGCGGCGGGTGCGCACGCCGGTGACGCGGCCGTACTCGTCACGGAGCACACCGGTGACGGCGGTGCCGTGGCGGACGGTGGCCCCGGCACGCTCCGCGGCGTCGGCGAGGACGGTGTCCAGGACGGTGCGGCGCGGTGCGTACAGGGCGGGCACCCCCGGTGACGGCCGGATGGAGACCGTCACCGGGTCCTCGTCGTAGTAGTGGAACAGGGTGCGCCGCACCGGTGGGGTGCCACGTACGACCTCGTCGAGGACGCCCCACCGGGACAGCTGGAGCACGCCCGCCCGCATCAGGGCGTGGGTGGACAGGGTGTCGCTGCCGCGCCGGGCCCGGTCCAGGACGAGGACCCGCAGCCCGGCGCGGGCGAGGAGGAGCGCGGTGGAGGCCCCGGCGATCCGGGACCCGACGACGATGACGTCCCAGGTTCCCATCAGACTCCCGCTCTCGTTCGCAGGTGTGACTCGAGGTGCTCGACGACGAGCGCGGCGTCCGCCCCCACGCCGTCGAGGGTCGTCGCGTTGCGCCGGGTCTGCCACGCCATCCCGATGACGTAGAGCCCGGGTGCGGGGGTGCGTCCACCGGTGTGGACGATCTCCCCGCGGGCGTCGAGGACCGGCACGTGCAGCCACGGGTAGCTGCGCCGGTACCCGGTGGCCCAGACGACCGTGCGGATCCCGCGCCGCCCGACGGTGAGCCGGGTCGGGGCGTCGGCGGTGCGGGCCGCCGGGACCGGGGTCGGTCCCGGCGGTGTGGCGAGCCCGTGCTGGACGGCGAAGGCGTCGATGCGGGCGAGCGCGGCCCGCATCCGGGCGTCGGCGTCCGCCGTCGTCACGGGCAGGTCGTCGGCCAGCTCGAGCTGCCGGCCGGTGGTCCCGACGAACCGGCCGGCCAGCACGACGCCCCGCTGCTGCAGGGACGGGAGGTCGACCGCGCGGCCGTCGTCCCGTCCCACGAGCTGGAGGGACGGCTCGCGCCACTGCCGCGGGCCGGCGTCCGCGCGGCGCCGCCGCAGCACCCCCATCCGGTCGAGCCACCAGAAGACGTCCCGGCCCAGGTGGTGCCGGGGCAGCCGGCGGTGCGAGCCGACCGCGAGGGTCAACGGCCGGCCGCTTCCGGCGATCTCGTCGGCGAGCTGCACCCCGGTGGCCGAGGCGCCCACGACGAGCACCCCGCCGTCGGGCAGGTCACCGGGACGCCGGTAGGTGTCGGCGTCCGGCTGGACCACGGACGGCGGGAGGTCGCCCGCCATGGGTGGGCGGCGGGCGGCGGCGCTGTGGCCGGTGGCCACGACGACCGCGTCGGAGGACCAGGTGCCGTCGGTGGTGACGGTGCGGTACCCGTCGTCGGTGCGGCACACCGAGAGCACCTCGGTGTGCGTGCGCACCGGCGCCGGGGCGGCGTAGCCGGCCAGGTGCGCGGCGACCTCGCGGGCGGCGAGGTAGCCGTCGGGCTCCGGGCCGGTGTACTGCCCACCCGGGAGCCGGACCAGCCAGCTGGGGGTGAGGAGCCGGAGGGAGTCCCAGCGCTGGGAGAGCCAGCGCTCGGCGACGCGGCCCCGCTCGAGGACCACGTGGTCGACCGAGCCGGCGGTCAGCAGGTGGCTGACCGCCAGACCGGCCTGGCCGGCACCGATCACGACGACCGTCGTGCGTGCCATGGGTACGTCCCTCCTGTGTGTCTCTGCGCTGTCAGCGCACGGTGGTGTCGATCGTGACGTCCGTGCCGTTGGTCAGGACGTCGTAGACGGCGGAGCGGCGCCGGGACTGCTCGACGAGCTCGCGCAGCTGCTCCTCGCTCGCGTCCCCCTCGATCTCGAAGTGGACGCGGATCTGCTCGTACCCGTTGCGGCCCTCGTCGGAGACGCCCAGGCTCTTGAGCAGGCTGAGGTCGCCCTCGACGGTGGAGGTGACCCGCCGCAGGTCGATGCCGCGGGCGGCGGCGATGTTGGCCAGCCCGGCGGTCAGGCAGGCGGCGATCGCGTGGAGCAGGAACTCCACCGGCGCCGGTCCCAGACCGGTGCCGACGAACACCTCCGGGTGGTCGGCGTCGTAGACGAACGGGACGGTGCGGGAGGTGTCCTCCTGGCCGGCCCCGTAGAAGCCCTGGATCTCGCTGCGGTTGTGGGTGCCGCTGATCCAGGTGTTCCGCGCCCGGAACTGGGTGTCGGCGAGCCCCGGGTTCTCGCGCACGGCGTCGATCGTGGCGAAGAGGGTGGGGACGTCGACGCCGTTGCGGGCGGGACGGGCGGCGGTGGCGGTCATCGGTGACTCCTTCGGTGGGTCGATCTGGTGTGCCGGACGCTATGGGGCGCCCCTTCCCCGGACCTTCCCCGCGGCGCAGCGCCGTCCGCCCGTGGTGCAGACCCGGGGAAGGCAGGGCTTCTTCCGTCGTGGGACGGCGGTCCCACGACGGACCTGTGCCGGGCTGGTAAGACGGGTGGTTTTCCGCGCCGTACCGCGGTTTAGGCGAGCCTTGCCTTGCTATACAAACGGTGCGGAACGGGCGTAGAAAGGACGCATGAGGGGACGTCTCGGAGCGGTCCGCGAGTACCCGGTCGTCGTCGCGACCGGGCTCGTCGCGCTGCTCGGCGGCGTCCTGGAGCTCGCCGGCCAGGGCATGGCGGCCCGCTGGGTCATCTCCGCCTTCGCCGTCGTCGTCGCGCTCATGCAGGTGCGCGGGATGGTGGACGACATCCGGGCCGGCAGCTACGGCATCGACCTGCTCGCCGTCACCGCCATCGGCTCCGCCGTCGCGGTCGGGGAGTACTGGGCCGCGCTCGTCGTCTGCCTCATGCTCTCGGGTGGGGAGGCGCTGGAGGACCACGCCGCCGGACGGGCCCGGCGTGAGCTGACCGGGCTGCTGGAGAACGCCCCGAGCCGCGCCCACCGCCTCGACGACGAGGGCCGGCTCACCGACGTCCCGGTCGAGGACGTCGCGGTGGGTGACCGGCTCCTGGTCCGTCCCTTCGAGGTGGTCCCGGTCGACGGCGTCCTGGAGTCCGAGGGCGCCACCCTGGACGAGTCCTCGCTCACCGGGGAGTCGGTCCCGGTCGACCGGGTGCGCGGCGAGGAGGTGCTCTCCGGCGTCGTCAACGGTGGTGAGGCCGTCGAGCTCCGGGCGACGGCCACCGCCGCGGAGTCGCAGTACCAGCGCATCATCGAGCTCGTCCGCGAGGCGCAGGAGTCCAAGGCCCCGTTCGTGCGGCTCGCCGACCGGGTCGCGGTGCCGTTCACCCTCGGCGCCCTCGCACTGGCCGTGGGTGCCTGGCTGGTCTCCGGCGACCCCTCGCGGCTGGCCGAGGTGCTCGTGGTCGCCACGCCCTGCCCGCTCATCATCGCCGCCCCGGTCGCGTTCATGGGCGGGATGTCACGCTCGGCGCGCAACGGCGTCATCGTCAAGAGCAGCGGGACGCTGGAGCAGCTGGCCCGGGTGCGCACGGTCGCCTTCGACAAGACCGGCACCCTGACCTACGGCGAGCCGGGCGTCACCGCCGTGCACGGTGAGGGTGTGGGCTCGGCGGAGCTGCTCGGTCTCGCGGCGGCGGTGGAGCAGTACTCGGGCCACCCGCTCGCCGCGGCCGTCGTCGACGCGGCCCGGGCTCAGCGCGTGGAGGTGCCGACAGCCGACGACGTCACCGAGGTCCCCGCCCACGGCGTGCGGGGCACCGTGGACGGACGCACCGTCGTCGTCGGCAGCGCCCGCTTCGTCCGGCGCGAGGTGGGGGTCGAGCCGGCCCCCACCCCCGCCGGCACCACGGGCGTCCACGTCGCGGTCGACGGGCGGTACGCCGGGTGGCTGGCGCTGGCCGACGAGCTGCGCGCCGAGGCCCGCGCCACGATGGCCTCCCTCCACCGTGCCGGGGTGCGCACGACGATGATGCTCACCGGCGACGGCGAGGACGTCGCCCGCCACATCGCCGGGCAGATCGGGATCGACGACGTCCGCGCCGACCTGCTCCCCGAGGACAAGGTCGCAGCCGTGCGCGCCGTGCCGCACCGTCCGGTCATGATGGTCGGGGACGGCGTCAACGACGCCCCGGTGCTGGCCGCCGCGGACGTCGGGGTGGCGATGGGGGCGCGGGGGTCGAGCGCCGCGAGCGAGTCGGCCGATGTCGTCATCACCGTCGACGACCTGTCCCGCAGCGTCCGTGCCGTCCAGATCGGCCGCCGGACCATGCGGGTGGCGTGGCAGGCCATCGGGATCGGGGTGGCGATGTCGGTGGGCCTCATGCTCGTCGCCACGACCGGAGCGCTGCCAGCCATCGTCGGGGCATGGCTGCAGGAGGTCGTCGACCTCGCCTGCATCCTGTGGGCCCTCCTCGCAGTGCGGCCGAGCCGGGCGGAGCGGGCCGAGCTGGCCCGGGTCGCGGCCGACCTCGCCGCCGCCGGCGCCGGGCGGGCGCGCCAGCCGGTCCTCACCTGAGATCGGCGGCCGGCCGGCGCCGAGCGGAACGGCCGCGTGCGCGACCCGCTGTCGGCGTCACCTGCGCGGGGCGTGCTCCAGCGTCTCCCGGGCGCCGAGCCAGGCGACGCCGGCGAGCAGGGTGATCGCACCGGAGACCGCGAAGGCCACGCCGTAGCCGAACGCGTCAGCGAGCGCCCCGGCGAGCACCGGCCCGAGGATCGCGCCGGTGTCCTGCGACATCTGGAACCCGGCGAGCACCTTGCCGCCGCTGCGCTCCTGGCCGACGACGTCGGCCACGGTGGCCTGCTGGGCCGGGTTGAGCAGTCCCGCTCCCACCCCGGCGAGCGCCGAGACGACGAGGACGACGGCGACGTTCCCGGAGAGCCCGAGGACCGCCGTGAAGACACCGCTGACAAGGAGACCGACGAGGACGAGCGGCTTGCGCCCGCGCTGGTCGGCCCGCCGCCCGGCGACGTTGAGGGCGAGGGCGTTGCCGACTGCGAAGAGCGCGAGGGCGGCCCCGGCGGACCACGGACCCGCGTCCAGCGCCGCCGCGGCGAAGAGCGGCAGCAGCGCGACCCGCACTCCGAAGTTCGACCAACCGTTGGCGAACCCGGACACCAGCGCCGCCCGGAAGGCGCTGTCACGCAGCGCCTCGGCCAGCTGCATGGGCGGGTGCTCGTCCTTCGGCCGGGCCGCTCCCCTTCTCCCGGTGTCCGGGAGCAGGCGCCAGACGACGCCGGCGGCGATGACGAGCGCGCCGGCGTAGACGACGAACGGCACCCGCAGCCCGAGCTCGGCGAGCAGCCCGCCCAGCACCGGCCCGCCGATGTTGCCGAGGAGGAAGGATGTGGCGTACAGCGACGACGCCCGGCCGCGCGCGGTCGGGGGCGCCAGCCGGACGATGAGCCCCATCGCCGAGACGGTGAACATCGTCGACCCGATCCCGCCGAGCCCGCGGAACACCAGGAGCTGGACGTAGTCCTGGGCGAGCGCCGTCGCAAGGCTCGAGGCCGCGACGATGAGCAGCCCGGTGAGGTACACCCGCCGCTCCCCCAGCCGGGTGACCAGCGCCCCGCCTGCCGGGGCGAAGACGAGGCGGCACAGCGAGAAGGCGCTGACGACGAAGGAGGCAGCGGCCACGGAGACGTCGAAGGAGCGCGCGAACTGCGGGAGGACCGGCGAGACGAGGCCGTACCCGAGCGCGATGAGCAGGGCGGCCGCGGCGAGCACCCAGATCTCCCTGGGCAGGGCGGGGCGGGGTGAGGAGTGTGGGGACATCGCCCGGCCAGTATCTCCCGAGGCCCTCTCGCCTCGGACCGGTGGCTCCCGGCCCACGGGCTCGGCGGGCTCCTCCCGCAGCGAGGTCACGGCGCGCAGCGGCACCCGTCCCGTCCCGCGCCGTCGTCCGCCGTCACCCGGCGACCGTCGACGACGACCACCTGGAACTCCTCGGGGTGCCCGGTCCTTGCCCTCCGAGTGGGCGCGTGAGTGGTCGAGGCGCTGACAGGTCGGCGCTGCTGGTCAGGGCGTCGGGGACCCGCCGGTGATGGCGAGCGTCTCGCCGATGACGTAGCTCGACTCCGGCGAGGCGAGGAAGACGTAGGCGGGCGCGCACTCGGTGGGCTGGCCCGCCCGGCCGATCGGGGTGTTCTTGCCGAACTCCGGCAGGTCCTCGACCGGCTGTCCGTGCGAGGGCTGCAGCGGGGTCCAGAACGGGCCGGGGGCGACGGCGTTGACCCGGATGCCCTTCGGTGCCAGCTCCTGGGCCAGGCCCTTGGAGAAGTTGTTGATCGCAGCCTTCGTCGAGGCGTAGTCGAGCAGCGGCGGGGAGGGCTGGTAGGCCTGCACGGAGGTGGTGTTGATGATCGTCGAGCCGGGCGGCAGATGGCGCAGCGCCGCCTTGGTCACCCGGAACATGGCGAGGACGTTGGCGTGGAAGGTCTCGACGACCTGCTCGTCGGGCGTCTCCTCCAGGCTCTCGTTGGCGACCTGCTTGGCGGCGTTGTTGACGAGGATGTCGAGGCCACCGAGCTCGGCGGCAGCCCGCTCGACGATGTCCCGGCACACGTCCGGGTCGATGAGGTCGCCCGGCAGCCGGACGGCCTTGCGGCCGCTCTCGGTGATGATGCGGGCGACCTTCTCGGCGTCCTCCTCCTCGGCGGGCAGGTAGTTGATCGCGACGTCGGCACCCTCCCGCGCGAAGGCGACCGCGACGGCAGCTCCGATGCCCGAGTCGCCTCCCGTGATGAGCGCCCGCCGCCCCTCGAGCCGGCCGGTGCCGCGGTAGGAGTGCTCACCGATGTCCGGCTGCGGGGCGATGTCCGCCTGCAGGCCCGGTTCCTCCTGTTGCTGCTCGGGCGGGGTGATCTGCGGGTAGCGGGTGACCGGGTTCTGGAAGGTGAGCTGGTCGGTGCGGGTGGTGTCGGCGTCGTCCGCGGCCATGGGGCACTCCTCGGTGGTGTGGGGACCTGGCCAGTCTGCGGAGCGTGGGGCGAGGCCGCATCCGCAAGGGAGCACAGGGCAGTCCCCCGGCGCGCCCCCGCCTGGGTCGTGGCCCGGGTCGTGCCACGCCACGGAGCACGACCCTCATCGGAGACTCACGACCCAGGTCGGGGCGGCAGGAGGCTGGGCGGGACGGGGCCGCATCCGCGGAGAGGGACAGAAGCGC
>NZ_CALGNQ010000125.1 GCF_937958535.1 uncultured Georgenia sp. | reverse complement strand
TCCCGCCGGAGCACGGCTACGGCCCCCGCGGCGTGCCCCAGGCCGGGATCGGCGGCGAGGACACGCTCGTCTTCGTCGTCGACATCGTCGGGGTGGAGTAGCCCCGGGGCCCGACGCACGGGTCGGGCGCCACGGGACTCGTGCAACCGCTTGCATTCAGGGCGGGACCCTCCCTAGGCTGGCGCGGACAGCCGAGCACGAAGGAGTCCGATGGTCGAGCGCGCCCGAATCTACGCCGCGGTGAGCACCGAGGAGCTCGACCTGCTCTACGCCCCCGCGACCCAGCGGGAGCTCGCCGACCTCGGCGAGCTCGTCGTCGCCGGCGGGAGCGGCCCGGTGGAGGTTCCGGCAGGCGTCGCCGACGAGTACGACGTCCTCATCACCTCGTGGAGCACCGCGACGTTCCCGCCCGACCGGCTCCGTGGCTCCCGGCTGCGGCTCGCCGTCCACTCCGCCGGGTCGGTGCGCAAGCTCTTCCCCCGCGAGGTCCTCATGGACGGCACGCTCCGGCTCGCGCAGGGCGGGTCGGACGCCATGGCCCTGCCGGTCGCGGAGCTGGCCGTCACCCTCACCCTCGCCCTGCTCCGCAACCTGCACACCCACGACCGTGGGCTGCAGCGCACCCGGGACTGGTTCGCCGGCGGCAACGGCCTGCTCGGCAACGGGATCGCCCACCAGCGGATCGGGGTCGTCGGCCTCAGCCGCACCGGCCGTCACTACGTGCGTATGGTCCGCGGCCTGGGAGCGACCGACGTCGTCGCCTACGACCCGTACGCCACGCCCGCAGAAGCCGCCGCCCTGGGGGTCGAGCTCACCGACCTGGCCGCGCTGTGCCGCGGCGTCGACGTCCTGGCCGTCCACGCGCCGGCGACACCGGAGACGCGACATCTCGTCAGCCGGGAGATGCTCGCCCTGCTGCCGGACGGCGCGGTCGTCGTCAACACCGCCCGCTCCGCCGTCGTCGACGAGCCGGCGCTCACCGACGAGCTCGTCGCCGGGCGGCTGCGTGCCGGGCTCGACGTCTTCGACGAGGAGCCGCTGCCGCCGACCAGCCCCCTCCTCGGGCTGCCCAACGTCATCCTCACCCCGCACGTCGCCGGCGGCACGGTCGAGGCACGGTTCGCGCAGGGCGCCACGGTGCTGCGCGAGGTGGCCGGCTTCCTCACCGACGGCACCCTGCGCTTCGAGGTCACCGCGGACGGCTACGACCGGCTGGCCTGACGTGCACGACACTGACATCAGGGCGCGGGACGCCGTCGTCGCCTTCCGCGAGGTGCGGCTCGCCCGCCCCTTCGTCATCAGCGGCCGGCCGATCGACTTCTTCACCATCGCCGAGGTGACCCTCGACGTCGAGACCCGTCACGGGCGGCGGGCCCGCGGCCACGGACAGAGCGTCCTGTCGGTGCCCTGGGCCTGGCCGCACGGCGACCTGCCCGTGCCGGCCCGTGACGAGGTGCTGCGCACGCTGGTGCGCCGGTACGTCGATGCCGCGCTCGAGGCCCCGTGCGCCGACCCCGTCGAGACCTGGCGCCGGCTCACCGCCGACCTCGACGGCGTCCTCGCGACCGCGGCGGGCCCGGGCGCGGAGGCCGTCCCGCGCCTCGCGGGGCTGCTCGCGGTGGGGGCCGTGGACAACGCGCTGCACGACGCCTGGGGACGGGCGGCGGGCCGCTCCTCGCTCGCCATGGCCACCGCGGACCACCTGGCCCAGGACCTGTCCTGGCTGGACCCCGGCCTGCGCGGCACCTTCCCCGGCGACGTCCTCGTCGCGCCGCGGCGGCACCTGGCGGTCCAGCACGTCGTCGGTGTCGGGGACCCGCTGAGCCCGGCCGACGGGCCGGCGGACCTGGAGACCTGGCTGCGCCGGGAGCGCCCGCACCACCTCAAGCTCAAGCTCGTCGGTGCCGACCCGGCCGCCGACGCCGAGCGGGTGGTGGCGGTCCACGACGTCGCGGCCCGGCACCAGGACCGCGTGGTCCTGGCGCTCGACCCGAACGCGGGCTGCAGCGGCCCGCAGGTGGCGCTCCGGCTGCTCGAGGAGGTCGCCCGGCTCTCACCGGCGGCCGCCGCGGCGGTGGACTACCTCGAGCAGCCGGTGGCGCGCACGTCCGACCCGGACGCGGCGGCCCTGCGAGAGCTGTCCGGACGCGTCCCGACCGTGCTCGACGAGGGCTTCGACCGGCTCACCGGGCTCCTCGACCTGGCCGACCGGGGGTGGAGCGGCGTCGTGGTCAAGGCGGCGAAGGGCCAGACCGCGGCGCTCGTGGCGGCGACCGTCGCCCGGGCACGCGGTCTGTGGTGTGTGGTGCAGGATCTCACCGCCAGCTCCTGGGCGCTGGCCCACTCCGCCCGGCTGGTCGCCGAGCTGCCCCTGACGCGCCGTCATCTCGAGCTCAACAGCCGCCAGTACGCCCCGGACTCCAACGCCGACCTCGCGCGGCGGCACCCCGGGCTGGTGTCGGTCCGCGACGGGACGGTGACCTACCCCGACGGGGACGGGACAGGGCTCTACGGCTTCGCGTGAACGGCCTCCGCGGCCGGCTCCAGCCACCCGAGGGCCCGCAGCCGGTCGCGGACGAGCCGGGCGACGAGGTGGTAGCCGACCATGTCGAGGTGGTTGTGGTCGGCGGAGAGCGACGGCGGCTTGCGTCCGGCGGCCTGCTCGGCACGGTCCTCGGCCGTGGCCGTGAGGCCCGTGCGCTCCCACACGTGGGGCGCGGTCAGTGGGCCGTTGACGTCGAGGAAGTGGTCGCCGTACTCGGCCTGGAGCGCGGCGTTCGTCGCCTCCACGCGCCGCTGCAGCTCGGCCGGGGACCCGGTGTTGACGAAATGCCCGAGGACGAGCACGCGGGTACCGCGCGCCGTGAGCCACCCGGCCGTGGCCCGGGTCCGTCCGACCACGTCCTCGGCGCTGTCCCCGTGGTGGAGGTCGTTCTTGCCGATCCACAGCAGCGTGTCGTACGCGGCGAGCTGCGGCCCGAGCAGGGAGTGGAACGGCACCGGCCCCGGTACCGCGACCGGCGGCCCGGGGGTCTCGCGGGTGAAGACGACCTGCTCGGCGCTCGGGCCCAGCACCCCGCGGACGCCCGCAACCGTCCCGGCGACCGCCCGGAGGGACACCGCCTGGAGGTCCAGGACCGAGCGCACGGGCACGCTGCCGGCCGCCGGGAGGACGCCGTCGGGGAGGGTGAGCAGCGGGGGCAGGGCGCCGAGCCGGGCGGCGGTGTGATGCGACGTCTCACCGCCCTTGCCGAGGTTGCGCAGCTCGCGTCCCGTCCCGTCCAGCGCGACCTCGAGGGCGGGGCCGATCCCCTCCATCGACGAGGAGCCCCAGCCGACGATCACGCCAGCCACCCGTCCCGGTTGGCAGCGACGAACTCCTCGTCGAGCAGGTCCGGGTAGCGCGCCCGGACGGCGGCGATGCGCTCGGACTGCCCGGGTGAGAGCACGTCGCGGCCCAGGCAGCGTGCCGTGCGCACCAGGCCCTGCTGGCGCAGGACCTCGTTGACCCCGGGGACGCAGCCGGCGAAGTCGTGGTCGACGTCGAACACCGCCGCGTTGACCTCGACGAGCGCGCTCGCCTGCACCATGAGGTCCAGCGGGACGGAGCTCGAGGCGACGGCGGCGCCTGCCGCAGAGACCAGCTCGACGGCGGCCCGCGTCCCCACCGCCCACTGGCCCAGGAGGCCGCCGGTCGCGCGGACCTCGCGCTCCTCGCCGTCCACGGTCGCCCGGTACGGGGTGAGGAGGTCGTGGACGATCGCGTCGTCGTTCCCGGTGAGGACGACGACGTCGCGCCAGCGGTCGTGCGCGAGCAGCGTCTGGACGACGTCACCGGTCCGGTACCGGTCGAAGGGGGCGGTCTTGACCGCGACGACGGACTCGAGGTCGAACAGCGAGCGCCAGTAGCTGCGGCTCAGGCGCAGCCCGCCCACGGAGTCCTGGAGGTAGAAGCCGATGGTGGGGATGACCTCACCGACGGCAGCGGCGCGTGCGAGGAGCGTCGCCTCGGTGCGCTCGGCCATGCCCCAGGGGCTGAGCAGGGCCGCCTCGTAGCCGAGCTCGACGGCCAGCTCGGCCTCGGCCACGGCCTGCCCGACGTCCCCGGTGATCCCGGCGACGAGGACGGGGGAGCGGCCGCTCGCCCGGGCCTCCCCGGCCGCGAGCTCCCACACCTCGCGCAGCGCACCGCGGTCGTCGTGCAGCTCGAACTGGGTGGTGTGCACGCCGACGGCGAGCCCGTGCGCCCCGGCCGCCAGCTGGTAGCGGGTGATGGCGCGCTGCGCACGCAGGTCGACCGCGCCCCGGTCGTCCAGGGCGAGGGGGTGGGCGGGGATGACGACCCCGCCGGCCAGGCGCTCGTGCAGGCCCATCAGAACCTCCCCTCCCGCTGCTGGAACTTCGTCGCCTTGCCGAGTTGGCGGCCGCCGTCGGCCACCCACCGGCTCACCCAGCGCACGAGGCGGCGGAGCGGCACCGAGGGGTAGCCGTACCGCTCGAGGCACTCGGCGGCGTCGGACAGGAGGGCGTCGGAGGACTCCTCGCCGACGAGGTCGACCTCCATGCCCATGTCCTCCGCCAGCCAGGTGGCCAGCCGCCGGACGGGCACCGTCTCGGGCCCGGTGGCGTTGAGGATGTGCGGCGGGGTCGCCGCGAGCTCCAGGGAGCGCAGCGCCCAGGCGTTGACGTCGCCCTGCCACACGACGTTGACCGCCGGCATCGTGACGTCGACCGGCTCGCCGTCGGCGATCTTCACCGCGATGTCGGCGATGACGCCGTAGCGCAGCTCGCAGGCGTAGTTGAGCCGGAAGATCGTCGTCGGGGTGTTCCACGTGTGGGCGGCGCTGGTGAAGATGCGTTCGCGCGCCAGGCAGGACTGGGCGTACTCCCCGACCGGCAGCGGCTCGTCGGTCTCCACCGAGCCGCCGTAGGAGAGCGGGGTGAGGGGGTAGACGTTGCCGGTGGAGTACACCACCGAGGGCACACCGCGGTAGCGGTCGGCCACCATGGCCGGCATGGCGGCGTTGGACCACCAGGTGCGGTGCTCCTGGCCGGTGGTGCCGAACTTCATCGCGGCGAGGTAGAACATCGCCGCGGCGTCGGGCAGCTCGGCGTAGGACTCCGGGTCCGCCAGGTCGGCCGACCGGACGACGATCCCGGCCTCCTCCAGCTGCTCCCGGACGGCGGCGTCGGAGAACCGGGAGACGGCGATGACCCGCGCGCTGGAGCCGACCGCGTCGAGCGCCCGGCGTGCCATGAGGGACATCGAGGGCCCGATCTTCCCGCCGGCACCGAGGAGGACGATGTCCCCGCCGGCCGCGGCGAGCGCCTCCCCGACGCCCGGCGTCGGCTCGGACAGGAGCTGGTCGAGTGCCGCCTCGTCCGTCGGCTCGGAGGCGTGGGCGATGGTCGTCATGGGGTCTCCTCGGTGAGCGAGCGGTCGGCGTCGGGCGTCCCGGGCGTAGAAAAGCATTTCTCGTGCCCCCGACGGTAGGTGAGGCGGCGCGGTGCCGTCAAGGTGCGCCGTCCGGGACCGGTGTCCGGTGCCCGGCAGCAGGGGAGCTACGCTCGCCGCATGGCCGTCAACCTCAGGGACGTCGCCAAGCGCGCCGGTGTGTCCGTGCCGACGGCGTCGCGGGTGCTCTCGGGCAGCGACTACCCGGTGCTTCCCGAGCTTCGCCGGCGCGTCGAGGCCGCCGCGCAGGAGCTGGACTACGTCCCCAACGCCCAGGCACAGGGGCTGCTGCGCGGGAGTGCGGGGACCATCGGCGTCCTCGCCGGTGACGTCGGCGACCCGTACTTCTCCGAGATCGTCAACGGCATCCACGCGGTGGCCACCGAGCGGCAGCTGCTCGTGACCATCTGCCACACCGAGCGCGACCCGGAGCGCGAGCTGGCCTACTTCCGGATGCTCCAGTCCCACCGGGCCAGCGTCGTCATCGTCGCGGGGTCGGGGCTGCAGGACGAGCGCTACCGGGAAGGCATGGCCGCCCGGGCCCGCTCCTTCCGGGCGAACGGCGGGCGCGTGGTCGCCATCGGCACACCCGTCATCGACGTCGACCGGGTCCTAGTGGACAACGAGGCCGGGGGCCGGGCGCTGGCCGAGCACCTCGTCGGCCTCGGGCACCGCACCGTCGGCGTGCTCGCCGGCCCCGCGAACGTCGGCTCGACCGCCGAACGTGTCGGCGGCCTGCGCGCGGTGGTCGAGGCGGCCGGCGGGCGGGTCCGGGTCCGCCACGGGGCCCCGACGCGTGACGACGCGTACACCGGGGCGCGGGAGCTGCTCGCCGCCCACCCCGACGTCACCGCCGTCGTCGGGTCGGCCGACCAGCTGGCGATCGGGGCGATGGCCTACCTCCACGACCACGGCCGGGCCGTACCCGGTGACGTGTCGGTGGCTGGGTTCAACGACATCGCCGTTGCGGCCGACCTTCGTCCGCCGCTGACGACCGTGCGCCTGCCGCTGCGCGAGATGGGCGGCGCGGCGCTGGAGGTCGCGCTCGCCCCGGCCCCGGAGGACGCTCCGGTGGTGCGCAGCTTCGGTGTCGAGCTCGTCGTGCGCGGCTCGACGGCTCCGGTGCGTCCCGAGTAGGCGCGCCGTTCCCCGACCCCGGCGCGGCCTTCCGCGACCCTGCAAGCGGTTGCCGGAATCGCCCGATCTCGCTAGTGTGCGACGCAGCCATCTTGCAAGCGATTGCAGATCCGGTGCTCCGGACCGACCGTGCCGGGACTCGTCGACGAGTCCCGGCACGTAACCCTCCGGCCCGAGGTGCCGCCTGACGCTCCGACGAAGGGGTTCGCATGACGCACACGACCGGCACGGCGAGCACGGCCCGCAGGCGGGCGGCAGGAGGGGCAGCCGCCGTCCTCGCCGCCGCCCTCCTGTTCGGGCATGCCCCAGCGGCCGCTGCCTTCGAGGTCTCCGCGGCGGACGGCGTCGTCGTGACCGACCTCGGCCCGGCGATCTCCACCGCCAACGTCCGCAGCGCCGAGTTCGGCACGCTGCCGGACGGCACCGACGTCGTCTTCGCGCTGTCCAACGGCTCCCCGGCGACCTTCAGCGTCGTCGACATGAGCGGCGAGCGGCTCTTCGCCGACGAGCTCGACGGGTACACGCTGGGCGGGTTCGCCACCCAGGCGGAGGACGGGACGGTCTACTTCACCGCGCGCAACGGCACGTCGGCGGCGCTGTTCACCTTCGACCCCGCCACCCGGGAGACCACCGAGCTCGACGTCGACCTCCAGGGCCAACGGGTCCTGTACGAGGGGACCCTCCTGGACGACGTCCTCTACTTCGGCACCTACCCCGACGCGATGCTCATGGGCTACGACACGGCCGCTGGGGAACTGCGGAGCTACGGCAGCCTGACCGACGACGCCGCCTACGTGTTCTCGGTCGGGGTCGTGGGCGACGAGGTCTGGGCCGGCACCGGTCCGGTCCCCCACCTGTTCCGGGTGGACCCGCAGACCGGGGCGACATCCGAGCTGCTGCCGCCGGAGCACGTCATGGACAACACGAGCTGGTTCATCGGCATCGAGCAGCGCGATGACCACGTCTTCGTCCGCCTCTCCCCACGAGGCACGTACGACATGGCGGTCTACCACCTGGCCGAGGAGCGCTGGCTCGACGTCATCATCGAGGGCACCTTCGACACCCCCGTCACGCCGGTCGTCGACGGCAAGGTCTACTACCTCGCGGGCAGCGTCCTCACCGGCTTCGACCTCGAGACCGAGGAGGTCTTCTCCACCGGGTTCGAGGACTCCTGGGTCCACGAGGCGACCGCCGACGCCGTCGGGACCTACGAGCTCTCAGTCGTCGCGGCCGACGACGAGGCCTGGGGACCGACCATCGCCGGGATCAACACCGACGGCACCATCTGGAGCTACGACGTCGCGACGCGGGAGGGCGAGCTCGTCCCCGCCGACGTGCTGGGCTCACCCGCGGGCGCGCACTCGATGGGCGTAGGGCCGGACGGCGCCGTGTACCTGGGTGCCTACCTGTCCAGCGGCGCGATGAGCCGGATCGACCCGGTCACCCAGGAGATCGAGCACGGCCGCGGTCCGAAGCAGGGGGACGCGATCATCAGCCACGGCGACCAGCTCGTCATCAGCTCCTACCCCGGCGCCGGGGTGCACGTCGGACCGGTGGACGGCGGCTGGGACTGGAGCCGCCTGGAGCAGGTCATGCAGCTCGAGCGGGGCGAGCCATACTTCCAGGACCGGATCTTCGCCATGGTCTCCACCGGTGACCGCATCGCCGTCGGCAGCGTGCCGGACTACGGGCGGCTGGGCGGCGCCCTGACCGTCCTCGACCCCACCACCGGTGAGTTCGAGGTCCACCGCAACGTGGTCCAGGACCAGTCGGTGACCGCACTGGCCCACCGGGACGGCCTCGTCTTCGGCGGGACGTCGATCCACGGCGGCATCGACAGCGAGCCCACCGCCTCCGCGGCGGAGGTCTTCGTCTGGGACGTGGCCGCGGCAGAGCTCGTCACCAGCGACGTCGTCGTCGACGGGGCGACCGTCGTCGACCAGCTGACCGTCGGACCCGACGGCCGGGTCTGGGGCCTGACCGACACCGGCGTCGTCTTCGTGCTCGACCCCGACACCCACGAGGTGGTCGAGCACGTCGCGACCGGTCTGCGGACCAGCAACGTCTGGGGCCGTACCACCTCGCTCTACCTCAACCCGCACGACGGCGCGATGTACGGCAACGCCGGAGGAGCGCTCTTCCGGATCGACCCCACGAGCCTGGAGCTCGAGATCCTGGTCGACAGCGGGGTCCGGGAGTCGGCCGTCGACAGCCGGGGTCAGGTCTACTTCGCCGGGTCGGTGAACGTCCACGCGCTGACACTGGCAGTCCCGGCACCCGAGTGCGACGTGACGGTCACCGGCGACCGGCGGGGACCGCTGCGGGTCGCCGAGGGCACCACCTGCGTGACCGACGCCGACCTGCGGGGCCCGGTGACCGTCGCGGCCGGCGCCGGCCTCGTGGTCACCGACTCGCAGGTCCGCGGCCCGGTCCGGGCCGACGGCGCGGACCTCGTCGAGATCACCGGCACCGACGTCCGCGGGCTGGTGAGCATCGCGCGGACCACCGGCCGGGTGGCCGTCGTCGCCAACGACATCGCCGGACCGGTCACGGTGAGCGACAACACCGCCGGCCACGAGGTCGTCGTCGCGGCGAACACGGTCCGCGGGCCGCTGTCGTGCACCGGCAACCGCCCGGCGCCCGTCGGGGGCAGCGAGCCCAACAGCGTCACCGGCCCGGTCCGCGGGCAGTGCGTCGGCTTGTGACCGGCCTGCACGCGCGCTGACACCCGACGTCGGCGGCCGGACTGGGCACCGTGCCCGGCCGCCGACGCCCGGCGGGGGCCGGCACAGCCGCTCAGCCAGGATCGAACAACAGGGGGAACCATGCTCAACCACAGCGGGCGACGCGTCGCCGCACTCACCACCGCGACCTTGTCTCGTGACACCGCAACCGCGGCCGTACCGACGGACGAGGGACTCGGGTTCCGCCGCCGTCGTGAAGATCTCCGGCACGCAGGTACACGGCCCGGTGACCGTCGTCGGCCCAACGACGCGAACGGGCCCGCCACCGGCCAGTGCGCGGGCCTGTGACCGAGGGGCTCCCGCCGCACCGGACGGGCGGCCGGGCCCCCACGCCATGTCCTCCGGTGCCGTGCCCGGCACCGGGTCCGTGCGCCGCGCCCACGGGTGCGGCGCCCAGAAGAGGAGGATGCAATGACGCCCCCTGCACGTCACCCCAGGGCCCGCCTACGAGCCCTGGTCACCACCCTGCTGGCGGTGCTGGTCGGCCCGCTCGCCGTGCCGGCAGCACAGGCTGCGCCCGCCCCACCCCAGCCGACGGTCCACGACCTCGGACCGGCGGTCATGTCGGTCAACGTCCGCTCGGCGACCTTCGCCACCCTGGACGACGGCACGCCGGTGGTCTACGCGATCTCCAACGGCAACCCGGCGACCTTCACCATGGTGGACGTCACGACCGGTGAGGCGCTCTTCAGCGCCGAGCTGGACAACACGACGATCGGCGGCTGGATCACGGTCACCGACGACGGGATGGTCTACTTCTCCGCGCGGCACCCGATGAACGCAGGCCTGTTCTCCTTCGACCCGGAGACCCGCGAGCTCACCCACATCGCCGCGGGTGTGGCCGGGGAGCGGGTGCTGTACGACGGCAGCGTCGGCCCGGACGGGCGCCTGTACTTCGGCACCTACCCCAACGCCAAGGTCGTCGCCTACGACCCGGCGACCGGCGACTTCGAGGACTACGGCACCCAGACCACCGACGCCGCCTACGTCTTCTCGCTCGGCATCGTCGACGGCGAGATCTGGGCGGGCACCGGACCGGTCCCACACCTGTACGTCATCGACCCCGCCACCGGGGAGCGCCGCGAGATCCACCCGCCCGACCACGTCATGGCCAACACCCAGTGGTTCATCGGCATCGCCCAGCGTGCGGACACCGTGCACGTCCGGCTCTCACCCCGCGGGAACTACGACTCCGCGGTGCTCGACCTCGCCACCGGGCAGTGGGCCGAGGAGGTCATCCCCAGCGTCTTCGGCTCGGACCCCACCGCGGTGGACTCCCGCGGCGTCACCTACCTGCTGTCCGAGGGCACACTCGTCGGCCACGACACCCGGACGCTGGAGCTCCTCCCCACCGGCTTCGCCGACACGGAGCTGCCGGACGTCCTGGCCGAGCAGGTCGGCACCTACGGGATGGAGGTGCTGGACCTGCCGGGTGCCGGGGAGTCCGTCGTCGGCCTGAGCACCGACGGTGACCTGTGGGCCTACCACCTCGAGACCGGGACGGCCTCGGTCACCCGGGCCGAGATCGCACCGGCACCGGCCGAGGCCCACGGCCTCGGCGTCGGCCCCGACGGCAACACCTACATCGGCGCCTACCTCTCCAGCGGGTCGATGACGCGGGTGGACGCCGAGACCCTGGAGCTCGAGCCGCTGCGCGGCCCGAAGCAGGCCGACGCCGTCGCGACCCACGGGGACGAGCTCGTCGTCACGTCCTACCCGGGCGCCGTCGTCCACGCGGGCAACCTGGAGGAGGAGTGGCGCTGGGGGACCAACCCGCGGCACGTCCTCACCCTCGAGCGCGGTGAGCCGTACTTCCAGGACCGGATCAACGGCGTGGTGTCCACCGGGGACCGGCTGGCCATCGGCACGATCCCGGACTACGGCGAGCTCGGCGGGGCGCTCACCCTGGTCGACACCGAGACCGGCGAGCTCGAGTTCCACCGCAACGTCGTCCCGGACCAGAGCGTCATCTCCCTCGCCTACGCCGACGGCCTCATCTACGGCGGCACCGCCATCAGCGGTGGGCTCTCGTCCACGCCCACGGCCACCGAGGCACGCCTGTTCGTCTGGGACGTGGAGTCCGCCTCCCTCGTGTGGGAGGGCCCGGTGAGCGACGAGGCCGGCTACGTCGCCGGGCTGTCCTGGGGTGCGGACGGGATGCTGGCCGGCGGTACCTCCGACGGCCTGCTCTTCGAGCTCGACCCCGCGACCCACGAGATCACCTGGACGGCGCGGCTGTTCCCCGCCGAGCAGGGCAACCACCGCGGGTGGGGCTACGCCACCAAGACGATCTGGGACGAGCGCACCGGGACCTACCTGGTGACGAGCAACACCACGCTCTACCAGGTGGACCGGGCCACCGGTGAGGTGACCGTCGTCGCCGAGGAGATGGAGCAGATCACCCGGGACGGCAACGGCAACATCATCGGGGTCGACCAGACCAACGCCTACCTCATCGACCTCGTCGGCCCGACGCCGGACTGCACCGACACCGTCACCGGCACTCACCACGGGCCGCTCCGGGTCACCAGCGGCGTCACCTGCATCACCGCAGCGACCGTCAACGGGCCGGTGACCGTCGGCACCGGTGCAAGCCTCGTCGTCACCGACGCGACGATGCGCGGGCCGCTGACCGCGTCCGGCGCCACGCTGGTACAGGTCAGCGGCGCGGAGCTGACCGGTCCGCTGCGGGTGTCCGGGACCACCGGCAACCTCGAGCTGACCGACACCGTGGTCCGCGGTCCGGTCGAGCTGACGGACAACCGCACGACCCTGGCCCCGCTGGTGGCCGGCAGCACCGTGCACGGACCACTCAGCTGCACGGGCAACGAGCCCGCCCCGGTCGACGGCGGCAGCCCGAACAGCGTGACGGGGCCGCAGCGCGGCCAGTGCGCGGCGCTGTAACGCCACGCCCCCGTGCGTGTCGAGGGCTGGACCGTGCGCCTGCGCGGTCCAGCCCTCGCCGTCTGCGGGGACCGTCCCTCGAGCACAACCGAGTGTGAGACAAGGAGAAGGGAACGTATCGATGAGTGAACAGAGAGTGGACAGAGCCGGACCCGGGACCAGGGCCCGACTGCTGGTCGCGGCCCTGCTGGCCGCCGCGGTCGCGCTGGTCCTCCCACCGGCTGCCGACGCCTCCCCGACCGGGCCGGGCCGGTCCGTCCCGGTCACCAACCACAGTTTCGAGCAGCCGGTGACGCAGGACGGCATCCCCGGCTGGACCGTCTTCGGTGCCGGCCGGGACGGCAGCCGCGAGGTGGTCGACGACGTCGCCTTCGACGGGTCGTGGAGCATGCGGATGGTCGACCCGGAGAGCGACGTCGCCTACGGGCTGCGCAGCGAGCCGGCCCCGGTCGAGGCCGGCCGCACCTACGAGGCCTCCTACCGGGTGTGGGTCGAGCACGGCGTCCCGTCGATGTACCTCTACTTCTACGACGCGGACGGCAACCAGCTCCAGCAGACGAGCAGCCACTTCCGTGGCCTGCCGGCCCAGGAGTGGACCACGGTCGCCGTCGAGGCGGTCGCTCCGGAGGGGGCGGCCACGGCCGCGGTCCTCATCTACTCGATGCAGGCCTCCGTCTCCGACTTCTACGCCGACCAGGTGGAGCTGCGGGAGCTGCCGACCCTCGACGTCGTCGACCACGGCGTGGCGATGCACACGCCCAACGTGCGCTTCGCGGAGGCGACCGTCCTGTCCGACGGCACACCGGTGGGCTACCTGTTCAACGACGGCGAGCCGGTGAGCATGAGCATGGTCGACCTGCGCACGGGCGAGGTGCTCGACCGGCACGACTTCACCGGCTACTCCGTCGCGTCGGCGATCGTCGTCGACCCGACCGACGACATGGTCTACCTGTCGGTGCGCTCACCCAACGACGGCACCCTGTGGAGCTACGACCCGCACAGCCACGAGCTGACGCGGCTCGCCACGCGGGTGGTCGGAGAGGGCATGCTGCGCTCGCTGCTCATCCACGACGGCGTCCTGTACGGCTCCACCTACCCGTCGGCCAAGGTCTACTCCTACGACCTGCAGACCGGGGAGATCCGCGACTACGGCGCCGTCGCCGAGGGCGTGTCCTACGCCTGGGGCTTCGCCGAGGTCCGGGGCAGGCTGTGGGTCGGCACGGGGACCACGCCGTACCTGCGGGAGGTGGACGTCGAGACCGGGGAGGTCACCGACCTCGAGCTGCCGGCCGACATCGTGGACAACGCCGACTTCGTCAGCCGCATCGAGCGGTACGACGACCTCGTCCTCGTCGGCTACTCGCCGGCCGGCGCCCGGAGCATCGCCCTGTACGACCTCACGGCCGAGGAGTGGTGCTGCCAGGACATCCGGTCGATGGGCAGCTCCACCGAGGAGTCCCACGACGGCGCGTTCTACTACATCTCCGGCGGCGAGGTGCACGGGTTCGACATCGCCGCCCGGGAGAGCTTCTCCATCGGCTGGGCGGAGTCGGGCCTGGCGGACGCGCTGCCCGGCACCCGGTCCCTGCACCTCGTCGAGCTCGGGACGCAGGAGTACCCGGGTGTCACCCTGGTGGGCATCCGCGAGGACGGCGCGGTCTGGCTGTACGACCTCGACGAGGGCACCGGCGAGGTCGTCGAGACCGACGTCGAGGGCGCGCCCGCCACGATCCACTCCATGGGCCTGGGTCCTGACGGCAACCCCTACCTCGGCGCCTACCTCAGCTCCGGCGTCATGGCACGGGTGGACCACGCCACCGGCACCGTGGAGGCGCTCGACGGGCCCGGACAGGCCGACGCCGTCACCGCAGTCGGGGACCGGCTCGTCGTCGGGGCCTACCCCAACGCCCAGTTCTACGTCGGCGACCTCGACCAGCACTGGGACTGGGGCACCAACCCGGGCCACGTCCTGACCATCGGACGCGACGTCGGCCAGGACCGCATCTCCGACCTCGTCGCCGCCGGGGACCTGGCCGCGGCCGCCACCGTGCCCAACTACGGTGAGCTGGGCGGTGCCCTCGTGCTGTTCGACCCCGACGGGACCGAGGCCGACGTGCACCGGGACGTCGTCCCCGGCCACAGCGTCACCGCCCTGGCGTACCGGGACGGCCTCCTCTACGGCGGCACCTCGGTCCACGGCGGGCTGGACAGCACGCCGAGCGACACCGCCGCACGGCTGTTCGTCTGGGACGTGGCGGCCGCCGAGCTCGTCACCTCCACCGTCGTCGACCCTGCCGCCGAGGTCGTCCACTCGCTGACCTTCGACCACGCCGGCCGGCTGTGGGGGATGACCGACAACGGCACGGTCTTCGAGTACGATGTCGCCGCCCATGAGGTCGCGCGTACTGCGGCGACCGGGCTGACCAACGCCAACGTCTGGGGGCGGCAGAGCGAGATGTACCCCGGCCCGGACGGTCTGGTGTACGGCAACGCCGGCGGACGGCTGTTCACCCTCGACCCGCAGACCGCCGAGCTGCGCACCTTCGGGCCCACCGGGGTGCGCTACTCCGCGATGGTGGCGGACGGGACGCTCTACTTCGCCGACGAGACCAACGTCTACAGCTTCCCCGCGGCCGGCGCCCCGCCGGTCGGGTGCACGGCGACGGTCACCGGGACGCACCACGGCCCGCTCCGGCTCTCCGAGGGCGTGACGTGCCTGACCGACGCGCAGGTCCACGGACCGGTGAGCGTCCGCGCCGGGGCGGGGATCGTCGTCGTCGGCTCCCGCATCCAGGGGCCGGTGACCGCGGCCGGAGCGAGTGTCGTCGACGTCTCCGGCTCCGCCCTGCGGGGACCGCTGACCGTCTCGGGCTCAACGGACCTGCTCGCCGTCTCCGGCACGGAGGTCCGCGGGCCCGTGACGCTCACCGGCAACCTGACCGCGCAGGACGTCGTGGTCTCCGGCAACACGGTGTCCGGTCCGCTGCGCTGCACCGGCAACAGTGCCGTGGTCATGGCCGAGCCGAACGAGGTGAGCGGCCCCGCCACGGGCCAGTGCGCGGCCGCGTAGACCTCGCCGCCACGTCGGCCAGACGGCAGGGCGCCCCCTCCCCGGTGTGGGAGGGGGCGCCTTCGTGTGTCAGCCCAGCTCGGCGCACTGGCCGGATGCGGGCCCGACCACCGTGTTGGGTGCTCCGTCGTCCACCGGGGCGTGGGCGTTGCCGCTGCACGCGAGGGGTCCGGTGATGTGGTTGCCGCTCACGACGACGGCCCCGGTCGCGCCGGTGATGCGCACCGGCCCGGTGACCCGGGAGCCGCTCAGCGTGACCGTGCCGGCGCCGTCGACGCGGACCGGGCCGGTCACCTGCGAGTCGACGACCGTGACGCGGGGGGAGCCGGCCGCGTTCAGCGGTCCCACGATGCGCGAGCCGGTGACGACCAGCGCAGTGGCGCCGCCCGCGGTCACCGGCCCGCGGACGGTGGCGTCGGTGAGGCAGGTCGTGCCCTCACCGAGCCGGAGGGGGCCGTTGTGGGTGCCGGTGACCGTGACGTCGCAGTGCTGCTCGGCCGCGAGCGCGTACCGGTAGACATTGGTCTCGTCGGTGAAGTAGACGTCACCGGCCGCGACCGTGGCCCGCTGCACCCCGCTGGGGACCAGGACCTCCAGCTCCGGCTCCACGGGGTCGAAGCGGAAGAGCCGGCCGCCGGCGTTCCCGTAGACCAGGCCGTCGCGCGGGTTGAGCTGCAGCTCGCTCTGCGTGCCCCACACGTTGCCGTGCCGGATCCCGGTGTCGACGGTGCGGGTCACCTCGTGCGTCCCGGTGTCGTAGGCGAACAGTGCCCCGGTGTCGGTCATGCCCCAGACCTGTCCCGTGGCGTCGACGGTGAGGGCGTGGACGATCTCGGCGCCCTCGACGACCGGGCCGCTCGTCACCAGGCCCTCCTCCAGGTCCCACACGAAGAGCTCGGCGGTGTCCTGGGTCGGGGTCGAGTCCAGGCCGCCGTGGACCGAGGTGCCGCCGTAGACGACGCCCTCGTGGAACGCCAGGTCGGTCACGCTCTGGTCGGGGACGACGTCGCGGTGCACCTCGTGGTCACCGGTCACCGGGTCGAACAGGGTGAGCGCCCCGCCGAGCTCCCCGTAGTTCGGGATGGTGCCGGCGGCGACGAGGTCACCGGCGGCCGCCATGTGCCGCGGCCGGTCCTGTCCGGTGTCGGTGCGTCCGAGGGTGAACAGGTGCCTCGGGTTCGTGCCCCAGGACCACGCCTCGTCCGCCTCGGCCGCGTAGAACGCCGCGTTCGGGTAGGTGCCGATGACGGTGCGGTCCCCGAGGGCGACGATCGAGTCGGCCTGCTCGGGGCCGTCGAGCTGCTCGATCTGCCCGGTGGCCGGGTCGACGCGGGCCATGACGCCGGGGCTGAGGTAGGCCCCCACGTACACCTGGCCGTCACCGCCCTCGGCGATCGACATGATCGTCACGGACGAGCCGAACGGCTCGGTGGCCAGCACGTCGCCCGCGCCGGTCCGCAGGTTGTACCGCCAGACCATGCCGTCGGTGCGCGTGCCCACGACCGTGGTGCCGGGGAAGTCGTCCGTGCCCAGCTCGGCGAGGAACATCCGGGTCGTCCCGGCGGTCTCCCCCTCGACCCCGCTGCCGCTCATGTCGACCGACCGCGACGTCCGGGAGGCGACGTCGTAGGCGTGGAGCCGAGCGCCGCTGTCGAGGTAGTAGAAGGCACCGTCCACGCTCTGCTCGGTGTAGAGCCACATGCCGCCGACCGGGACGCGCTCGAGCCAGCCGGTGCCGTCGTGCACCGACAGGGTGGCGCCCCCGACGGCGCGGTGGGAGAACACGGTGAGGTCGGCGTAGGTCTCCACGCGCTGGACGAAGCCGCCGTCGGCGACGACGTCGGCGGGCAGCTCGACCGGGGTGACCTCGGCGGTCGCCGGGTCGAGCCGGTACAGCTGGGCAGGGGTGCCGGCGCCGACCCAGACGGTGTCCCCGTCCGCCTCCAGCCCCCAGGCGTAGTCGCTCTCGCTCACCGAGCCGAAGACGGTGAGCTCCTCGGTCTCCAGGTCCAGGGCGTAGACCTGGGCGTTGGGGTAGGTGGTCCCGTAGAGGGTGTCGCCGTCGATGTCGAGCATCCGCAGCATCTGCTCGCCGGCGATCCCGTCGGCGATCTCGACCAGCTCGCCCGTCTCCGGCTCGTACCGCCACAGCGTGCCGTCGTTCGGGCTGCGCACACTGAGGTAGACCGTGCCGTCGTCGGCGACGTCGATCGCCGAGGCGACGGCGTAGGGCGGGATCTCGTGGCTGTCGAGCAGCTCACCGGTGCGCAGGTCGACGACGTTGAAGCTCACCGGCTCGCCGTCGGAGAAGAGGTAGGCGACAGGGGTGCCGTCGGCGAGCGTGCCGACGTCGGACAGGCGCACGTTGGGTGCCTGCATCGCGACGCCGAGGTCGGTGACCGGCTCCTCGCCGGAGGCCGGCGAGGTGGCCGCGGCCGCCGTGGCCGGCGCCAGGAGGAGTGCCGCGCCGAGAAGTGCGGCCACGAGGGGGCCGGCCCGGTGGCGGGGTCGGGATCGCAGGGGCGGTGAGGTCATCGTCGTCCTCCGTCGGTGGGTTCCGTGGGAGCCCTCAACGTATTGCAAGCGGTTGCGGTACAGCAACGAGGCGCGCTGGGAGGCATGCAAGCGGTTGCTTCGAGTGCCGCTCGGCGTCCGACGGGAGGCCTCCCCTAGGGGATGGTGAGCCGGCAGGTCCGACTCGACCCGGGGTCCCACACGCCCAGCACCTGCATCAGCGTGCGAGCCATCGCGCGGTGCCCGTAGGCGTTGGGGTGGCAGCCGTGCCCCAGCCAGTGGAAGGTCGAGTCCTGCGGTGTCGCGGCCCACGCGGAGTGGTGGTCGACGAGCACGGCGTCGACGTCCCGGGCGAGGGAGCGGATCGCCTCGACGTAGCGGTCCAGGTGCCGGACGACGTGGTCCGGGGCTGTCGGCAGCGTGCCGTTCGGCGTCTGCACGACCACCAGCGCCCCGGTGGTGTGGCGGATCCGCTCGACCACCCGGCGGTAGGTGCTGACGAACGCGCCGACGCCGTCGGCACCTCCCTTCGTGTCGTTGAGCCCCGTCCCGATGACGACGGCGTGCGGGTGGTGGCGCAGGCACACGTGCTCGAGGTCGCCGTCCAGGTCCTCCACCCGCCACCCGCTGACGGCGGCGTTGACGACGACGTCACGCACCCGGCCGAGCTCCCGGAGCCGCTCGTGGAACAGCTCCGGGTAGCCGCGGCCACCCCAGGTGTGCCAGCTCGCCGCCGTGACGCTGTCCCCGATGAAGGACCACGTGCGGGGCTCGGCGGCCTGGACGAGCTCGCGCGCTCGGGGGTCGGTGACCGTCCGGCTCATGACAACCTCTCCTCCAGCCAGGCGGCGACTGCCGCGGTGACGTGCTCGGGCAGGGGATGCCCGCCCCCGTGGTAGAGGACGGCCAGGTCGGCCGGGTCCGTCCAGGCGGCGGCCGCCCGTGCCACGAGGTCGTGGTTGTGGAGGCCGTCGCTGCTCCCGCCGCCGGCGAGGAGGAAGGGGCGCGGCGCGACGAGTGCCAACAGGTCGTCGTGGTCCCGGTCACCCGGCAGCTGTCCGCCGAGGTACCACGGGTCCCGCCAGTTGGAGTGGGCGAGACCGAGCCCGGGCTCATGGGCCGCGCCCGCCGTCACCCTCGGGTCGAGCGCCGCGAGGTGGAGGGCGAGCTTGCCGCCGAGGGAGTGCCCGAAGACGCCGACCCTCCCGGCGGTGGCCAGGCCCTCGGCGAGGGCCGCGGTCAGCGTGAGCACGAGGTCGGCGACGCTCCGACCGAGGGCGGTGCCCGGGAGCCGGGCGGCGTGGGCCGCGGCCGCGGGGGAGTAGCGCTCGGTGAGGTCGGTGGCACGGGCGGTGCGCGGGTCCGCGGCGGCGTGCTGCTCGAACCACCACGGGACGGCGAGCACACTGAGCCCGCGCCCGGCGAGATGAAGCCCGTGGGCCTGGGACCAGGCGGTGCGGCCGGTGTGCCGGGTGCGCTCGGCGGGGCTGCCCAGCACCGTCGAGGTCTCGTAGCACGGGACGACGACGACGGCGCCGGTCGCGTCGTCGGGTCGCAGGAGCACGGCGGTGAGGTCCGTCCCGAACGAGGTGACCGTGAGGTCCTGCACCGTCGCCGCGGGGCCGGGACCGGCGTGGCGACAGGCCGGTCCCACGCGCCACGAACCGCGTGGGTCGGGACGGGCGTGGAGCCGGTCGCACCACCAGCGGCGCTCGCGGTCGGCGGACGTCATGACGCGACGCGGACTACCGCACCGGGGCCGGTGCCGGTGCCGGCACGACGGGCCGCCCGGTGCGTCCGGACTCGTAGACCGCCTCGATGAAGGCGACGGCGGCCCGGGCCTGGGCTGCCGTGACCAGGGGTGCCCGCTCCCCGCGGACGGCGGCGACGAAGTCGTGGAGCTGGGCGAGCTGCTGGTCCACCGGCGCGAAGGCCGGCAGCGCCTCCTCCGCCGTCGTGCGGAAACGGACGATCCGCTCCGACTCGGTGACGACGGAGCCGCGGGAGCCCATGACGCTCATCCGGATCGGCAGGTCACCGTAGGCGGAGGTGCTGGCGAGGAACGTCATGAGGGCGCCGCTGCGCAGCCGGGCGGTGACCGTCACCGTGTCCTCCACCTCGATGCCCTCGTGGGCGAGCAGCCCGGTGTGCGCGTAGACCTCGGCCACGTCCCCCAGCAGCCACAGGGCGAGGTCGACGAGGTGGACCCCCTGGTTCATCAGCGCGCCGCCACCGTCGAGTGCCCACGTACCCCGCCAGGCCCCGGAGTCGTAGTACTCCTGGGTGCGCCAGAGCGCCACCTCGACGGTGGCACTGGTGATCCGCCCGAGGCGTCCCTCCGTCACCACCTGTTTGAGGTACTGGTTCTCCTGGGCGAAACGGCGCTGGCTGGCCACGCTGAGCACCCTCCCGGAACGGCGTTCCGCGGCCAGGATCTCGTCGGCGGCGGCGACGGTGACCTCGATCGGCTTCTCCAGGAGGACGTGCTTGCCCGCGTCCAGGGCGGCGACCGCGACCTCGGCGTGGAGCCCGGAGGGGACCGCGACGACGACGGCGTCGACGTCGGGCCGGGAGAGCAGGGCCGCGGCACCCGGGCACGCCTCGGCGCCGTACTCGGCGGCCACCGCCGCCGCGGTCCCGGTGTGCTGGTCGGCGACGGCCACCAGCCGGCCCGGTGCCCCCGGGGTGGTGAGCCGCTGGACGTGCTGGCGCCCGATGACGCCGAGGCCGATGACGCCGAAGGCGGGGGTGTCGGTCACGGCGTCGTCCTTCCCAGGGCCTGCGTCACTGCGTCGAGGACGACGACCGGGGTGCGCAGCTGGGCGTGGCTGAGCCGCGGGCTGCCGGAGGCGACGGCGCCGAGGAACTCCTCCAGGGCCGGCGCGTTGTAGTCCGGCCCGAGGGTCAGCTCCCGGGCGACGACGGCGTCGGTGTGCACGGCGGTGACGTGGAAGGGCACCCGCCCGTCGTCGTGGGGGGTGACGAAGGTGAAGGTCACCTCGACGTCGGCGATGCGGCAGGAGGCGACGGTCGTGTCGCCGTCGCGCGTCGCCCGGGCCGCCACCTGGTCGACGACGGGGTTGCCGAGCATCTCCAGGGCCGCCTCGACGTGGTGGATCCCGTAGAAGTACAGGCCGGAGTACTCGCTGTCCGGGTCGGCAGGGCCGACGACGTGGAGGTGGCGCAGGGCGCCACGGGAGGGGGCGGCGGCCGTGAGCTCGGCCATCTCGGGGACGAAGCGCAGGGCCGAGCACGAGACGAGCACCGCGTCGTGCTCGCGGGCGGTCCGCAGCAGCGCGTCGGCGTCCTCGACGGACGCGGCGAGCGGCTTGTCCACGAGGACGGGCAGTCCGGCCGCGAGCAGCGGGCGGGCGTGCTCGAGGTGCCTGGCTCCGTCGCGGCTCGAGACGATGGCGGCGTCGACCCGCCCGAGGAGGTCGGCCGGCTCCTCGACGATGACGTCGATGCCCCCCTCGGCGGCGAGGGCGCGGTTGCGCTCCGACGGCCCACCGACGAGGGCGGTCCCCGTCACGCCGGGATGTCGCCGCTCGGCGTTGAGGAAGCGGATGAAGTGCTGGACGTGTGAGTTCTCCGTGCCGATGAAGCCGACTCGCTTCACAGTGCTGCTCCCTCGTCGTCGACGTGTGCGTGCACCAGGGTGGTCTGCAAGCGGTTGCATGTCAAGGCGGCCGATGGATACGTTGGGCCGACGTGCGGCGCGGTGCCGTACCGGTGCACGAGGAGGACGGATGACCAAGCCTGTCGGTGTCGGCGTGCTCGGGCTGGGCAGCATCGGGGCGACCCACGCGCGGGCGCTCGACGAGCTCCGTGGGCTCGCCGAGATGCGCGCGTTCAGCGGAGGGGACACCGGCCGGAGCGCCGCGGCGGGGTGGCCCGACGCCGTCCAGGTGGCGCCGGAGGAGCTCGTGCGCCACCCCGGGGTCGACGTCGTCGCCGTCTGCTCTCCGAGCGGGCGCCACGCCGCCCACGCCGTGGAGGCGCTGACGGCCGGGAAGCACGTCGTCGTCGAGAAGCCCCTCGCGCTGGACGTGGCCGACGCCGAGCGCGTCGTCCGCCTCGCCGACCGTGAGGGGCTGGTCGCCGCCGTGATCTCCCAGCGCCGGTTCGAGCCGGAGTACGCCGCCGTGAAGCGGCTGCTCGCCGACGGCACCCTCGGCCGGCTGCGGCTGGCCACGACCCACGTCCACTGGTGGCGGGACGACGCGTACTACCGGGCTGCGCCCTGGCGGGCCGCCATGGCCGGCGGCGGCGGGTCGCTCATGAACCAGGGGGTGCACAACGTCGACCTGCTGCAGTGGCTGTGCGGCCCGGTCGCGGAGGTCACCGCGCAGTACGCGACCCTGGCGCACGAGATCGACGCCGAGGACACGACCGTGGCCACGCTCCGCTTCGCGGGCGGTGCCCTGGGGCTGCTGAGCACGTCGACCGCCACGCCGCCCGGCTCACCCGCGACGTTGACCCTCCACGTGGAGCGCGGGGTCATCGAGCTGGGGCAGGGGGAGGTCGTCCGCTGGGACGTCCCTGGCGTCCCCCCGCCGGCGGCGACGGGGACCGCGGCCACCGGGGCGGCGGACCCGGCGGCGATCGGCTTCGCGGGCCACGTCAGCCAGTGGCGCGACGTGCTCACCGCCGTGCGTGAGGGCCGACCACCCGCCGTCCCCGCGGCGGAGGGGGCCGTGACGGTCCGCCTCATGTGCGCCATCTACCGGGCGGCGCAGACCGGGCGTGCGGTGCGGCCGGAGGAGCTGACGTGAAGGTCGCCATCCTCGGGGCCGCCCACCCGCACGTCGACTACGCCCTGGAGGAGGTCGCCCACCGCGACGAGCTCGAGCTCGTCGCGGCCGCCGAGCCGGACCCGACGATGCGTGGGCAGTTCCTCGGTCCGCTGACCGGTGTGCCCGTCTACGCCGACTTCGCCGAGCTGCTGGCCGCGCACGACGTCGACGTCGCCCTCGTCGCCGGCATCTACGCCCGCCGGGCGGAGGCCACGCTGCTCGCGCTCGACGCGGGGGCCCACGTGCTGGCCGACAAGCCGCTGTGCACCTCCACGGCCGAGCTCGAGGCGATCTCCGCGGCCGCGCAGCGGGCGGGACGCCACGTCTCCATCGTCTTCGAGAAGCGCTTCTACCCGGCGACGATCGCGCTGCGGCGCCTCCTCGCCGACGGCGTGCTCGGAGACCTGGCGCTGGTGGCCAGCACCGGTCCCCACAAGCTGCGCCAGGCGCAGCGGCCCGGCTGGTTCCTCGACCCCGTCCGGTACGGGGGGATCGCCGCCGACCTGCCGATCCACGACATCGACCTCGTCCTGGCCCTCACCGGGGCCACGAGCGGGGTGGTCGCCGCCCTCACCGGCAACGCCCGGCCGGCCGACCACCCCGGCTTCGACGACCACGTCGCCCTGCTCATGCGGGCCGGCGACGTGGCCGCCACCATCGAGGCGAGCTGGCTGGGGCCGGAGGCAGCCGACGTGCACGGGCACTACCGGATGCGGGTCACCGGCAGCGAGGGAACCGCCGAGCTGGACTGGGCCTACCACCGCCTCCGCGTCACTACCCACGACCGCCCGGCGTGGGACGAGCCGCTCGGTGAGCCGGTGCGCCCGGCCGCCTACTTCTTCGACGCCGTGCTGCGCGGCGAGGAGCCGGTGATCTCGACGGCGGCCGGACTGCTGGCCACCCGGGTGGCGCTCACGGCCCAGCGGAGTGCCGAGCGTGGGGGAGAGCTGCTCACCTGGTGAGCGGCCGCTCGGCCGAGCAGGAGAAGAGGCCCGCTGCGCGAGCGCAGCGGGCCTCTCCGTCGTCCGGGTGGTGCTACTTGATGCCCGACATCATGACGCCGCGGACGAAGTACCGCTGGAGGACGATGAACACGAGCAGCGCCGGGATGAAGGTCACCACCGCCGCCGCCATGATCGTCGCGAGCGGGACCTCCTGCTCCTGGAGGGTCTTGAGCCCGACGGTGAGGACGTAGTTGCGGGGGGACTGCTGGGAGACCAGCGGCCACAGGAAGTCGTTCCAGTGCCAGAGGAAGACGAAGGTGCCGAGCGTGGCGAGGATCGGCTTGGTCTGGGGCAGCACGATCGACCAGTAGACCCGGAACTCCCCGGCGCCGTCGATCCGGGCTGCGTCGATGATCTCGTCGGGGACGTCCTGGATGAACTGGCGCATGAGGAACATCGCCTGGGCGTTGGCGATCGTCGGGACGATCATGCCCCACATCGTGTTCAGGCCGCCGAGCTCCCGGACGATGATGTACTGCGGGATGATCGTCAGGTGGTAGGGGATCATCAGCATGGCGATGAACACCCAGAAGATGAGCTCACGGCCGAAGAACCGCTTCTTGGCGAAGGCGTAGCCCGCCATCGACGCGAAGAGCAAGACGAGGACCACCGAGACGATCGAGTAGATCGCCGAGTTCAGCGCCCACTGCGGGATGTTCTGGCTGTCGAGCGCCTGCTCGTACGCCGCGAAGGAGATCTCCGACGGGAACAGTGCGTCGGGGATCGTGATCGCCTTGCCCGGCTGCACGGAGATGACGACCATCGCGTAGAACGGGAAGATCGTGATGACCGCGGCGAGGGCCAGGAGCAGGTGCATCGCCCGCGGCGAGGACCTGCGGCGCAGGCGCCGGGCGTGCTCCGGGGCAGGGGCCGGTGCCTGGTCGACCCGGTCGGTCGTGTCGGTCAACATGGCGGCCATCAGGCACTCCTCCCGACGAGGCGGCGCTGGATCAGCGAGAAGACGAGGGTGATGAGCAGGAGGACGACGCCCACCGCGCTCGCGTACCCGAAGTCGAAGTAGCCGAAGCCCTGGTCGTAGACCATGAAGGTCAGCGTGTAGCTCGCCCGGACGGGCCCGCCGCCCGTCATCACGTAGATCGTGTCGAAGGCCTGGAAGGACTTCACCGTCTCGAGGACGAGGACGAAGAAGAGGGCGGGCTTGAGGAGCGGGAGCGTCACGCTGCGGAAGCGGCGCCACGGGCCGGCGCCGTCGAGCTGGGCGGCCTCGTAGTACTCCTGCGGGATCGCGAGCATCCCGGCGAGGAGGATGAGCATGTTGTAGCCGAAGTTCATCCACGCGCTCACCAGGGCGAGGGCGGGCAGCACCAGGCCGCTGCTCTGCAGCCAGCTGCCGGGGGAGAGGCCGACGGTCCCGAGCAGGGAGTTGATCGGTCCGTCCGCGCTGAAGATCCAGATGAAGATGAGGCCGGACAGGACCGGTGACGTGACGACGGGGAGGAAGAAGATCGACCGGTAGATCGACATGCCCCGCAGCACGCGGTTGCACAGCTGCGCCATCGCGAGCGAGACCGTCACGGACACCGGGATGGCGATGGCCGCGTAGAGCCCGGTGACCTTGAGGGCGTTCCAGAAGAGCGGGTCGGCGAACAGCCGCTGGTAGTTGTCCAGCCCGAGCAGCTCGAAGGTCCCGGACAGGCCGTAGTCGCCGAAGCTCAGCACGATGCCGTAGAGCGTCGGGAGGATCCGGAACAGCAGGAAGAACGCGACGTACGGAAGGATGAAGACGTAGGCGATGAGGGCGCCGGGTGACGTCAGCCTCGACCGTCTCCGGCGCGGCGGGCCGACCGTGCTGCGCTGGTCGACCGGTGCGGTCACAGTGGCCATGTGGGGACCTTTCTCCAGCAGTCGTGCGGCCGGGGCGGGACGTACCCGCCCCGGCCGCAGGCGGTCAGCCCCGCGCGATGAGGGCGTCGACCTCCGCGGCGGCCGCGTCCAGTGCAACCTGCGCGTCCTGGCCCTCGAGCAGCGCGGCCTGGATGTGCGGACGGATGACGTCGATGATCTCCCGGGCCTTGGGGTGCATGACGCCGGTGCGGACGTAGTCGAGGTGGTCGATGCCCTCGGCCACCTGCGGGTCGTCCGCGAACAGGCCCTCGATGTCCTCGCGGGGCGGCAGGTAGCCCGACTCCGCGATGAACTGCTCGATGAAGTCCGCCTCGGAGAGGAAGTGGACCCACGCCTGGGCCGCCTCGGGGGAGCTCGTCGTGTCGAAGATGGACCAGGCGCCGACCGAGCCGACCGCGACCTGCTCACGGTGCTGCAGCGGCTCGGTGGTGACGATCTTCCCGGGGTCGATGACGCTGCGGACGTGCGGGAGGTTCCCACCGGAGTGGTAGAGGACGTTGCCCTGGGCCAGCTGGCTCTGCTCGAACTGCTCGGCGACGCTGATCGGCTGCAGCGGCACCCACTCGTTCTCCACCATCTCCTGGATGAACTCCAGTGCCTCGACGCCCTCGGGGCCGTTGAACGCCGCGGCCGAGAGGTCCTCGGTGAGCACCTCACCGCCGGCCATCCACAGGTACTGGTAGAAGCTGTGGTTGAGGGTGGACGTCCCGGAGTACTCCGTGAGGTAGTAGCCGGCGTCCTTGACCGCCGGCCCGGCTGCGCGCAGCTCCTCCCACGTGGTCGGGCAGTCCACGCCGGCGGCCTCCATGACGTCCGTGTGGCACATGTTCACCCCCTTCTGCATGAGCAGCGGCGCGCCGTAGAGGGTGTCCTGCCAGGTCATCGACGCGAGGGAGGCGTCGTAGAAGCGGTCCCAGTCGTCCCGCAGGTCGTCGAGCGGGAGCAGGAGGTCCTGGTCGGCGAACTGGGGGATGAAGTCCGGGTTGAAGTAGACGACGTCGGGGGGGTTCCCGCCCGCGATCGCGGTGATGAGCGCCTCCTCGCGGTTGGAGAAGGACTGCATGACGACCTCGACCTCGACGTCGGGGTACTCCTCCTGGAACTCCTCGACGTGGGGCTGCCACCAGTTCACGCTGTCGATGACGCCGAGCGGGTAGGTCCAGAACACCACCGTCCCGGAGACCTCGTCGGCGTTCGCCGGGACCCCCACCTCGGGCTCGTCCCCTCCACCCCCACACGCGGCGAGGAGCAGCACCGCACTGCCCGCCGCCGCTGTGATCCGTGCTCTCACAGTGCGCCTCATCAGCCCTCCATCGGGTTGCCACAGGGTCGTTGCATCGGCCGTGATGCAAGCGGTTGCAACCTAACGGGGCATCCCGGCAGGTGTCAAGCGCGGACCCGGTGCCACGGGGTAACGGTTCGGTCTCGCCCGCGCGTCGCGCCGCGACGCCGCCCGCCGTTCGTTGCCATCGGTTGCAGGCTACCGCTACGGTTGCCCCCGGCACAGCGGCCATCGAAGGCGGCGTCAACTGCCCGGGGCTGCGGACACCGTCGTGAGATGCTGACGCTCGCCCCGTCGGAGCGTGAGTCCGGCGGTTCTGCGCGACTGGGAGGCAGGTCGATGAGGCAGGCGACCATCTACTCGATCGCCGAGGCACTCGGTGTCTCGGCGTCGACCGTCTCGCGTGCGTTCTCCCGGCCCGACCTCGTCAAGGCGTCGGTGCGGGAGGAGGTGCTGGCCAAGGCCCGCGAGCTCGGGTACGCGCCCAACCGGGCGGCCCGCGGGCTGGCGACCGGGCGCACCGGCCTCTACGGCCTCATGGTCCCGGACATCACCAACCCGTTCTTCCCGCCGTTCGTCCGCGCCGTCCAGCTGGCCGCCGGCGACCGCGACACCGACATCCTGCTCATCGACTCCGAGCGGTCGGCCGCGGCGGAGGAGGACCTCGTCCAGCGCATCCGCCCGCAGGTCGACGGTCTCATCGTCGCCTCCCCACGCCTGCCGAGCGGGCGACTCAAGGAGATGCTCGCCGGGGTGCCGAGCGTCGTGGTCAACCGTGCCGTGCGGGGGCTGCCCCACGTCGTCTGCGACAACTCCGCGGCCCTGGCGCAGGCGGCCGACCACCTCTACGAGCTCGGCCACCGCCGCTTCGCGCTCATGCGCGGGCCGGCGGCGGCGTGGGCGGCGACCCGGCGGGCCGAGGCGGTCCGCGGATGGGCGAAGGGTCGGCCCGACGTCGCGCTCGTGGAGCTCGGGCCGTTCGAGGCGCAGTTCGTCGACGGGCGCGCCGCGGCCGGCGAGATCGTCGAGTCGGAGGCGACCGCCGTCCTCGCCTTCGACGACCTCATGGCGGCCGGGGTCATCGCCGGGCTCAACGACCGGGGCGAGTCCGTGCCGCGGGACCGGAGCATCGTCGGCTGCGACGACGTCCTGCTCGCCCGGACGATGACGCCGAGCCTGACGACGGTGACCGCGCCCCTCACCGAGCTCGGGCGACAGGCGGTCGAGCTGCTCCGGGCGGTGCTCTCGGGGCGTACCCCGCGCAACGTCACGCTCGCCGGTGCCCTCGCCCTGCGCGGGACGGTGGGGCCGCCGCACTGACGGGCAGGTCGGTCGCGCCCAGCTCGAGGATCTGCATGAGGTTGCGCGTGACGTGGAACGGGTCCTTGACCGGTAGCGCGACCACCTGGTCGAGCGGCTCCCCGCGGCGGTTGCGGATCTGCACCCACTCGGCGCCGTCCGCACCGCCGGGGAAGGTGCGCAGGGTGTAGTCCCAGATCCGCTCGAACCACTCTCCTGCGGACCGGCGGCCGTACCGGTGGGCGGCGATGGCCGTCGCCGCACTCGCCTCGGAGTGCACCCACCACAGCTTCGTGGACCATGTGGTGCGCACGAGCTCCTCGTAGGGTGTGCCCGCGGTGGTGCCGGTGGGGGCGTGCGGGCCGTCGGTGTCGGCATAGCGCAGCAGGCCGCCGTGCACCGGGTCCCAGCCGAGCCGGCAGGAGGCGTCCAAGGAGACGAGCAGGGGGTCGCGCGACCGGTCGTCACCGAGCAGGTCGAGCGACTCGAGCGCCACCCAGATGCCCTCGATCGTGTGGCCGGGGACCCGGTGCCGGCTGACGAGCGAGCGGGCGTCCGGCCCGGGCATCTCGCTGAAGGTCCCGTCGGGCAGGCGGTGGGCGAGCATGGCCTCCACCGCCTCGGCGAGCCAGTCCAGGGTGTGCCGGTCCTGTCCCAGCGACTCCGCCGCCTGCGCCACGACGAGCAGGGTGTTCGTGAGGATCATCCGCGGCCCGAAGGCGACGTGCCCCGCGGGGACCGCGTACGGCGGCGTCGGGGCCGTGCCTGCCAGGTGGTCGGCGCGGGAGCGCTCCAGCACGGGACGTGCCGCCGTGAGCCACCGGGACTCACCCGTCTGGCGGGCGAGCTCGGCCAGCCCCATGACGACGAACCAGTCGGCGTACACGCTGCGGGCCGGCTGGTCGCGGCTCTCCGGTCGCCCGCCGTCCCGACCGACGACGAAGCGGGTCGTGCCGTCGGGGAGCACCGCGTGGTCGAGCAGGAACTGTGCCCCTCGGGCGGCGAGGTCCAGCAGTGTGCCCTCGTCGCCCTCGACCAGCCCGCGTCGGGCCAGCTCGGCGGCCCGGGCGAGGAGCCACACGAAGCGGCCCTGGGACCAGGTGAACTTGTCGGTGGAGACGCGCGTGCGTCCCCGGTTGTCGAAGCAGGTGAAGAAGCCGCCCCGGTCGCCGTCGACGCCGTGCTCCAGCCAGAACGGCAGGACCACCCTCTCCAGCTGCGTGCGGGCATCCACCCACGGGGTGCGGTGCGGTGTCATCGCTGCCTTCCGTCCGTCCTACCTGGGCGCTGTGGGGCACACTAGCTTGCAAGCGGTTGCTCCAGGCGCGTTCCACATCGTACTCTTGCAACCGCTTGCATCCTTCTGCGTCGCCAAGTCAGTGGTGACCTGTGACGATTGGAGAGAGATGTCCACCACCGAGCGGCCGCTGTCGGTCGACAGTGTGCACGTAGCCCCGTCCGACACCGCTGCGGGGGCCGCAGCGGGTCAGGCGGCCGCGCGACTGCTGCAGGATGCGCTGTCCCGCCGCGGCAGGGCACGGGTCGTCTTCGCCAGCGCGCCGTCGCAGGACCGGATGATCCGCACGCTCAGCGCCGCCCCGGGCATCGACTGGAGCCGGGTGGAGTCCCTGCACCTCGATGAGTACCGGGGGATCGACCCGGAGCACCGCGCCGGCTTCGGCCGCTGGCTGGCCGACCGGCTCCCCTCGACAGCACTCCCCGGGCTGCGGAGGATCCGCACGGACGGCGACGCCCGGGCCGAGATCGAGCGCTACGGCGAGGTGCTGGACGCTGCCCCGGTCGACCTCGTCTGCCTGGGGATCGGCGTCAACGGACACATCGCCTTCAACGAGCCCGGTGACACGGACTTCGCCGACGCGGCGCTGCTGCGGGAGGTGCCGCTGGCCCACGCCTCCCGGCAGCAGCAGGTCGACGAGGGGCTGTTCCCCGCACTCGCGGACGTCCCCACGCACGCCCTGTCCCTGACCGTGCCCGCCATCCTCCGCGGGGCAGCCATCGTCGGCACCGTCCTCGGGGCGGCGAAGGCCGAGGCCGTCGCCGCCGCCCTGGTCGGTCCGGTGACACCCGACGTGCCCGCCTCCGTCCTGCGCACCCACGGGGCGGTCTCGCTGTTCCTCGACGCCGCGGCGGCGTCCCGGCTCCCCGCGGCCTTCCCCGTCACCGCCGTCGCGGGAGACTGACCCCATGGGAACCGACGCGGTCCGCCGGCCCGGCCTCGTCGACCTCCAGGTCAACGGCTACGCCGGCTGGGACGTCAACGCCGACGACGTCACCCCCGACGACGTCGTCGGGCTCACCCGGGCACTGTGGGAGGAGGGGGTCACGACGTACCTGCCGACGGTGATCACGGCGCCGGAGGAGAAGATCCTCCACTGCCTCGCCGTCGTCGCCGAGGCGCGCCGCCGTGACCCGCTGGTCGCCCACAGCATCGCGGGCGTGCACGTCGAGGGTCCCTCGCTGGCTGCCGACGACGGTCCCCGCGGCGCCCACGACGCCCGGCACCTGCGCGACCCCGACCTCGCCGAGCTGCGCCGCTGGCAGGAGGCGAGCGGCGGGCTGGTCCGGATCGTCACCCTGGCGCCCGAGCGGCCCGGGACGGAGGAGTACGTCCGCGGGGCCGTCGCCGCCGGGGTCCGCGTCTCGATCGGCCACTGCGCCCCGACGCCGGAGCAGGTGCACGCCGCTGCCGCGGCCGGCGCGAGCCTGAGCACCCACCTCGGCAACGGCACGTACGCCACGCTGCCCCGCCACCC
>NZ_CALGNQ010000124.1 GCF_937958535.1 uncultured Georgenia sp. | reverse complement strand
GCTCATTTCTCGCCGACAGTTCTTTCACCACGCGCTCCGTTCGCCCACCCTCCTGACGGTGAGGGGAACTCACCTGTCGGCGCCCATGTCAGCTGTCGCCGCACAGCTCACCTGTTCAGTGGGGGACGAGCTGCCGGTGACGGAGTGGGCGTCGTCCGGGGGTGGACACCGGCTGAACGTGTGTATAGCATGTTGAACATGAGTTCAGCCGAGGTGCGGGCACCCCGGGTGGACGCCGAGGAGCGCACCGCCCGGGCGCGGATCCTCCGGGCCGCCATCCGCCGCTTCGCCGCCACCGGGATGTCCGCCTCGCTCCGGTCGATCGCCGCCGACGCCGGCGTCAGCGCGGGCTTGATCATCCACCACTTCGGCTCTCGGGAAGGCCTGCGCGAGGCGTGCGACGAGCACGTCCTCGACATCACGCGCCGCAACAAGTCGAGCGTCATGGGCGCGACCGGCTCCGCCGCGGCGCTGCTCACCCAGCTCGCCCAGGTCGAGGGCTACGCGCCGGTCATCGGCTACGTCCTGCGCCGGCTCCAGGCCGGCGGCCCGCTCGCCGCCCACCTGGTCGACGGCTTCGTCGCGGACGCCGTGGAGTACCTCCGCCAGGGGGAGGAGGCCGGGACCATCCGGCCCAGCCGCGACCCGCAGGCCCGTGCCCGGGTCCTCGTGGAGCAGGCGCTGGGCGCGCTGCTCCTCCAGCTGCCGGCCCAGCAGGACCACCTCGACCTCGACGAGCTCCCGGCCTGGCTGCGCAGCTACTCCGAACGGATCATCGGGCCGGTCCTCGAGCTCTACACCGAGCCGCTCCTCACCGACTCCACACTGCTCGACGCCTACCTCGAGGCGCGCGTCGGGCGCGCCGCCGACACCTGACTGGGGGACCACCATGCCGGACACCGCCATCGTCGCCCGTGACCTGACGAAGACCTTCGGGGCGACCCGCGCCCTGGACGGCTTCTCGCTGACCGTGCCGACCGGCCAGGTCACCGGCTTCCTCGGCCCGAACGGGTCGGGCAAGTCCACCACCATCCGCATCCTGCTCGGCATGCTCCGCGCCTCGTCCGGCACGGCCCGGGTGCTCGGCCGCGACCCGTGGCACGAGGCCGTGGCGATCCACCGGCGCCTCGCCTACGTCCCCGGCGACACCAGCCTGTGGCCCAACCTCACCGGCGGCGAGGCGATCGACGTCCTCACCCGCCACGAGCGCGGGGCGGCGCACCGGAGGCGACGCGCCGAGCTCCTCGAGCGCTTCGAGCTCGACCCGACGAAGAAGACCCGCACCTACTCCAAGGGCAACCGGCAGAAGGTCGCCCTCGTCGCCGCCCTGTCCCGCGACGTCGAGCTCTACCTGCTCGACGAGCCCACCTCGGGCCTCGACCCGCTCATGGAGGCCGTCTTCACCGAGGAGGTGCGCAAGCTCCGGGACGACGGCCGCACCGTCCTGCTCTCCAGCCACATCCTCGCCGAGGTGGAGAAGCTGTGCGACACCGTGACGATCATCCGCGCCGGGCGCGACGTCGAGAGTGGCACGCTGGCCCAGCTGCGCCACCTCACCCGCTCGACCGTCACCGCGACGACGAGGGCGGACCCCGCCCGGATCGCCGGCCTGCCCGGTGTCCACGACCTGGTCGTCGACGACGGGCGTCTGCGGTTCGACGTCGACGACACTGCCGTCCAGCGGCTGCTGCCGCTCCTGGCCGAGCTGGACGTGCAGAACCTCACCATCACCCCGCCGTCGCTCGAGGAGCTCTTCCTGCGGCACTACGGTGACGACCTCGCCGCGGCGACGGCCCAGCCCCTCGAGGGGGCACGATGAGCACCGCCACACCCACCCGGCCCGCACCCACCGACCAGGAGCAGCCCGCTGCCGGGGCCCAGCCCTTCGCCGGCACCGGGGACCTGCTGCGGCTCTTCCTGCGGATCTCCCGTCGGCAGATCGTCATCTGGGCGCTGGCCTTCCTCGCCCTGGTCGCCTCCTCGGTCGTCGCGCTGGAGGAGACCTACCCCGACGCCGCGGCCCTGCAGGCCCGCGCGGCGCTCATGGACAACCCCGCCGCGGTCCTCATGACCGGGCCCGCCTTCGCGCTGGACGACTACACCTTCGGTGCGATGCTCGCCAACGAGCTGTCGCTGTGGGTGTTCCTCCCCGCCGCGATCATGAGCGTGCTCCTCGCCGTGCGGCACACCCGGGCCGAGGAGGAGTCCGGCCGGCTGGAGATGCTCCGCTCCCTGCCCGTCGGCCGTTTCGCCCCCGCCGTCGCGGCGATGCTCACCGTCGCCATCGCCGACGTCGCCGTCGGGCTCGCGCTTACCGGTGCGCTCGTCGGGACCGGGATGCAGGCGGCCGACTCGGTCGCCTTCGGCGTGGCCACCACCCTGACCGGTCTCGTCTTCGGGGCGGTGGCCGCGGTGACGGCCCAGCTCACCGAGCACGCCCGCACCGCCTCGGCGACCGCGCTGGGCGCGATCGCCGTCGCGTTCCTCGTCCGGGGCGTGGGCGACGTCGTCGACCGCGAAGGCTCCTGGCTCTCGTGGTTCTCGCCCTTCGCCTGGGCCCAGCAGACCCGGCTCTACGTCGAGCTGCGGTGGTGGCCGCTGCTCCTCCCGGCGGCGACGACGGTGGTGCTGCTCGCCGTCGCCGTGGTCCTGGCCCACCGGCGCGACCTCGGGGCGGGGCTGTGGCCGGCCCGGCCCGGTCCCGCCGCCGCGGCCCGCGGGCTGCTCACGCCGTCCGGGCTCGCGCGGCGGCTGCTCACCGGCACGTTCCTCGGCTGGGCGGTCGGGCTGTTCCTCTTCGCGGTCGCGTTCGGCAGCCTGGCCAACGCGCTCGAGGGCATGGTCGAGGACATTCCCGACCTCGGGGAGTGGATCGCGCTCGACCTGGAGGACCTCACCCGCTCCTTCGCCGCCGTCATGCTCTCCTTCCTCGCCATCGGTCCCGCCGCCCTGTCCGTCTGGGGCGTGCTCCAGCTGCGCGGCGAGGAGCGGGCCGGGCGGGTCGAGGGGGTGCTCGTCTCGGGTGTGTCCCGCACCAGGCTCCTCACCGGGTGGGTCGCCGTCGTCGTCGTGGCGGCCGTCCTCACGCAGGCGCTCCTCGGGCTCGGGGTGGGTCTCGGGGTCGCCGCCGCCACCGGGGACGGCGGCTGGGTCGGGGAGCTGACCGGTGCGTCGCTCGCCTACGTGCCGGCCGTGCTGCTCTTCGCCGCGTCGGCGGTCGCGCTCTACGGGCTCGTGCCGCGGCTCGCCTCCCTTGCGTGGGCGCTGGTCGTCTGGGCGTCGCTCGTCGTCTTCCTCGGCGACCTCCTCGACCTGCCCGACGCCGCCCGCGACGTCTCCCCGCTCTCCCACACCCCGCTCGTGCCCGGTGTGGAGCTCGACGCAGCCCCGCTCCTCGTCATGGGGGCGCTGGCGGTGGTGCTCGCCGTCCTCGGCCTGGTGGGGCTGCGACGCCGCGACGTCGGACGTTCCTGACCGGGCCGTCGGCCCTCACTCCAGGCCGAGCTGGTCCGCGATCCGCTCGACGGCGTCGGCGTAGAGTGCGTCCGCCGGTTCGAAGGTGCCGACGAAGTGGCCGCCCAGCTCGAGGACGAGCAGCCCGAGCAGCTGGGCCACGGCGCCCGTCGCCGGGGCGAGGAGGGGCTCGGGGACGTCCACCAGCGCCTCGTGCAGGGCGCTGAGCTGGGCGGCGAAGGCCGGGTCGGGGGGGCGCCGCGCCGCGCCGGCCGGTGGTCGGGCGTCCCGCAGCGGCGCAGTCAGCGCACGGACCACCCGGGTGGCCGGCTCGACGGTGTCCCGCGGTGCCCGGTACTCGGTCACCGGGGTGCCGTAGACGAGGAGGAAGCGGTGGGGCTGCTCGCGGGCGAAGGTGCGCAGGGCGGCACACACGGCGCGCCACTCCTCCCGTGGCCCGCCGGCGCCGCCGCCCGCTCCCTCCAGCGCGTCGGCCAGGTCGGTGTAGCTGTCGACGATGAGCTCGGTGAGCAGCTCGTCGCGGCCGGCCCAATAGCGGTAGATGCCCGAGGGGACGATGCCGATCTCGCGGGCGATGGCGCGCAACGACAGTGCCTGCGGCCCGGACTCGGCGAGCTGGCGCAGCGCGACCGCCTTCATCTCGGCGAGCGTGGCGGCGCGGGCGCGGGCGCGCGGGGTCAGGCGGGACATGGCGGCACCCTACCCGAATGGTGAGCGCTCGCTACGGATGTGAACAGTGCTCTTGACAGCCGCCGATGCGAGGAAGACCATTGCTCTCGACAGAGAGCATTGTTCACAGTTTGGAGCACGTCATGGCCGCCACCCACCCCGAGGCCACCGCCGCACCCGTCGGCCGTGCCCCGACCACACCGCCCCTGCGCGCCGGCGTGCTCGCGTTCGCGGGTCTTCTCTTCGTCGCCTACCCGGCGCTGCGTCCCTACTCCGACGAGACCACGCTCGCCGGTGCGGCGGCGATGGGCTCGACGCGCTGGGTCGTCTCCCACGTCCTCGGCGTCCTCGCCTTCGTCCTGCTCGCGGCGGGCCTGCGCCAGGTGGCCTCCGTGCGGTCGGCGGCCGTGACGGCCGCCGGGGTAGCACTCGTCCTGCCGTACTACGGCGCCGAGGCCTTCGGGGTCCAGGTCATCGCCCGCCGGGCGCTCGCCACCGGCGACCCCTCCCTGCTCGCCCTCGTCGAGGAGCTCCGGATGGGGCCCATCGCGGTGGCGACGTTCGGCGCCGGGCTCGTGCTCCTCGCCGTCGGCGGGGTGCTGACCGCCCGCGCCGTCCGGCGCACGGGCACCCTCGCCCGCCTCGGCGGCCTGCTCAGCGCCACGGGGCTGGTGCTCTACGCACCGCAGTACCTCGCTCCCGGCGCCCTGCGGACCGCCCACGGCGTGGTCCTCGGCGCCGGTCTCCTCCTCCTCGCCCTCGCGGGACGGCGCGGAGCCACGGACCGGTAGCAGCGGGAATGCACGCAGGCCCCGGCGCCCGTCCGGGGGGCCGGGCTGCCGCTCCACACGCGTCGGCTGGGGGGCGCGCGCACGGATGTCGCGCTCGCCGTTCACCCGTCGGTCACCGTGAGCCCGTAGCGTGGGCCGCACCGGCAGCCCAGGAGGTCCTGTGAGTACTCCCGCCGACGACCCGTCCGCCCTCGTGCGGCGCCTCGGCACCTGGGACGCCGTCGTCATCGGGCTCGGGTCGATGGTCGGGGCCGGGGTGTTCGCCGCCTTCGCCCCGGCGGCCCGCGCCGCCGGGGCGGCGCTCCTCCTCGGGCTGCTGCTCGCCGGGATCGTCGCCTACTGCAACGCCACCGCCTCGGCCCAGCTCGCCGCCCAGTACCCCACCTCCGGCGGCACCTACGTCTACGGCCGCGAGCGGCTCGGGCCCTGGCCCGGGTTCCTTGCCGGCTGGGCCTTCGTGGTCGGCAAGACGGCCAGCTGTGCCGCCATGGCGCTGACCTTCGCCGCCTACGTCGCCCCGGCGGACTGGGAGCGCCCGCTCGCGGCCCTCGCCGTCGCGGCCCTGGCCGGCGCCAACTACACCGGCGTGCAGCGCACCGCGGCGCTCACCCGGGTGGTCGTCGCGGTCGTCGTCCTCGTGCTCGTCGCTGCCGCCGCGGTGGGCGTCGGGGGCGCCCGGGACGGCGTCGCGCAGCTGCTGCCGGCCGACGCGACGTGGTCCGGCGTCCTGCAGTCCGCGGGCCTGCTCTTCTTCGCCTTCGCCGGCTACGCCCGCATCGCGACCCTCGGGGAGGAGGTGCGCGAGCCGCGACGCACCATCCCGCGGGCCGTCCGCATCGCGCTCGCCCTCGCCTTCGCCCTCTACCTCCTCGTCGCCGTCATGCTGCTGCTCCGCCTGGGACCGGTGGGGCTGGCCGCGACGACGGCGCCGGTCGCCGAGGCCGTCGCCGGCACCTGGCTCGCCCCCGCCGTCCGGGTCGCGGCGGCGCTCGCCGCGCTCGGGGCGTTGCTCTCCCTCCTCGCCGGCATCGGACGGACGGTGCTGGCGATGGGCCGCACCGGGGACCTGCCGCGGTGGCTCGCCGCCGTCCACCCACGCTTCGCCGTCCCGCACCGCGCCGAGGTGGTGGTCGCCGTCGTCGTCTGCGCGCTCGTACTCACCGTCGACCTGCGCGGGGCGATCGGCTTCTCCTCCTTCGGCGTCCTGCTCTACTACGCCGTCGCGAACGCCGCGGCGGTCACCCAGACCGGGGCGTGGCGGCTGTCCCCGCGGGCCCTGCAGGTCGCCGGGCTGGCCGGCTGCCTCGTCCTGGCCGCCACCCTGCCGACGACGGCCGTCCTCGGCGGGCTCCTCGTCCTCGCCGCCGGGGTGGCCTACCGGGCGGTCGGGCAGCGGGTGCGCCGCGCCTGACGGCCCCGGTCAGGCGGACGGCCGGGGACGCCCGACCACCCGCCGGTAGGCCCGGTCCCACCAGCGCTCGACGGTGGCGACGACGACGCGCTCCCCGCGGTTCATCCGGTCGAGCACGTCGGCCCGCACCCCGAGCAGGGTGACCGTCATGGCGAGCGTCGACAGCGCGGCGATGACGGCGACCGACGCCAGCGCCCACCGGTAGTCGAGCAGCGTCGTGGCCCCGCTGCCGGAGCGCACGTCGAGGACCAGCCCGACGACGACGGCCGCCACCATCGCCCCGACGAACCCGCCGGCGTTGACCAGCCCGGTCGCCGTGGAGATCCGTCCGGGGTCGTTGTAGTCGCGGGCGATGTGGAAGCCCACCTGGGAGCCCGGGCCGCCGGTGGCGAGCACGACGAACGCGATCGTCACCACCGCCCCCGGTGGCCGGCCGCCCGGCCACAGCACGAGGGCGGCGATCGCCAGCACGCAGGCGGTCGCGATGGACAGCGCCATCGGCGTACGCCACGGCGGACGGCGGCCGGCGAGCGGCCCGACGACGAAGCTCGCGGCGAGGTTGGCGACGACGAAGAGCGAGAGCTGGGAGGCGGCGCGGGGTGCGGAGTAGCCCAGCCCATCGGTGAGGTAGGGGTAGCCCCAGACCAGGGAGATCACCACACCCGGGGCCATCGTGGACTGGTGGGTCCAGTAGCCCAGGCGGGTCTCGCGGCGTGCCCAGGCCGCGCGCACCTGGGCCACCGGGCGGTGGACCGCGCGGGCGTCGGCCGCGGCACCGGCGTCCCGGTAGGGCGCGGCGACCTCCGGGCGCAGGAGCAGGACCGCGTACCCCACCGAGGCGAGCCCGGTGAGGAGGAAGGTGCGGGTCCACCCGAGCTCGTCGAGCGCGATGACGAGCGGGACCGTCGCCGCGAGGTTGCCCGCCATCCCGACCAGCCCGGTGAGCATGGTGAGCACCGGGTAGCGCCGGTGCGGGAACCACGTCGCCGCGAGCCGCAGCACGGCGATGAACACGGCCGCGTCCCCGACCCCGAGGAGCGCCCGGGCCACCAGGGCGAGCGGGAAGCTCTGCGCGAGCGCGAAGGCGACCTGGGCGCTGCCCATGACGAGCGTCGCCGCGAGCAGCACCCGGCGCGGGCCCCACCGGTCGATCGCCAGCCCGGCGGGCACCTGCATGACGGCGTAGAGCCCGAGCTGCACCATGAGGAAGGAGCCGAGCTCGGTCGCCGAGATCCCGAGCCGGTCGACCGCCGTCGGCCCGGCCACGCCGAGCGAGGAGCGGTGGACGTAGCCGAGGAAGTAGACCCCGACGCCGACCAGCCACACCACCCACGCCGAGCGGCGGGCGCGGTCGGCGAAGCGGGCGGGAGCAGGGGTCACGGCTTCCCAGTGTCTCATCACCCACCCGCCCTGCCCCCGGGGCAGGGCGGGGCCGCGGCGTAGCATCGAGGCGGACCACATCGTCGAAAGGCAGCCGCCCTGAGCCCCCACCCACGCGAGACCGACGCTCCTGACCCGCGCCGCTGGCGGATCCTCACCGTCCTGCTCGTCGCGATCTTCATGTCGCTGGTCGGCGTCAGCATCATCAACGTCGTCCTGCCCTCGATCCAGCGGGGCCTGGACGCCTCCGACTCCGACCTCCAGTGGGTGCTGGCGGGCTACACGTTGACCTTCGGCGTGGTGCTCGTCGCGGCCGGCCGCGCCGGTGACATCCTCGGCCGCGGGCCGCTGTTCATCGCCGGCGTGGCGCTCTTCACGCTCTCCTCGGTGTGGGGCGGGCTGGCGCCCGACCCGTTGAGCCTCAACATCTCCCGCGTCGTCCAGGGCCTGGGCTCGGGCCTGCTCAACCCGCAGGCCGTCGGGATGATCCAGCAGTACTTCCGGGGCTCGGAACGGGGCCGCGCCTACGGGGCGCTGGGCAGCGTCATCGGCATCTCGGTGGCGATCGGGCCGGTGCTGGGCGGCTTCATCATCGAGCTCGCCGGAGAGGCGGAGGGCTGGCGGTGGACGTTCCTCGTCAACATCCCGGTGGGGATCCTGGCGATCGTCCTCGCGCTGCGGTGGTTCCCGCGGCCGCTGCGCGCCCCGCGCGTCGGCACGCGGGGGAGCGTCGTGCGCGACCTCGACCCGCTCGGCGCCGTGCTCCTGGGGCTGGCCGTGCTGGCGATCCTCGTCCCGTTCGTCCAGCGTGACCTGGGGGCCGCCGGCTGGCTGGTCCTCGTCGTCGGCGTCGGGTTGCTCGCCGTGTGGGTGTGGTGGGAGCGGCGCTGCCGCGACGCAGGCCGCTCGCCGATGGTCGACCTCGTGCTCTTCCGCAACCGCAGCTTCTCGATCGGCACGCTCATCGCCGCGGTCTACTTCATGGGTGTCACCAGCGTGTGGGTGCTCGTCGCGCTCTACGTGCAGAACGGGGAGGGGCGCAGCGCTCTGGAGGCCGGGCTCATCGGCCTGCCCGCCGCCGTGCTCTCGGCCTTCAGCTCGCACTGGGCCGGTCGCCGGGTCACCGACCGGGGGCGCCGTATCGTCATCGCCGGCGTGGTCAGTGCGCTCGTCGGCGTCGTGCTGACGATCGTCGTCGTCCAGCTCACCGCGGCCGGCACGGTGAGCGTGTGGTGGATGCTGCTCACGCTCGGGTTCATCGGCACCGCCCAGGGGCTGGTCATCACCCCGAACCAGACGATCACCCTGTCGGAGGTGCCGCTGGAGTACTCCGGCAGCGCCGGTGGCGTGCTCCAGACCGCCCAGCGCATCGGCACCGCGATGGGGCTGGCGGTCATCACCGGGGTGGCCTTCGCGGTGCTGACGAGCAACGACTGGACGGCGGCGATCACCGCCGGCTTCGCCGCCACCGCGGCGATGCTCCTCGTGACGCTCGTCGTCTCCGTGATCGACCTGCGCGGCCAGCGGCGCCCGCGGTCGCGCACGGAGGTGCCACCGCCGGTGGAGTGAGCGCTCAGCCGCGGTCGGACTCGATGAGGCGCCGCGGCCCCGGGCCGTGCTCGGCGTAGCGGTCGCGCGGGTTGGCCAGCACGCACCGGTCCAGGGACAGGCAGCCGCAGCCGATGCAGTCGGTGAAGTCGTCCCGCAGCTGCTGCAGGCTGCGGATGCGCTCGTCCAGCGCCTGCCGCCAGGCGGCGGACAGGTGCTCCCAGTCGGCCCGCGTCGGGGTGCGGCCGTCCGGCAGCGCCTCGAGGGCGGCCCGGATCTCGGCGAGCGGGATGCCCACCCGCTGCGCCACCCGGATGAGGGCGACCCGGCGCAGGATGTCGCGCCGGTAGCGCCGCTGGTTGCCCGACGTCCGGCGGCTGGTGATGAGCCCCTGCCGCTCGTAGAAGTGCAGCGCCGAGACGCTCACCCCGCTGCGCGCCGCCACCTGGCCGACCGTGAGCTCCTTCTGGTTCCACATCGGTGTGGTCGCCACGTCCCCCTCCCTTGACCTCAACCGTAGTTGATGTTCCAGCCTGGGGGCACCGACCGAGACGGAGGTAGCCCGTGAGCATGGAGACGACGGCGTGGCACTCGCTCTACACGAGCATGCACGCGCAGCAGGACCGCCGCCCGTTCTCGCGCCGGACGCTGGCGCGGATCACCCGTTTCGCCCGTCCCCACCGCCGCCGGATCGCGTGGTTCGTGCTGGTGAGCGTGGTCGTCGCGGCCGTCACCGTCGCCACGCCGCTGCTCGCCGGACGGGTGGTCGACGCGGTCACCACCGGGGCGCAGGTGCGTGTAGTGGTCACCCTGGCGGTCGCCATCGCGCTCGTCGCGCTCGCCGAGGCGGGCCTGGGGCTGCTCCAGCGGTGGCTGTCGGCGACGATCGGGGAGGGGCTCATCCTGGACCTGCGCACCGCGGTGTTCGACCACGTCCAGTCGATGCCGGTGGCCTTCTTCAGCCGCACCCGCACCGGTGCGCTGGTCAGCCGGCTGAACAACGACGTCATCGGTGCGCAGCGGGCGTTCAGCGACACGCTCTCCGGGGTGGTGAGCAACGTCGTGACGCTGGTGCTCGCCTTCGTGGCGATGGTCGGGCTGTCCTGGCAGGTCACCCTCCTCACCCTGGTGCTGCTGCCGATCTTCGTGGTGCCCGCGCGCCGGATGGGCGCCCGGCTGGCCCGGCTGCAGCGCGAGGCGGCGAACCACAACGCGGCGATGAGCACCCGGATGACCGAGCGGTTCTCCGCCCCGGGCGCGACGCTGGTCAAGCTGTTCGGGCGCCCGGACCACGAGTCTGCCGAGTTCCGTGCCCGGGCCGCCCGGGTGCGGGACATCGGGGTGCGCCGCGCCATGCTCCACGAGGTCTTCTACCTCACCCTCCTGCTCGTCTCGGCGCTGGCGCTCGCCCTGGTCTACGGGGTGGGCGGGGTGCTCGCGCTGGACGGGCGGATGGAGGCGGGCGCCGTCGTCGCGCTCGCGCTGCTGCTCACCCGGCTCTACGCGCCGCTGACGGCCCTGGCCAACACGCGGGTGGAGGTGATGAGCGCGCTGGTGAGCTTCGAGCGGGTCTTCGAGGTGCTCGACCTCGAGCCGCTCATCCAGGAGAAGCCGACGGCGGTGCCCGTGCCGCAGGGGCCGCTGTCGGTGGAGCTGCAGGACGTGCGCTTCGCCTACCCGTCCGCCGAGAAGGTGTCCCTGGCGTCGCTGGAGGAGGTGGCGGTGCTTGACCCACGCGCCGGCGCCGAGGTGCTCCACGGGGTCTCCTTCCGGGTGGAGCCGGGACAGACGGTGGCGCTCGTCGGGTCCTCCGGGGCCGGCAAGTCGACCATCGCCGCCCTCGTGCCCCGCCTCTACGACGTGGACCACGGCGCGGTGCGCCTCGGGGGTGTCGACGTCCGGGACCTCACGGCGGCCTCCGTCCGCGACGCCGTCGGCATGGTCACCCAGGACGGGCACCTGTTCCACGACACCGTGCGGGCGAACCTCGCCGTCTCCCGGCCGGACGCCACGGACGAGGAGCTGTGGGCGGTGCTGCGCCGCGCCCGGCTGGAGGAGCTCGTGGCCGCGCTGCCGGACGGCCTCGACACGGTCGTGGGGGAGCGGGGCTACCGCTTCTCGGGTGGGGAGCGGCAGCGGCTGACCATCGCCCGCGTGCTCCTCGCCCCGCCGCGGGTGGTCATCCTGGACGAGGCGACCGCCCACCTCGACTCGACGTCGGAGCGTGCCGTGCAGGAGGCACTGACCGAGGCGCTGGCCGGGCGCACCGCCCTCGTCATCGCCCACCGGCTGTCCACCGTGCGCGCCGCGGACCAGATCCTCGTCGTGGAGGACGGGCGCATCGTCGAGGCCGGCCGTCACCCCGAGCTGCTCGCCGCCGGCGGCAGGTACGCCGAGCTCTACCGCACCCAGTTCGCCGCGGAGGAGGACCTCGAACCGGCGGCGCGGGCGTAGGTCACGGTCACCCCGCGCGGGCGGCCCCGTACAGCGCCTGGTCCACCAGCCGGGGGACCAGGGCCTCCTCGAGGGGCTCCCGCAGGACGAGCAGCCGGTGGTAGCAGGCACCCCAGAGCTGGTCGACGACCACCTCCAGGTCCGCGTCCGCGCGCAGGCTGCCGCGCTCCTGGGCGGCGCGCAGCCGCCTCCGGGCCAGCTCGCGCCGCGGACGGGCGTACCGCTCCGCCCACGCCCGGGCCACGTGGGGGTCCGTCTGCGCGGCACCCACGAGCTGGGAGACGGGGCCGGCGGCGCCGTCCTCGGTGAGCCAGCGCACGAAGGCGGTGAGCTGGGCGACCAGGTCGGCGCGGATGTCGCCGGTGTCGGGGAAGGTGAGGACCGGGGCGCTGTGGGTGAAGTAGGCCTCCGCGGCGAGGGCGCCCGGGGACGGCCACCACTTGTACAGCGTGACCTTGCTCGAGCCTGCCTCGCGGGCGACGCGGTCGAAGGTCACCGCCGGGAGCCCCTCCTCCAGGAGCAGCCGTCCGGTCGCGGCGAGCACCGCCGCCCGCACCTCCGCCGCCGGCCGACGGCCTCTGCCCCGGCGGGGCGCGACCGGTCGCCCCGGCGTGGCGCCGTCCTGCACCGATGTCATGTGTCCCCTCTTGTCCCTGTCGCCGGACGGGTATTAATGTACTGTCTGTTCATATCCTAGGGGGCAGCCATGACCAGCACCATCGACCGTGTCGCCGTCCTCACCGGCGGCTCCGGCGGCATCGGCCGGGCGAGTGCCCGGCGCCTGGCCGCCGACGGGACCGCCGTCGTCGTCCATCACAACGGCAACCGGCAGCGCGCCGCCGACACCGTCGCCGCCATCACCGACGCGGGCGGGCGCGCGGTGGCCGTCGGCGGCGACATCGCCGAGGAGGGGACCGCCACCGCCCTGTTCGACACCGCCGAGCAGGAGTTCGGCGGCGTCGACGTCCTCGTCCACACCGCGGGGATCATGCCGCTCGCGCCGATCGCCGAGCTCGACCTCGAGGTGTTCGACCGGGTGCAGCGCGTCAACGTGCGCGGGACGTTCGTCGTCGCCCGGCTCGCCGCCCGACGCATCCGCCCCGGCGGGGCGATCATCACCTTCTCCACCTCGATCACCGGGCTGCAGACCCCCGGCTACGGCGCCTACGCCGCCTCCAAGGGTGCGGTCGAGGCGATCTCGCTCATCCTGGCGCGCGAGCTGCGGGGCCGGGACGTCACGGTCAACGCCGTCGCGCCGGGCCCCACCGCGACCCCGCTGTTCCTCGAGGGCAAGAGTCCTGAGCTCGTCGAGCAGATCGCCGGGAGCAACCCGTTCCAGCGCCTGGGCACCCCGGAGGACGTCGCCGAGACGGTCGCCTTCCTCGCCGGGCCCGGGCGCTGGGTCAACGGCCAGACGATCTTCGTCAACGGCGGTGCCGCATGACCGACGAGCGCCCCCGGCAGGACTCGAACCTGCAACCTACGGATTAGAAGGCCGTTGCTCTATCCATTGAGCTACGGGGGCCTGGCGCCCCCGCACCGGAGGGCCACCAGGTCCAACGGTAGTGCCTCCGGGGAGGCAGATGGCGACACGTGACCTGGCGAGCTTGGTCAAGGCTCACCGGCCAGGGAGGATAGAGCGGTGACCAGTGACCTGACGACCCGCCCGGTGGCTCGCCACGTCCGGGGACGGTCACCCATCCTCGACGTCGTCATCGACCTCCACGAGGACGTCACCGCCGCGGGCTTCCCGCTCGACCTGCCCGGTGCGGCGGAGCTGCGCGAGCTGCGGGACCGTGTCGAGACGCAGATCGGTTCCCACCTGCTGCCGCGCCTCAAGCGCGAGGCAGGGCCCGCCGTCGTCGTCCTCGGCGGGTCGACCGGGGCCGGCAAGTCCACCCTGCTCAACTCGGTGGTCGGGCGGGAGGTCACCGAGGCCGGCGTCATCCGGCCCACGACGACCCAGCCGCTGCTCGCCGTCCGCGAGGAGGACCTGTGGCTGGTCGAGGAGCACCCGATCACCGAGCTCGCCGACGTCGTCGCCGACGACGGCGTGCCCGCCGGGCTCGCGCTGCTCGACGCCCCCGACCTCGACTCCGTCCTCGAGGGCAACCGCAGGCTGGCCAACCTGCTCCTCGAGACCGCCGACCTCTGGCTCTTCGTCACCACCGCCGCGCGCTACGGCGACGCCGTCCCGTGGCGGGTGCTGCGGCAGGCCGAGGAGCGAGGCATCACCGTCGCGGTGCTCCTCAACCGGGTGCCCCGCCGCGTGCTCACCGAGGTCCGTGGCGACCTCATGCGCCGGATGGCCGACCTCGGCCTGGGTGAGGCGCCGCTGTTCGTCGTCGAGGACGTCGGCCCCCACGAGGGCCTGCTGCCCGACCGCGCCGTCGAGCAGGTCCGCACCTGGCTCACCCTGCTCGGTGGCCGCAACACCGCCCGGGGCGTCGTGCGCCGCACCACCCAGGGTGTGTGGGGCACGCTGCGCGACGAGCTGCTCCGGCTCGCCGACGGGATCACCACCCAGGCGATGGCTGCCGGGACGCTCCGCCAGCGGGCCGAGCACGCCGTCGGCGAGGCGGCCGACGCGCTGGTCGCCCGCCTGCGCACCGGCGTGGCGAGCCAGGGCGCGCCGACCACCCGCTGGCTCGCCGCCGCGAGCTCCGGCGGGGTGCTCGCCCCGCTGACCGGAGACCCCGCCCGCATCCGACGCGGCTGGCGCGGCAGCGGTGTGCGTGCCCGCAGCGAGGCCGCCGCCGCCATCGCCGCCGAGACCCGCCGCGCGCTCGTCTCCCTCGTCGCCGACGCCGCGACCGACGGTGCCGACGCGCTGCGTGAGGCGTGGTCCGAGCCCGGACGAGGGGGCACCGGCCTGCTCGCGCAGGACGACACCGCCTCCACCGACCGCGACGCCCGGGTCGAGGCCGCCGTCACCGAGTGGGCGCGCCGCACCGACACCCGGGCCGAGGAGCTGCTGCGCGCCGGCGGCCCCGCGGCCAAGGCGCTCGACGCGCGCGGGCTCAGCGGGCTGCTCCAGGCCGCGGCCGCCGGGCTCGACGGAGCGGCGCGCGCCCTGCGCTCGCTGCTCGGGGACCACACCGCCACCGAGCAGGTGGCCGAGGACCTGTACCGGACCGCCGCCGAGGCCGTCCGCGACGAGGCCACGCCCCACCTCGACCGGCTCGCCGCACTCGGGCTGCGCAGCGAGGCCGGCGCGGGGCTGCGGCTGCGGGCCAGCGAGCTGAAAGGACACCGATGACCCAGGCCCTCACCGGCGGTCACGGGGCGCACGTCGCCCCGGCCGCGCACGACGAGTCGCGCCTCGGCGAGCGCGTCCAGGCGATCGCCACCGCGCTCGAGCGGGCGGGGGAGGAGGTCGCCCCCGAACTCGTGGAGACCTCGCTGCGGGACATCGCCCGGGTGGAGGAGCGGCTCGCGCTGGGCGTCGACTGGACCGTCGCCGCCCTGGTCGGGGGCACCGGGTCGGGCAAGTCCTCACTGTTCAACGCCATCTCCGGGCTGAGCTTCGCCGACGTCGGAGCCATCCGGCCCACCACCGACCGCGCCGCCGCCTGCGTCTGGGGCGGCCAGGCCACCGAGCTGCTCGACTTCCTCGCCGTCGCCGAGCAGCGCCGCATCGAGCGTGAGAGCGTGCTCGACGCCGACGACGAGCGCGCGCTGCACGGCCTCGTGCTCCTGGACATGCCGGACCACGACTCCGTCGCCGAGGAGCACGCCCACCAGGTCGACCGGCTGGTCCCGCTCGTCGACATGCTCATCTGGGTGGTCGACCCCCAGAAGTACGCCGACAACGCGCTGCACGCCCGCTACCTGCGAGGCCTGGCCGACCGGCAGGACGCCATGCTCGTCCTCGTCAACCAGGTCGACACCCTCCCGGAGGGCGCCGTCCCGCGGGTGGTCGACTCCGTCCGCGACCTGCTACGCGCCGACGGCCTGGACGAGGTCGAGGTCATCACGACGTCGACCGTCACCGGCGAGGGCATCGCCGACGTCCGCGAGGTGCTCGCCCGCACCGTCGCCCGCCGCTCCACCGCTGCGCGCACCGCCGAGGCTGAGATCGACGCCATCGCGCGACGGCTGGCACCGGCCGTCGGCACCGCGGAGCCGGCCGTCGGTGACCCACAGGTGGAGGAGACCACCGAGGCGCTCGGGGACGCCGCGGGTGTCGGGGCCGTCGCCGACTCGATCCGCTCCGCCGCCTCCCGCGTCCGGGGCGGGGCGCTCGCCCGCCCGGAGCCGCCCGCGGTCGGGACGGTCGAGGCGGTCCGCGGCCGCTGGCTGTCCACCGCCACGGCGGGGCTGCCCGATCGCTGGCGCCGTGCTGTGGACCGCGACGTCGCCCCCGCCGGTGAGCTGCGCACCGCGGTGGCCGCCGCGGTCGAGGGCGTACCGCTCCCGCAGGTGCGGCACCGCGGCACCCTCGCGCTGCACATCGGTGGGCTGGTGCTGGCGGTCCTCGGCGTCGTCGGGGCGGTGCTCGGGCTGCTGGGGACCCGCGAGGTCGCCGACCTGCCCGGCGCGCCCCTGCTCGGCGCCGGAGCGGGACTGGTCGCCGTCGGGCTCGCCGCGCTGGTCGCCGCGCGGCTGTGGCGGGGCAGCCGCGCCGAGCGGCTGGCGACGGGGTACCGCGAGACGGTGCATGCCCGGGTGCGGGAGGTCGTGCGCGACGACCTCGCCGCCCCGACCACCGCGGTGCTCGACCGGCACCGGGCGCTGCGTGTCGCCCTCGCGAAGGGTGCTGCACAGCGCGGCTGAGCGCCCCGGCCGTCCACCGATGCCCACCGGGGGCACCGGCGCGTCGGCGTCACCCGGCATCGTCGGGCTCGACCGCCGGCAACCGGCCGGCCCGAGCGAGGGATGCCCCGATGAGCGACTCCATCCAGATCACCGTGCGAGGCCGGGTCGGCACCGAGCCGGACCTCCTCGTCACCGCCAACGGCCGGGAGGTGACCCGGTTCCGGCTCGGCGCCACCCGCAGCTACCGTGACGCCACCGGCGAGTGGCGCGAGGACCCGACCGAGTGGTTCACCGTCAAGGCCTGGGGCGCCGCCGGGGCCCAGATCCGCCAGTCCCTGCACCGGGGGATGCCGGTCATCGTCCAGGGACGGCTGAGCTCGGAGGAGTGGACCTCCGGCGAGCGCACCAACCACACCAACGTCATCAACGCCACGGCGATCGGCGTCGACATCAAGTACGGCATCGTCACCTACCACCGGGTCGCCAAGGTCACCCCGGCCGAGGCCGAGCGCGCCGACACCGCCGCGCCGGACGGCCCGGGCGAGGAGGCCGTGCAGACCCCCGACCCGGACGATCCCGACGCCGCCGGACCGGAGCCCGTGTCCGTCCCGGCCGCGGCGGACCTGCCGGACTGGGAGCGGGTGGACGCCGACGGCTGAGGCCCTATCGCCGCCAGCGAAGATCGCCGACGTCACGTTCGCCCGCGAGCCCAGGTGGCCTACCCTGGAGGACGGCGGTCGGGCGCCCCCGCCCGTCAACCTCGAGCACTTGGGAGTGTTGTGGCCGAGTACATCTACTCGATGGTCAAGGCGCGCAAGGCGCACGGTGACAAGGTCATCCTCGACGACGTCACGATGGCCTTCCTGCCGGGCGCCAAGATCGGCATGGTCGGCCCCAACGGTGCCGGCAAGTCGACCATCCTCAAGATCATGGCCGGGCTGGACCAGCCCTCCAACGGTGAGGCGCGGCTGAGCCCGGGCTACACGGTGGGCATCCTCCTGCAGGAGCCCCCGCTGAACGAGGAGAAGAACGTCCTGGAGAACGTCCAGGAGGGTGTGGCCGACATCAAGGCCAAGCTCGACCGGTTCAACGAGATCGGCGAGCAGATGGCCGACCCGGACGCCGACTTCGACGCCCTCATGGAGGAGATGGGCAAGCTCCAGGCGGAGATCGACGCCGCCGGTGCGTGGGACCTGGACTCCCAGCTCGAGCAGGCCATGGACGCGCTGCGGCTGCCCCCGCCGGACGCCGACGTGTCGGTGCTGTCCGGTGGTGAGCGTCGCCGCGTGGCGCTGTGCAAGCTCCTCCTCGAGCAGCCCGACCTGCTCCTGCTCGACGAGCCCACCAACCACCTGGACGCCGAGTCGGTGCTCTGGCTCGAGCAGCACCTGGCCAAGTACCCCGGCGCCGTCATCGCCATCACCCACGACCGCTACTTCCTCGACCACGTCGCCGAGTGGATCGCCGAGGTCGACCGCGGCCGGCTCTACCCCTACGAGGGCAACTACTCCACCTACCTGGAGAAGAAGGCCGCCCGTCTCGAGGTCCAGGGCAAGAAGGACGCCAAGCTCCAGAAGCGCCTCAAGGAGGAGCTGGAGTGGGTGCGCTCCAGCGCCCGCGGCCGCCAGGCCAAGTCCAAGGCCCGTCTCCAGCGCTACGAGGAGATGGCCGCCGAGGCCGAGCGCATGCGCAAGCTCGACTTCGAGGAGATCCAGATCCCGCCGGGCCCGCGCCTGGGCTCGGTGGTCATCGAGGCGAAGAACCTGGAGAAGGGCTTCGGGGACCGCAAGCTCATCGACGGGCTGTCCTTCTCGCTGCCGCCCAACGGCATCGTCGGTGTCATCGGCCCGAACGGCGTCGGCAAGACCACGCTCTTCAAGACGATCGTCGGGCTGGAGCCGCTCGACGGCGGTGAGCTCAAGGTCGGCGAGACGGTGAAGATCTCCTACGTCGACCAGTCCCGCGAGGGCATCGACCCGAACAAGACGCTGTGGGAGGTCGTCTCCGACGGACACGACTTCATCCAGGTCGGGAAGGTGGAGATCCCCTCCCGCGCCTACGTCTCCCAGTTCGGGTTCAAGGGCCCGGACCAGCAGAAGCCGGCCGGCGTGCTCTCCGGCGGTGAGCGCAACCGCCTCAACCTCGCGCTCACCCTCAAGCAGGGCGGCAACCTGCTCCTGCTCGACGAGCCGACCAACGACCTGGACGTCGAGACCCTCGGCTCGCTGGAGAACGCGCTGCTCAACTTCCCCGGCTGCGCCGTCGTCGTCTCCCACGACCGCTGGTTCCTCGACCGCGTCGCCACCCACATCCTCGCGTGGGAGGGCACCGAGGAGAACCCGGCGAAGTGGTACTGGTTCGAGGGCAACTTCGCCGCCTACGAGGAGAACAAGGTCGAGCGGCTCGGCCCGGAGGCGGCCCGTCCGCACCGGATGACCTACCGCAAGCTCACCCGCAGCTGATGGCCCGGCTGACGGTACCGGTCACCGTCCGCTGGTCGGATATCGACGGCTACGGGCACGTCAACAACGCGGCGGTCGTCACGCTCCTGGAGGAGGCCCGGATCGCGGCCTTCTGGTCCGACGCGCCGGCCGGCGGGGGCAAGCTCCCCGCCGGCCCGGGCGGCGAGACCGCCACCCTCATCGCCCACCTGGAGATCGAGTACCTCGCCCCGCTGGGGTACTCCACCGAGCCGGTCGAGGTGCAGCTGTGGCTGGCGCGGATGGGTGGGGCGAGCCTCGACATCTGCTACGAGGTCCCCGGCGCCGACGGTCCGGCGGTGCGCGCCATGACCACGCTGGTCCTCGTCGACGCCGCGACCGGCCGTCCCCGCCGGATCACCGAGGAGGAGCGCGCCGCGTGGAGCGAGCTCCTCGACGAGCCGGTGGCCTTCCGCCGGCGCGCGCGGCGCTGACCGCCCGTCGGCGGGCGGCCGTCACGCGGCGGGGCGGCTCCGCGCTCGGCGGGCGAGGACGGTGAGGCCCGCGAGAGCGGCCGGCGCGCCCAGGACGAGGGCGAGGGCGGCGAGTCCTCCCGTCCCGGCGGTCCCGCTGCCCTGAGCCCCTGCCGCCCGTGCCGAAGCTGCGTGCCCGACCGGGGCCGCCCCCTCACCCGCCGGCGGGACGGGCAGCGGCTCGTCGAGGGAGGCGAGCGTGAGGACGGCGAGCGACGCCGTCCACCCGAGCGTCGCCACCGCGGCCGGGTGCCCCTCGGGACTGACCTTCTCGGGGAAGGCACCCACTGCCGTGCGGTGCGCGTCCAGCCACGCGAGGAGCTCCTCCGCCCGCGCGGTCTGCCCGTCGTTCGCCCAGGCCAGGGCGAAGAACATCGTCTCCGGCGTCCACGTCATGTCGTCGCCCCAGCGCTCGCCGGGCTGCACCCCGCCGGTCTCCTGGACGAGCACGTCCCACGTCGTGACCAGCTCGGCCCGGACGGTGTCCGTCGCCCGGTTGAACGGCGGCGCCAGCCACGTGACGGCGGAGTCCCTGCCGCTGCCGTCGACGACGGTGCGCTGGTAGCCGATCGTCCCGAAGGACAGGTCGATCCCCCGCTGCAGGTGGTCCGCCGCGGCGCTCCAGCGGGCGGCGTCCGCGTCCTGCCCGGCGAGGACCGCGGTGGCCGCCGCGGCGCGCAGCCCCGCGAGCAGCGGTGCCGCGGTGCCGAGGTTGGGTGCCGGGTAGCCGCTCTCCCAGTAGTCCGGCCGCGCCGGCGGGACGCCGTTCTCGTCCAGGACGTCGGCGGCGTAGTCGGCGGCAGCACGGACGGTGGGGTAGAGCTCGACGAGCGCCTGCTCCTGCTCGGGGCCGGGGACGGTCTGGAGGTACTGCCAGGTGGCCCAGGGCACCCAGCCGTTGGCGTCCAGCTGCCAGGGCCGGTCGTCCGGCGGCCCGGAGCCGTCGAGGTGCGTGCGGGCCTCCCAGGTGCCGTCCGCGCGCTGGGTCCCCGCGGTGAAGCGCAGGATCCGGTAGGCCTCCTCCGGGAAGCCGGCGTGCGCGAAGGCGACGGCGGTGAACGCCGAGTCCCGCGGCCAGGAGTACTTCCAGATGGTGTGCCAGGCCGCGGCGACCGCGCCGTCGTCCTGGAGCAGCAGCCGCAGGTCGAGCAGCGCCCGCTCGGCGAGCTCCCGCTCGGCGGGGGTGCGACCGGGTACCGTGCCGCTGCTCAGCCACGCGCGGCTCTCCTCGACCTGTGCCAGCGCCTCCGGATGTCCGGCGGGGACGACCACCGGCTCCTGCGCGCCCTCGGGCAGGTACAGCCAGCTGCCGTCGGCGAGCTCGAGCACGGAGGAGCCGGGCAGGTACCGGGCGCCCGCCGTCTCGAAGGCGGACAGCGCGTGTGGACGCCCCGGCGTGCCGACCAGCCCCGCCGGGTGGACTCCGAGCTGCTCGGCGGGCAGGTGCCGCCAGCAGCGGTTGAGCACGGCACAGCCGCCGGGGGCGAGGGCGTCGTCGACGTAGAAGGCCAGGTGCCAGTCGGTGAAGCGGGCGGCCCGACCGGTGCCGTACTCGGCCCAGCCGCCCCAGTAGGTGGCGTCGTAGCCCCAGCTGGGCAGCGCGCCGTCGACCGGGGAGCGGGTGCCCCACCACTCGACGGCACCGTCGGTGCCGTCGGCCCGCAGTACGAGCGCGTACTCCTCACCCGGGTCGACCGGCAGTCCGCCGAGGTCGAACTCCAACCAGCCCTCGCCCGAGCCGCCACGTGCGCCCAGGTCCACGGTCGCGGCCGCGAGCTGGGTCCGCGGGTCGTCCACGCGGGTGCGCACGGAGGCGGTGACGCTGCCGGTGGTCGCACGGCTGACCACCCACGCCCCGACCCGGTCGAGCGCGTCGTCACCGGCGACGAAGACCTGGCCCGCGGCGTTGTCCTCGCCGCGGATGGAGAGCAGGGGGTGGGTGGCCGTGGGCTGCACCCACCGGCCGTCGGACGCGATGTCCCGGGCGGTCGGAGCGACGCCTGTCACGGCCGCTGGGCCGGTCACCGCGGCGGGAGCGTGCGGTACCTCGGACGCGGGTGTCGCGGCGGCGGGGACGGCGCCGAGGAGCGCCGCCGCGGCCGCCGCTGTGGCGAGCAGCCTGCGTCCCATCCTCACTCCCTGTCCTGCGCCCGGCCGAGGTACCGGTCCACGATACGGGCCGCGGTGTGGAGTGCGTCAGGAGAGCAGCTCGAGCACGGCGCGCTCGGCGGGGGCGAGGTCGGTGCGGGTGGTCACCTCGTCCGGCCCGGCCGCGTCGGACGGGATGGTCTGCCCGCGTTCGAAGGCGTCGATGACCTGCGGGTCGATGTAGGAGGCCCGGCTCACTGCGGGGGTGTTGCCCAGGTCGGCGGCCACCCGCTTGACCGCCTCGCGCACCGCCGCCTGCCGCCGGCGCGCCGTCGTCACGTCCTCCGCCCGGGCCAGGCTCACCGCGGCGAGCACCGTCCCGCGCCACGTGCGGAAGTCCTTGGCGCTCGCGTCCGGCCCGAGGAGGTCCTTGATGTAGCCGTTGACGTCGGAGGTGGACAGGTCCACCCAGCCGCGGCCGTTGCGGTAGGCGAGCAGCTCCACCCCGCCGCCGCGGCGGCGCCGCAGCGTGGTGAGCGGGGACAGGAGGTCCTCGTCGCGCAGCTCGAGCAGCTGCTCCAGCCCGGACTTGGCGCGGTAGCGGAAGGTCAGCGTGCCGTCGCCGGTGATCCGCAGGTGGTCCTTGCGCAGCGTCGCCAGCCCGTAGGTCTCGTGGCGGGCGGCGTACGCCTCGCCGCCGATGCGGAACGCCCCACGGTCGAGGAGCCGGAAGGCGACCGCGAGTGCCTTCTCCCGGGTGAGCCGGCCCAGGGCCAGGTGCTCGGCCACCTGGGCCCGCGCGCCGGGCAGCTGCTCGGCGACCTCGAGCACGTGCCGGTGCTTGGCCCGGTCCCGGCGCTGCCGCCACAGCTCGTGGTACAGGTACTGGCGCCGTCCGGCGTCGTCGGTCCCCACGGCCTGGATGTGCCCCGCGGGGTCCGGGCAGATCCATACCTCCTGCCACGCCGGCGGGATGACCAGCGCCCGGCAGCGCGCGAGCAGCTCCGGGTCGTCCACCCGCCGACCGTCCGGGTCGAGGTAGACGAAGCCCTTCCCCGCGCGACGCCGCCCGAGACCGGGGCTGTCGACGCTGACCTTGCGCAGTCTCACCGTGCATCCCTCACGTCCCAAGTGTCACGGGACCGGGGCGTTCCCGCCCGTCCAGGGCCGGCGTCGCCGGGGCGTGGCCGGGTGTCACGGGCGTTGCCCGCCCGCCGGCGACGGGGCGCGGTCAGGTGTCGGTGTGGACGCGGACCATGCCCTCCTGGGCGAGGGTCGCGACGAGCTCACCGGAGGTGTTGTAGACCTTGGCGATGCCCAGCCCGCGTCCGCCCTGGGCGCTCGGGGCGTCCTGCACGTAGAGCAGCCAGTCGTCCACGCGCACGTCGCGGTGCCACCACATCGCGTGGTCGAGGCTGGCCACCGACAGGCCGGGGGAGGTCCAGCCCAGCTCGTGACGGCGCAGCACCGGCTCGAGCATGACCTGGTCGCAGGCGTAGGCGAGCAGCGCCCGGTGGAGCAGCTGGTCGCCGTCGACGCGGCCGCGGGAGCGCATCCACAGCGCCTGCCGGCTGAGCGGCGACCGACCGAGGGGGACGTAGATCGCCCCCTCGACGTGACGGATGTCGAAGGCGCCGTTGCGGGCGTAGAACTCGGCAGCCGGGTGGTCGTAGCGGGCGAAGATGTCTGCCGAGCTCTCCAGCTCCTCCGGGCCGGGCACCTGCGGCGGACGCTGGGCGTGCTCCAGCCCCTCCTGCACCTCCTGGAAGGAGGTGATCATCGACAGGATCGGCTTGCCGTCCTGGATCGCGTGGGTGCGCCGGGCACTGAAGGACCCGCCGTCGCGCATCCGCTCGACCTCGAAGGTGATCGGCTGGTCGAGCCGGCCCGGGCGCAGGAAGTAGCCGTGCACCGAGTGGGGGAGGCGCGGGGCGGGCAGGCCCGCGTCGGCGACGGTCTGGGCGGCGGCGACGATGGCCTGGGCGAGCACCTGCCCGCCGTACACCCGCCCGTTGGGGTGGTCGTGGGACCGGCCGGTGCACGTGTCGTGCCCGGTGCGCTCCAGCTCCAGGAGCGAGATCGTCGAGAGCAGCGCCTCCGTCGGCTCGCCGGCGTCCGGGAGGGTGGAGGTCACGGTGTCTCCATCGTGTTGACCAGGGAGAAGGCGGCGCGCTGGAGGTAGTCCCAGAGCAGCGCCTCGAGGTCCTCGGGCAGGTCGAGCTCGTCGACACCGGCGCGCATGTGGTGCAGCCAGCGGTCGCGTGCCAGCGGCGTCACGGCGTAGGGCATGTGCCGCATCCGCAGCCGCGGGTGGCCGCGGGTCTCGGAGTAGGTGGTGGGGCCGCCCCAGTACTGCTCGAGGAACATCGTCAGGCGCTCGACGGCGCCGTCCCAGTCGTCCTGCGGGTACATCGGGGCCAGGACGTCGTCGGTGCGCACCCCCTCGTAGAAGCGGCGGACCAGGCGCTCGAACGTCGCGCGGCCGCCCATTGCCTGGTAGGCGGTGACCTCGTCGGTGCGGCGGGTGGTCACAGGCCGAGCTCCTCCAGGACGGGCAGCTGGCCGCGCACCAGGGCACGCGCCTGCTCGGCGGACTCCGCGCCGAGGGCGAGCTGGGCGATCTCGCGGCAGCGCTGCAGGGTGGTGGCCTCGAGCACGGCGGCCACGTCGGCGAGGGAGCGCGGCGACATCGACAGCGAGGAGACGCCGAGGCCGACGAGGACGACGGCGATCGCCGGGTCGGCCGCTGCCTCTCCGCACACCCCCACCGGGCGGCCCTGCTGGTCACCGCCGCGACAGGTCTCCTGGACCATGCGCAGCACCGCCGGGTGGAAGGCGTCGGACAGCGACGCCAGCGAGCCGAGCAGCCGGTCGGCGGCCATCGTGTACTGGGTGAGGTCGTTGGTGCCGATGGAGGCGAAGGCGGCCCGAGCGAGGATCGGCCCGGACATCAGCGCCGCGGCCGGCACCTCGACCATGACCCCGGCGGTGTCCAGCCCGTGCTTGGCACACGCGGCGACGAACTCCTCGGTCTCGTCGACGGTGGCGATCATCGGGGCCATCACCCACACCTCGGCGCTCTCCGCCGCGGCCGCCTCGGCGATCGCGGCGAGCTGGTTGTCGAGGATCTTCGGGTTGCGCCAGGAGGTCCGCAGGCCCCGCACCCCGAGCGCCGGGTTGGGCTCGGCGGTGTCGGTGAGGAACGGCATCGGCTTGTCGGCGCCGGCGTCCAGGGTGCGCACGACGACCTTCTTGCCCGGGAAGGCGGCCAGCACCTTGCGGTACTCCTTGACCTGCTCGGCGATGCTCGGCTCGTCGGCACGGTCGAGGAAGCAGAACTCGGTGCGGAACAGCCCCACGCCCTCCGCACCCGCCTCGGCGGCCTTCGCCGCGCCGGCCGGCTCACCGACGTTGGCGAGCAGCTGGACACGGTGGCCGTCGCTCGTGCGGCCCTCGCCGTCGAAGACCCGTACCTGGGCGGAGAGGGCCTCCGCGGCCGCGATCTCCTCCGGGCTGGGGTCCAGCGTGGCCGTGCCCGCGGCACCGTCGACGAGGACGAGGCGGCCCTCCTCGAGCACGTCGAGGACGCCCGCGGCGCCGACCACCGCCGGGATCCCGAGCGAGCGGGCGAGGATCGCGGTGTGGGAGGTGGGGCCGCCCTCGGCGGTGACGATGGCACGCACCTTCGCCGGGTCGAGGAGGGCGGTGTCGGCCGGTGCGAGGTCGAGCGCGACGAGCACGAACGGCTCCTCGCGCTGCGGGATGCCCGGCATGGGCAGCCCCTGGAGGCTGGCGACGAGGCGGTCGCGCACGTCCCGGACGTCGCGGGCCCGCTCGGCCATGTAGCCACCGAGCGCGGTGAGCTGCTCGACGACGCTGTCGGCCGCCTCCCAGACGGCCAGCGCCGGGGTCTTGCGCTCCTCGCGCACCTTGGCCTGGGCGGCGTCGACGAGGGTGGGGTCGGCGGCCATCTGGGCGGTGGTCGCCAGGATCTCGGCGGCCTCGCCCTCAGCGGCCTCCGCGGAGGCGTTGAGGCCGTCGGCGACGGCGCGCGCGTGTGTGGCGACGGAGGCGGCAGCCGCCTCGACGTCCGCGTCGACGGAGAGCCGCTCGTCCGGGGCCGGTGGAGGGATGGCACCGGCGAGCTGGGCCACCGGGCCCGCGGCCCGTCCCGGGCTCACGCCGATGCCACGGACCTGGGTGGGGTTGGCGTGCTCAGTGCTCAAGGTGGGTGCTCCCGTCACGTGGTGCCATGCTGTCCTATTGTGTGCCCTCGCTCGGCGGTGCTCCGCCGGCGGGGCGTCGGATGCTCGGTCCGGGTCAACCCGACAATATCGTCCGGTGCAACCGGGGCACGCCGGAGTCGGGGCGCGGGGGCGCGCGCCCGTCTGGCAAGATCACGCGAGAGGGGCCCGACGCCGTCGAGACCAGCGAGGAGCAGCTGAGCACGTGAACACCACACCGCCGTTCGCGCAGGGTGCAGACCTTCCGAGCGAGGCTCTCCAGCGGCTTGCCGCGGCGCACGGGGTGGCCACGGAGTTCTGGGACTACACGGGGACGCAGCGGATCGTCCCCGCCCGCACCATCCGCGCCGTCCTGGCCGCCCTCGGCGTCACCGTCGAGACCGAGGACGACGTCGCAGCCGCCCTCGCGGACGTCGAGCTGGCCCCGTGGCGGGCGGTGCTGCCGCCCAGCGTCGTCCTCCGGGAAGGCCGGGAGGAGCAGCTGCCCGTCCACATCCCCGACGGCTCGGCGGTGACGGTCCGTGTCGACCTGGAGGACGGCGGCACCCGTGAGCTCACCCAGCTCCCGGTGTGGGTCAACCCGCGCATGGTCGACGGGGTGCGGACCGGGCGGGCCACCTTCCGGCTGCCCGGGGACCTGCCGCTGGGCTGGCACGAGCTCGTCGCCGTCGTCGACGGACGCGAGGCGGCCCGCTGCACGCTCGCCGTCACGCCCGCCGTCCTCAGCCCGCCGCCCGGTCTGCCCGAGCGTGCCTGGGGCGTCATGGCCCAGCTGTACTCGGTGCGTTCCCGGACCTCCTGGGGGGTGGGTGACCTCGCCGACCTCGCCGAGCTGGGCAGCCTGTTCGGTGAGCAGGGTGCCGACTTCCTCCTCATCAACCCGCTGCACGCGGCCGAGCCGGTCGGGCCGATGACCCCTTCGCCCTACCTGCCGGTGACGCGCCGGTTCGTCAACCCGCTGTACATCCGCCCGGAGGACATCCGGGAGTGCGCCTACCTGCCCGGCCCGCAGCGGGCCCTGGTGGAGTGGGCTGCCGAGGAGGTGCGCGCCGCCGCCACCGACCCGGGGCCGATCGACCGCGACGCCGCGTGGTCGGCCAAGCGGCAGGCGCTGGAGGTCATCTACGCCGCCGGGCGCTCGCCGGCCCGGCAGCGTCAGCTCGACGCCTTCCGGGCCGAGCAGGGGCAGGGCCTGGAGGACTTCGCCCTGTGGTGCGCCCTGGCCGAGCGGTACGAGGGCGCCGAGTGGCCCGCCGAGCTCGACGACCTCTCCTCACCGGCGGTGTACCGGGCGCGCGTGGAGCTCGCCGACCGCGTCGACTACTACGTGTGGCTGCAGTGGGTGGCCGACACCCAGCTGGCGGCCGCCCAGCGCACGGCCCGCGAGGCCGGCATGGCCATCGGGGTGATGCACGACCTCGCCGTCGGTGTGCATCCCAGTGGCGCGGACGCGTGGGCGATGCGGGACACGCTGGCGGTCGGCATCGGCGTCGGCGCGCCGCCGGACATGTACAACCAGCAGGGCCAGAACTGGTCCCAGCCGCCGTGGCGGCCGGACGGCCTGGCCCGCGCCGGCTACGCCCCCTTCCGGGACATGCTCCGCACCGTGCTGCGCCATGCCGGCGCGCTGCGCGTGGACCACATCCTCGGCCTGTTCCGGCTCTGGTGGATCCCCGACGGCGCGAGCCCCGGGGAGGGCACCTACGTCCGTTACGACCACGAGGCGATGGTCGGGGTGCTCCTGCTCGAGGCGCACCGGGCCGGGGCGATCGTCATCGGGGAGGACCTCGGCACGGTGGAGCCGTGGGTGCGTGACTACCTGGCCGAGCGGGGTGTGCTCGGCACGTCGGTCCTCTGGTTCGAGAAGGACGCCGACGGTGAGCCGCTGCGGCCCGAGGAGTACCGAGAGCTCGTCCTGGCCACGATCAACACCCACGACCTGCCACCGACCGCCGGCTACCTCGCCGAGGAGCACGTCGACCTGCGCGAGCGGCTCGGCCTGCTCACCGAGGCGGCGCCGATCGTGCGGGCGGAGGCCCGCCGGGAGCGGGAGCGGATGGTCGCCCGGCTGCGCGAGTACGACCTGCTGCCGGACAACCCCACCGAGCGCCAGCTCGTCGAGGCGCTGCACGCCTACATCACCCTCACCCCCTCCCGGCTGGTCGGCGTCGCGCTGACCGACGCGGTGGGGGAGCGGCGCGCCCAGAACCAGCCCGGCACGGACACCGAGTACCCGAACTGGAAGCTGCCGCTCGCCGACGGCTCGGAGAACGTCGTCCTCGTCGAGGACCTGCCGGACATCGCGCGCCTGCGCTCCCTGCTCGGCGTCGTGCGCGAGCTCATGCCCCGCCGCCCCTGACCCCGGCGCACACCTGCCCGACACGTCGCAACGCCCCGGCGCCCGGCAGCCGAAGGGCCCCGGCACGGTGTGCCGGGGCCCGTCAGGTGAGCCGTGCGCGGGGGGCTAGGTGCGGTCGCCCCTGGCGCGGGTCTCGCGTGCGGCCTCCTCCTCGGCGGCACGCTTGCCGGTGGAGACGGCAGCGGCCTCCTGCGCCTCGTCGAAGACCGACGGGGCGACCGCCCCACCGTCCCCCTCGTCCTCGCGGCCCGGGGTGCGGAGGTTGAACCTCGTGATGATGAAGCGGAAGAGGAAGTAGTAGATGACGCCGTAGACCAGCCCGAAGACGACGATCATCAGCGGCTGCGTCGCGATGTTGAAGTTGAGCAGGAAGTCGATGGCACCTGCGGAGAAGGTGAACCCGCTGCGGTACTCCAGCGCGTTCATCAGGGCCAGCGAGCTCCCGGTGAGCAGTGCGTGCACGACGTAGAGCGGGAACGCCACGTAGGCGAAGGCGAACTCCAGCGGCTCGGTGATACCGGTGAGGAACGCCGTCAGGGCCACGGAGACCATGACCCCACCGGTGGCCTTGCGGCGACCCGGCTTGGCGGTGTGCCAGATGGCGAGGGCCGCGGCCGGGAGGGCGAACATCATGATCGGGAAGAAGCCGGTCATGAAGGCGCCGGCCGTCGGGTCACCGGCGAAGAACCGGAAGATGTCGCCGTGGGCGACCTCGCCGGTGTCCGGGTCGGTGAAGCTGCCGAACTGGAACCACGGCAGGTTGTTGAGCAGGTGGTGCAGGCCGAAGGGGATGAGCAGGCGGTTGACCGTGCCGAAGACGAAGCCGCCGAGCACCGTGTTGCCGGGGTTGGTCACCCACTCGCCGAAGCCGGTGATGACGGTGTCGAACACCGGGTAGACGAAGGCGAAGACGACGGCGACGAACACCGAGGTGAAGGCCGTGATGATCGGGACGAAGCGGCGCCCGCCGAAGAACGCGAGGTAGGGCGGGAGCTTGATGCGGTAGTACCGCTGGTAGAGCAGGGCGGCGACGATACCGATGACGATGCCGCCCAGGACGCCGTAGTTGATCGTCTCCTCACCCGGCTCGCCCGCCCCGAAGGTGCCGCCCCACGGCGCGTTCATCGGGGCCAGCACCTTGAGCACCTCGGTGAGCACGAGGTAGCCGATCACCGCGGCGAGCGCGGTCGAGCCGTCGGACCGGCGGGCAAAGCCGACCGCCACACCCACGGCGAAGAGGAGGGCGAGGTTGGCGAACAGGGCGTTGCCGGCGGCGCCGAAGACGTCGGCGACGGGCTGGACCCAGCCCATGCCGCGCCAGCCGGCGACGCCGTCGGCGCCGAGCATGTCGGGCTGGCCGAGCCGCAGCAGGATTCCCGCTGCCGGCAGCGAGGCGATGGGCAGCATGAGGGAGCGCCCTACACGCTGGAGCTGGGCAAAGCCGGGGATGGGCTTCTTTTCCTTCTGAGCCGGGGCCGAGCCGGCGCCGGCGGTGGCTGCTGTCACGTCAGGCTCCTCGTCGAGAGCGACGGTGGACCGTCGCGAACGTTGCGGCCCGGGCGGTGCGCCCGGTCCAGACGGGTCTGTGGACGTCCCGTGAAGGATGTCTGGACCAGTTGTGCATACTAGATCGCCATATGATCGCGTGTGTCAAGAACCGGCGGGGCGTGGCGCGGCGCGGAAAGGTCACGATCGGATGCGGCTGAGGAGGGGTGGTCGTGAAGTACCTGACCGTCCGTGACCACCTGCGCGGGCTCATCGCCGACGGCCTGGCGGTGGGGCAGGCCATCCCCTCGGAGCGGGAGCTGTGCGAGCAGTTCAAGGTGTCGCGGATGACCGTCCGCCAGGCGGTGGACGCCCTCGTCGTGGAGGGGCTGCTCGAGCGGGTCCAGGGACGCGGCACCTTCGTCGCCCAACCGAAGGTCGATCTCCAGCTGCGGCTCGTCTCCTTCCCCGAGGAGATGCGCCGCCGGGGCCTGGAGCCCTCCCTGCGGGTGCTCGCCGCCGAGCGGACGACGGCGCCCCACCCGGTGGCCGACGCGCTCGACCTGCCCACCGGTGTGGAGGTGTACTACCTGCGCCGGCTGCGGCTGGCGGACGGGCTGCCGATGGCGGTGGAGGAGAACTGGGTCCCGGTGGGGCTGGTGCCCGGGCTGCTCGACGGGGAGGCCCACCCCAGCGTGTACGAGTCGCTCACCGCCCGGGGCCTGGCCCCCACCTGGGGGGAGGACACCATCGAGGCGGTCCAGCTGGAGCCCGAGGTCGCCGGGCACCTGGGCATCGCCGCCGGGTCGGCGGGCCTGCGCATCCGCCGGCGCACCTTCAGTGGCGACCTCGCCGTCGACTATGCGGTCTCGATCTACCGCGGTGACCGATACTCGTTGTGGGTACCGGTCAGTGCCCCTGGCCCGACCCTCGTACCCTCACGACGGCGCCTGGTGGCGTCCCGGCGGTCGTCCCAGACAGCAGCGCAACCCGAGGAGGGGATGGCGTGAAGGACATCAATGCGATCCTGGCCGGGCTCGGTGGCATCGACAACATCCGTGAGCTGGAGCCGTGCGTCACCCGCCTGCGGGTCGAGGTCGAGGACCCCGGCCAGGTCGACCCGGACGCCCTGCGGGCGGCCGGGGCCCACGGCTCGCTGCAGCGCGGGCACGTCGTCCAGGTCGTCGTCGGACCGGAGCTCGACTCGCTGCTCGCCGAGCTCAGCGAGGACGTCTGGCAGGTGGCCGACGAGGTATGACACCGCCGCACCCCCAGCTCGTCTGGACCAGTTAAGGTTTCCCTACGCGACGGCGCACCGCGCGCCCGTCATCGACCATACGGCCGCGGCCGTGGATGAGGAGCAGAACATGAGCAAGGCGGAGTCCATCCTCGCGGCCCTCGGTGGCGACGCGAACATCGTCGACCTCGAGGCGTGCATCACCCGGATCCGCGTGGAGGTCGAGGACGCGAGCAAGGTGGACGAGGCCGCGCTGCGCGCCGCCGGCGCCTTCGGCGTCGTCCAGCAGGGCACTGCCGTCCAGGTCGTCGTCGGTCCCGAGGCGGACAACATCGTCGAGGACATCGAGGACCTTCGGTGACGGTGCGGGTCCTCGCCCCCGTCGCGGGCACCGTCGTCGCGATGGCCGACGTGCCGGACCCGGTCTTCGCCGGGTCCATCGTCGGCCCGGGCATCGCGATCGACCCCGACGGCGAGGGCGAGGTCCACGTCGTGGCGCCGGTGGCCGGCACCGTCGCCAAGCTGCACCCGCATGCGTTCGTCCTCCTGACCGAGGAGGGCAAGGGGGTGCTCGTCCACCTCGGCCTGGACACCGTCCAGCTCGGGGGTGAGGGCTTCACCCTGCACGCCCAGGAGAAGGACGCCGTGACGGCCGGCCAGCGGCTGGTCAGCTGGCACCCCGCGGACGTCAAGGAGGGCGGGCGCTCACCGGTGAGCCCCGTCGTCGCGCTCGAGGCGACCCAGGAGGCGCTGACCCTCGCGGTCGAGCCCGGTGGCCACGTCGCCGCCGGGGACGAGCTCTTCACGTGGGAGTGACCGCCTCCCAGCACCTCCGGCACCGGGTCGGCACGTTCCTGCGCCGCCCCGGTGCCGCCGTGCTCCTCGACCTCGACGGCACGCTGGTGGACTCCGAGCCGATGCAGCGGGCCGCCTTCGCCTCCTACTTCGCCTCCCGCGGATGGGACGTCCCGGACCACGTCATCCGCCGGTTCATGGGCCGGCGGGGCTACGAGTCCTTCGCCCTCATCGACGGCCCGTGGCGCGGGGAGGACCCGGTGACCCTCACCGAGGGCGTCATCGCGCACGTCGACCCGGCCGCCAACCCGCCCGTCCCGGTACCCGGCGCCGCGGACGCGATCCGCGGCTGGCGCGAGCAGGGGCTGCCGGTGGCGCTCGTGACCTCGGCGTTCCGTGACTGGGCCGAGCTCGCCCTCCAGCTCCTCGGCGTCGCCGACCTCGGGCTGCGCCTCGTCACCGCCGAGGACACGCCCGTCGGCAAGCCCGAGCCCTACCCCTTCCTCCTCGGCGCCGAGCGGCTCGGGGTCGCCACGACCGCCTGCCTGGCTGCCGAGGACTCCCTGGCCGGTCTCACCTCCGCGCGGACGGCCGGCGTGGGCTTCGTCGTCGGGGTGACGACGAGCCTCGGGGTCGACGAGCTCGCGGCTGCCGGCGCCGACGCCGTGGTCGCCGACCTCACCGAGCTCGCCCCGCGCGACTGACCGGCGTGCCCGCGGTGGCCCGGGCCGCGCGGGTGGGCACGGGCACGGCCGGGCGGACGTGGCCGGCGGGCGGGAGGTCGCAGGTCGGGCTGCAGCCCGTCAGCGGGCTCGCTCGTAGCGGAGGAAGAGGACCTCCCGCCCGCGCAGGACGTGCCCGAGCCGCATCCGCCGCATGACGGCGTGGTCGCTGCGGGCGATGCGGGTGGCGTCCCCGGCGACGAGCGCGGGTGACACGCTGAGACACAGCTCGTCGACGACGTCGGCCTCCACCAGGGCGCCGAACAGCCGCGGCCCGCCCTCGGTGAGCACCTGGTGCATCCCGCGGGCCTCGAGCTCGGTGAGCATCCGGACCGGGTCGACCGCCTCCTCCCCGCAGACGAGGACGTCGGCGACGGCCGCCAGGCGCTGCTGGCGCCGGGGCGGTGCGGCGGCGTGCGTGAGGAGGATCGGGCGGGGGCCCGGCGCGCCGAACACGTCGGCCTCCGGCTCGAGGTCGAGCGCCGAGGAGACGACGGCGAGCGGCGGCAGGTCGCTCAGCCCGCGCGCGCGGCGCCAGGCGACGTCGGTGTCGTCCAGTCCCAGGCCGCCGTAGCCCTCGACCCGCACGGTGCCGGCACCGACGACGACGACGTCGGCGAGCCGGCGCAGCAGGCGCAGCACCTGCTGGTCCTCGGGGTCCCCGAAGGGCCCGGACCGTCCGTCGTGGGTGGCGGCCCCGTCGAGGCTCGCGACGAAGTTCGCCCGGACCCAGCGCCGGCCGCGGTCGGGACGGTCGTAGGCCCGCAGGATCTCCTCAGCGTCCAGCACGGCCCCTCACATGTTGTGCCGCAGGTAGGCCGGCTCGCGCAGCCCGAGGACCGCCTCGGTGAGCCGCACGGCGTCCACCGTCGGGGCGACCTGGTGGGTGCGCACCACGCGCGCCCCGGCGGCCACGGCCAGGGTCGTGGCGGCGAGGGTGCCGGGGAGCCGGTCCGCGGGGCGGCGGTCGAGCGTCTCGCCGATGAAGTCCTTGTTCGACACGGCCGCGAGCAGCGGCAGCCCGATGGCGGCAACCTCGGGCAGCCGGCGCAGGAGCTCCAGCGTGTGCACGGTGTTCTTGTTGAGGTCCGGCCCGGGGTCGATGAAGAGTCGCTCGGCGGGCACCCCGGCCGCGGTCAGCGTGTCCACCCGCTCGCGGAGGAACGCCACGACCTCGGCGACGACGTCGGTGTACTGCGGCCGGGGCAGGTGGACGTGCGGCGGGGCCACGGAGTGGGTGACGACGACGGATGCCCGGCCCTCGCTCAGCAGCTCGACCATCTCGGGGTCGCGGGCGCCGTTGGTGTCGTTGACGACGCTCGCGCCGGCCTCGATCGCGGCGGCCGCGACCGGTGCCCGGGTGGTGTCGACGGAGATGACGACGTCGCTGCGCTCGGCGATCGCCGCGACCAGGGGGACGACCCGGTCGATCTCCTCGGCCACGCTCACCGCCGGGGTGTCGGGGGAGAAGGGGACGCCGCCCACGTCGACCCAGTCCGCGCCGTCGTCCACCGCGGTGAGCGCGGCGCTCACGGCGTGGTCCAGCGCGAACGTCGCCCCGCGGTCCCAGAAGGAGTCCGGGGTGCGGTTGACGATCGCCATGACGGCCACCCGCCGGGAGAAGTCGAACGTCCGCCGCCCGATCGTGCGGAGCGGGGCGACCAGGGCGGGCAGGGCGGCGTTCACCGCTGCGCCGCGCGGTCGGTCTGCTGCGCGGCCAGCGCCCGCCGGACGGCGTCGCGGTCCTCGCTCACCAGGCGCCGCAGCGCCGGTGGGGCGTCGGGGTGCGCGGCGAGCCACTCGTCGGTGCGGGCCAGGACGTCCACCCCGAGCTCGTCGGCCAGGCCGGCGAGGGCGAAGGGGTACATCCCGGTGACGATGTTCTGCGCCATCTCGCTCGTCCGCTCCCGCCACACCCGTTCCAGGGAGTCGAAGTAGCGGTCGACGAAGGGGACGAGCAGCGAGCGGTCGCGGACGTCGGAGAAGCCGTCGATGACGGCGTCCTGGAGGGCGTTGGGCAGCTCGTCACGCTCGACGACCGACTCCCACACCCGCTCCTTGGCCTCCGCGGTCGGGATGATCGCCCCGGCGCGGGCGGCGGCCTGGCGCCCGGCGGCGGTGGCGTCCCGCCGCGACTCCGCGGCGATCTCCGCCTCGCCGACGCGCCCGCCGGCGGCCAGTGCGGTGAGCAGCGCCCAGCGCAGGTCGGTGTCGACGGTGAGGCCCGGGAGGGTGAGGCTGCCGTCGAGCAGCCCGGCGACGGTGTCGAGGTGGGTGCCGGCGACCGCCTCGTGGGCGAAGGCCCGGACCAGCTGGAGCTGGGAGTCGGACCCGGGGGCGGCGTCGCGGGCCAGCTCCCACAGCCGGTCCACCACGCGGGGGGTGAGCTCGGCGCGGCTCTCCGGGGCGGTGTAGGCGCGCAGCGCGAGGCTCAGCTGGCGCAGCAGGACGAGCACGACGGTCGACTCCGTCTCCGCGCCGATGTTGCCGAGGACGAGGTCGAGGTACTCCCGGGCGGGCAGCTCGCCGTCGCGGGTCATGTCCCAGGCGGCGGCCCAGACGAGCGACCGGGCGAGGGAGTCGGTGAAGCCGGAGAGGTGGTCGACGGCGGTGCGCAGCGACTGCTCGTCGAGCCGGACCTTGGCGTAGGCGAGGTCCTCGTCGTTGACGAGCACGAGGTCGGGCCGGCGGGTGCCGACGAGCTCGGGGATCTCGGTGCGCTCACCGTCGATGTCCGTCTCCACCCGCACCGTGCGCTCGAGGCGGGTGGCACCGTCGCGCCCGACGACGTCGTACCCGCCGATGACGAGGCGGTGCGGGCGCTGGACCGGGTGCTCCGGCGGGACCTCCTGGGTGATGGCGAAGGAGGTGATGACGCCGTCGGCGTCGGTGGTGAGCTCGGGCCGCAGCAGGGTCACCCCGGCCTCCTCCAGCCACACCCGGGACCAGGCGGTGAGGTCGCGACCGCTCGTCGCCTCGAGCTCGACGAGCAGGTCGCGCAGCTCGGTGTTACCCCACTCGTGCTTGGCGAAGTAGCGCTGGACGCCGGTGAGGAAGGCCTCCCGGCCCACCCAGGCGACGAGCTGCTTGAGCACCGAGGCGCCCTTGGCGTAGGTGATGCCGTCGAAGTTGACCTCGACGTCCTCGAGGTCGCGGATCTCGGCGACGATCGGGTGGGTGGAGGGCAGCTGGTCCTGCCGGTAGGCCCACGACTTCTCCAGCGAGGAGAACGTCGTCCACGCGTCGCGCCAGCGGGTGGCCTCGGCGGTCGCGAGGGTCGACATGTACTCGGCGAAGGACTCGTTGAGCCACAGGTCGTTCCACCAGCGCATGGTCACAAGGTTGCCGAACCACATGTGGGCGAGCTCGTGGAGGATCGTGACGACGCGGCGCTCCACCGTCGCCTCGGGCACCTTGGAGCGGAAGACGTAGTTCTCCAGGAAGGTGACCGCGCCCGCGTTCTCCATCGCGCCGGCGTTGAACTCCGGCACGAAGAGCTGGTCGTACTTCTCGAACGGGTAGGGCCGGTCGAAGGCCTCCTCGAAGAAGGCGA